>CANRZW010000007.1 GCA_947644545.1 uncultured Lachnospiraceae bacterium
CGCGCGGTAGGTTTATATAATAGCACCGACTTCTGTCATTTGTCAACAAGTTTTTCTATAATTTTTTACACTATTTTCAGGCACTATTTTCAGACTGCTTTTTAAAAGACATAGACTCCCACATATCCAAGCCCATAATACAGCAATCCGCCGAGGACACAGGCCTCTACGGCGCCCATAGCAGCGCCCAGCAATTTATTCAGCCCCTCTATAATCGAAAAATTACTGAGAGCCAGCACCGGCGTGAAGATGAGACTGCATATTTTAAAAACAATACCGACCACGATCAGCCCGATTACACTCAGCGTCAGCGTGCTCATCGCCTTAGCCATCACGCTTGTGACTGCGAAAAGCAACAGCGCAACGCTGATTAAAGATGCCACTCCCGATAAAATTGTAACAATTTCCTTCATAATGCCATTGGCAAAACCTTTTTTGATTCTCCATATAAATATGAGAAAGACGATCAATGCAAAAACTAATTGGACCATTCAGACCACTACTCTCCTGTTTCTTAACTCTTTATTTCAATTCAATCGTATCAATAGAATCAGGCGTCACGACCATATAGCGCCGCATGGAATTCTGCGGTATCAGAAGCAGCACCGATTTCGGAAAGTTTCCGCTGTATTTCTCCGCTCCGTTGCTATTATAGATACGACACTCGGATTCATTATAAATAATGATCTGATCCTCATGGAATAGAATATCCCTGAAATCTATGTCAAATTCTATCGACTGTTTCAACTCCCCTGACTTATGATATACTTCCAGCCGATACCTGTTAGTACTCTGCGTACTGTTGAATACCAAACCAATATACTCACTTCCATAATATACGCCCTGGACACTGTCCGCAAGCAGCTTTTCAGCGATACTGACAGGCTTCTGCGCGCCGTTGAAAAACATGATCCGGTCATCGGAGACCGCAAATACCGAACTGTTATCCAGGAAACTCGTAAGCGGAACTATGGAATTCAGGTAGTCATATCCACTCACATAATTATTAACATTATTTTTGCCGACAGGACCAAAATTGTAAAATGCCACACTGGATTTCATCTGCCCGCTGTCTACAAACAAGTACGATACACAGGCCAATTCCCCACTGGGAGAGATGGATACGCTGACCGGATACCCACTGTCCTTCATGGTTGTCCTGAATTTCACCAGTTCCTGCCCCTGAGAGTCATACAGACAGATCAACGTGACATCCGTATCATCTAAAACCACTGCAACCACCCCGTTAGATGCCACACAGAAATCCCGCAGCGGTCTGTTGGTCGTTATACTTCCCATGATTCCGCTGGTGTTCATGACATAGATCGTTCTTCCGTTGTAATCCCCGATCGCCGCCACATTCTGACAGATATCTACAATAGGGTTCTGCATCTCAAACGTCTGGTTCCAGATCGCATTCCCCCGGATATCCATACATCCGGCTCCGTCCTTACTATATGTCAGAAGATGTCCTGCAAAGGGAACCATCGTAGAATCCTGTGTAATATGTACCTCCGTGGTAAAAACTACCGTACTTTCCGTATATACTTTGTTCTTCCACTGGTGATACAAGACCACCCCGACTGCCGTAAGCAGTATGATCACCAGAAATATCCGGTAAAAAACAGTGAACTTATGACTCTTGATCCTCTCCCTGTAACTGATCCTGCCCTGCTCTTCTTTTCTCTCTCTTTTTCTTTTCAGGTAATCCCTAACGTTTGCCATGCGTTGTTCCTCTTTATCACAGCGTTATGTTTTTTCCATGTCCTATTGTAGCATAGTTTCTTCTATGGCAGTATTATTTTTTGTCCATAACGAATATTATCCGGATTCGTAATCTGGTTCAACTCACAGATCTTCTTTACATGCGCGGTGTCTCCGTAGATTTTCTGACTGATCAGGTACAACGTATCTCCACGTTCCACTTCATAATATCTAGCCACATTTCTCGATAACGCTTCCACGCCTTCCTCTGCAGTCTGTTTACCATCATCCTCTTCTTCCTGCTGCAGCTCTCCGTCAGCTTCTGCCTCTTCTGTCTGCTGTATTTCATCATCCGCTTGTTCGTCTTTCTTTGTTTCCTCCTGCAGACCCTCATCATCGCCTGACGCAGATTCCTCCGTTATATCTGCCGCCACATCCGTTTCCGTTTCATGCGCCGCCGCTTCGGCCGATCCATTCCCCTGCCCCTGCATCGTATTCTCATACAGCACATTATCCTGCAATACAGTATCCTCAGTCAGACCATCCTGTAGTCCGTTGTCGCTCATATCACTGTGCAGACCACTGTCGCTTATATCACCGTGCAGACTTTCCCGCTCTACTATGATATCGTTCTGTTCCTTCCCCCGGGCCGTCTCGTCCGTTCCGGCCGGCCCATCCGTTTCCTGATTTTCCATAACGAAGAAAACTTCCGCTGCAGACTGATTCAGCTGTTCCATCTTACCATAGCTATTGGCCGAGTTAATGACGATCGCAACCAAAACAACAAAAACGATCCCTACCTGCAGAGAAATCGCGTTATGATAACGCGTCCCATGCGCCGGAAAAACCCTGTTTGTGAAACGCTGCCCGCCAAAGCTGTCCGGCACAGAACCTGCCTCCCCCATAAACGACTGCTTTTTCTCTTCCTGATTCTGATGAATCAAATAATCCTGCATCTCTTCGTTATCATGATAAAAAATCTTATATCCCTTGATCTCATAGGCGCCGTCCGCCTCCCTGATCAGAAATACGGGTCCTGTCCTGTCCAACCGACAGCCGATTTCCCCAAGCAGTTCATATTTGTCAAAAACGGCAAGATTGCCTTGCCGTCCGGCCCCATAGACAACATACCTGCTGCCTTCTTTTGATCCGTAGAAACTAAGATCCGTAAGATCCAAACCGTCTGCTTTGTTTTTTAAAAAGGAAATGACATAATCTTCCACATAAAGCTCGTACTTTTCTTCCCCTCTTCCTTTGTGAATGACGATCGATGGCTGTCGCATTTGTCTCACTCCATTCCACAAAATCCACATCTGCACCTGCGTCCGGGCAGATTTATAGCATGATAAATTGTAACAGTCCGGCATGTGCTGCACTGTCACGATAACTTTACTATAACATGTCCTTTGTGCAAAATATGCTGCATTCTGCGGTAACTGCAGGGAACGGGAAATAAATTTGCCCCTTATCATTATGAAATAGAAAGAGATGTGCCCGGCACACCTCCTTCTATTCCACATCTGCTTTCAGCGCTGCTTATATAAACTTGTAGATCGTCACCGAATCATAATCCCTGCCCGGACCAAACACGGCTGAGGGGAACTCCGGATGATGGATATTGTCCGGATAATACTGTGTTTCGAGACAAAGTCCCATGCGCGGTCCATAAAGGAAGTTCTCCTTACCCACCTCTTCTTTGATACAGTTGCCGGCATAGAACTGCACACCAGGCAGATCGGTAAGAACCTGCATCTTCCTGCCGCTCTTCGGATCCTGAACTTCCGCGATCTCTCTCACGGTTCCGGCCTCACCGTCAAGTACAAAGTTATGATCAAACCCCTGCGCCAGTTTCAACTGCTCAAAGTCGGCGTTGATATCCCGCCCAATCGGCTTAGCCTGTGTAAAATCCATCGGCGTGCCCGCCACAGGCGCGATTTCTCCGGTAGGGATCGAGCCTGCGTCCGTAGGTGTATAATGGGAAGCATTGATCCGGAGCAAATGATCCTCGATCTTCCCGGCCTTATGTCCTGCCAGATTAAAATAGGTGTGATTCGTCAAATTGATTACGGTATCCGCATCCGACGATGCATGATACTTAAGCTGCAAAGCGTTGTCTTCCGACAGGCTGTATGTCATGACAACTTTCTTATTGCCGGGGAAGCCCATCGCGCCGTCCGTTCCTTCCAGCGTAAAGGTAACGCTGTCCGTTCCTTCTTCCGCATCCCATACCTGCTTATGATATCCCTCTTCGCGATGGCTGTGCAGATTGTTCTTGCCGTCATTGACATCAATCTGATATGTTTTGCCGGCGATCTCAAAACAGGCATCTCCAATCCTGTTAGCGTTCGGACCGATCGTAGCGCCGAAGAAACTACCGTTATCGTAATATCCTTCCAGCGTATCAAATCCCAGCACCACGTCTTCTGCATTACCGTCCTTGTCCGGCACAAAAAGATTAACCAGAATCGCCCCGTAATTGATGACTCTGGCACGCACGCCGTTTGCATTGGACAGGGTAAATGCGTAGATTTCCCTGCCATCCTTTGTAACCCCGAATTTTTCTTTTACTACTCCCATGTTTTCCTCCTTTTCAGACTGCTACAGTTCCACCCTGCCTTCCAGTGCACGAAGCAGAGTCACTTCATCGATATATTCCAGATCGCCGCCCACCGGCACGCCGCTGGCGATTCTTGTCACCCTGATCCCCGTCGGTTTGATCAATTTGCTGATATACATCGCGGTCGTCTCACCTTCCAGGCTGGAATTCGTAGCAATGATCACCTCATCCACACTGCCTTCCAGTCTCTGCATCAGTTCCTTAAGTTTGATATCGCCCGGGCCAATTCCGATCATAGGCGATATCGCGCCATGGAGCACATGATAGACGCCTTTGTATTTACCGGTCTTCTCATATGCCGCCAGATCCCTTGTATTCTCCACCACCATGATCGTACCGTGATCCCTGTTGATGCTGGCACAGACCGGACAGACATCCTGGTCCGTCAGCGTGTAACACTCCTTGCAGTAACGCACATTCTCCTTCGCGTCTACGATCACCTGCGCCAGACGGTCCACCCGGCTCTTCGGCATATTGATAATATGAAACGCCAGCCTCTGGGCAGACTTGGAGCCGATACCCGGAAGCCCTGCCAGTTCTTCTATTAACTTATTAATGTATCCGCTGTACAAATCCATCAGAAGGGAAAGCCTCCGCCCAGACCGCCTGTCATCTTGTTCATGATCTCTGCGTTTGCCTCATCTGCCATGCGGAGCGCTTCATTGGCCGCCGCCATAACAAGATCTTCCAGCATCTCAATATCGTCCGGATCCACCACTTCCTCAGACAGTTTTACCCTGGTGATCTCCTTCTTGCCGGTCACGGTCACTTCTACCGCGCCGCCTCCTGCCTTCGCCACGAATTCCTTCGTCTCCAGTTCCTTCTGACTCTCCTCCATCTGACGCTGCATTCTCTGCGCCTGTTTCATCAGATTACTCATGTTGCCCGGCATACCGCCGCCCGGAAATCCTCCACGTTTTGCCATATCAGTCTCCTTTTCTTCTTATCATTTCCTGCAGGCGTCCATCTGTCTGCGCCTGTTTATTCCTCTTCCTCTTCTATGTTCATATGGATCACCTGACTCAAGTCCACATAATTCTGTACAAAAGTATTCTGATCGGGTACACTCAGTATCGTCACATCGATTTCCTTACCAACGGTCTCCGACAAGATCTGCACCAATATTTCCTTATGTCCTTCCTGTTTCAGAAAATAGTCCGAAGCCAGCCCGTCTTCCACGACTATCGACAATTTATTATCTCCCCCCAGGCTGAGCCTGGCGTCTTTAAGATACTGCTTCATGGGCATGGTTGTCTGCCCCACGATCGCCGGCCATCTGCTGACGATCGTCTGTACGTCCTCCGGAATTGCCTTGGGAAGCGCCGGCCTCTCTTTAGGGACCGATGCAGTCTCCCAGCCACCGCTTCCCGCAGCACTGTCTGCGTGGCTTGCTGGCGGCAGTGCCGCAATACCGTTTTCCAGCTTCTCTTCCATAATACGGATCCGCTCCGTAAGAGATTCGTAATCTTTCTCCATACCGGGCCGGCAGACTTTAATCAGTGCGATCTCGATCATGATACGCTTCTGCACCGCATATTTGATCTGCCCCGACAACTCGGAGAAGATCCGGATATAGCGCATGATCGCATCACTCTCCAACATGCCTGCCTCTTCCCGCAGTCTGATCAGATTATCCGACGAAACATCGATCACATCCTCGATGTCATCAGAAGATTTCACCAGCAGAAGGTTCCGCAGATACCATGTAAAGTCAGTCACAAACTGCGTTAACTCCCTGCCCTGCATGACGATCTCTTCCAGCAGTCCGATACAGCCGGTCACATCCTGCCTGACCACAAACCCAAGCAGCCTGCCAAACACTTCCGTATCTACAGCCCCCAGCACGTTCAACACTTTGTCATACGTCAGTTCCTGGCCGAAATGGAACGCAATACACTGGTCTAACAGACTCAGGGCATCCCGCATGGAACCGTCAGCCGTCTTCGCCACATAGCGCAGCGCCTTCTCTTCCACCTGAATCTGTTCCGCCTCCATCAGCTCCTGCAGCCTTGCCGTGATCGTGTCGATGGTGATCCGCCTGAAATCATATCGCTGGCAGCGGGACAGAATGGTAATCGGGATCTTGTGCACTTCTGTCGTCGCCAGAATAAAAATAGCATAAGACGGCGGTTCCTCCAATGTCTTAAGAAGCGCATTAAACGCCCCGATGGAAAGCATATGAACCTCGTCGATAATATAGACCTTATATCTTCCTTCGGCCGGAGAATAGGATACTTCCTCTACGATCTCGCGAATATTATCCACGCCATTGTTGGAGGCCGCATCGATCTCGATCACATTCATGCTGGCGCCTGCCGCGATCGATCTACAGGCCGCGCACTCTCCGCAGGGACTCCCGTCCACCGGATGTTCACAATTCACTGCTTTCGCAAAAATCTTGGCAATCGTCGTCTTACCTGTTCCACGCGTTCCGCAGAACAGGTAGGCATGGCCTACCCGTTCCGCTTTGATCTGATTCTGTAATGTAGTAACTATGTGTTCCTGTCCCTTCACGTCCTCGAAACAATCCGGGCGGAACTTCCGATAAAGAGCGGTATATGACATTCTTCGCTCTGCCTTTCTTATATTTGTTCGTTAATCGCCGAAACTGATACCGACCATCTTTGCTTCTTTGACGATCGTAGCATCCGGAGATACCATCTTCAACTTGCCGGCAACATCCTCAAGCGATACCTTCACCACTTCTCTGTTCTTGTATCCTACCATAAATCCATACTCGCCCTTCAGGATCAGCTTACCTGCCTCTGCGCCGAGCCTGGTAGCAAATACACGGTCATAAGGACAAGGACTGCCGCCACGCTGTGTATGCCCCGGAACAGTCACGCGCACATCCTTACCGCTCTTCTTCCTGATCTTGTCAGCGACCTCGTAGGAAACCGACGGATACGGATAGTTCTCCATCTTCTTCTTATATTCTTTCTTGGACAGCTTCGCATCCTCCTTGGAAATCGCGCCTTCCGCCACTGCCATAATGGTGAATCTGGATCCTCTCGCCTCACGCTCGTTGATTGCCTTGATGACTTTATTGATATCATAAGGGATCTCCGGGATCAGGATAATGTCCGCTCCACCTGCCATGCCGGCATTAAGTGTGAGCCATCCCACCTTATGGCCCATTACTTCAACGATAAAAATACGTGCATGGGACGATGCCGTAGTGTGGATGCAGTCGATACAATCCGTCGCGATATTAACCGCACTCTGGAAACCGAACGTCATATCCGTGCCCCACAGATCGTTATCGATTGTCTTCGGCAGCGTGATCACGTTCAACCCCTCTTCACGGAGCATGTTCGCCGTCTTGTGCGTGCCGTTACCGCCCAGAATCACCATGCAGTCTAATTTCAGCTTATAGTAGTTCTGTTTCATGGCTTCCACCTTATCAAGACCGTTCTCATCCGGCTCACGCATAAGTTTGAAAGGCGTCCTGGAGCTGCCAAGGATCGTGCCGCCCTTGGTCAGGATCCCCGCGAAATCATGTCCTGTCAGCATACGGAAATCCCCGTAGATCAGGCCCTTATAGCCATCCAGGAATCCATAGATCTCAACGTCTTCGCCACTGCAGGAAAGACATTTCACTACGCCGCGCATTGCCGCGTTCAGCGCCTGACAGTCACCACCGCTGGTCAACATACCAATTCTTTTCATCAATGCTTCCTCCTTACATTATAGTATCTTATAGTCGCTTACCCTGTACTTCTTTCTCACACCGAAAGAATACCCCTGGTACACTGGCTTCATGTACTATTATATTCTATTTTTCCATTCATCTCAACCGATTCTTCTTATTTCTTATCATGATTCGGGCATTCTTCTTTCCCGTAGCGCTTCTTTCTCCAGCTTGTTACGCATCCGCAATTCCTTGAAAAAGAGTGTCAGCATCTGTGTGCACTCCTCGGCAAGCACACCCCTTTTGACTTGTACCTGATGATTAAATTCCGGCATCTCCAAAATATTCAGGATTGAACCGCCGCATCCGGCTTTCGGATTCATACTGCCCATAACCACTTCCGTGATCCGCGCCTGCACGATGGCCCCCGCACACATCTGGCAAGGTTCTAACGTCACATACAATGTGCAGTCCTCCAACCGCCAGTCTCCCATCTTCCTGCTGGCTTTGTTGATGGCCGTGATCTCGGCATGGGCAAGCGTATTCTTGTCCGTATTGCGCCGGTTATATCCTCTGCCGATGATCTTGTCCTGATAGACGATCACGCATCCGATCGGCACTTCCCCCAACGCATAGGCCTTTTTAGCCTGTTTCAGCGCCTCCCTCATATATTTTTCATCCTGCGTCATAATGTACCTCCGTCTGTTCCCCCGTTTACCCAGACCGCCCCGCCGCGCAAGACGAATGCGCAATATGAATAGAAATATAACAGTTCAGTCATAAAAATCAAAAAAATGTGAGGAAACAGTAGACAATCTTTCAAATTCAAACTATAATGCTATTGGTACGGAGTTGTATCGAAGTGGTCATAACGGGGCGCACTCGAAATGCGTTAGCCCTCCGGGGCACGAGGGTTCGAATCCCTCCAACTCCGCTAAAGAGCCGAAGCGTAAGTTTCGGCTCTTTTTTCATTCCGCTTTCGGCCCTGCAAAACTTCTGCGTATAGTATATCTGTTTTTTCCCCTGATGGCAATCACTGTTAAAATAGTGCTAATATTCTGTTAACATTCCGCTTCTATTTTGTCAAACTTATGCTAAGATAAGTCGTTTCCTATTCCCCTGCCCCTCATCATTTCCTATAATAGCAGTACGAATTGACAGCTGTCTGCAGTACACTGCAGGCAGAAAATTATATCAGACAGGAAAGAGAGGAACCTATCCTATGAGTATTGGAATGATGATTATTTGCCTGGTCGGCGGCCTGGCGGGCGCACTTAGCACGGCTTATCTGTTGATCAGTTTCCCGGTGCTAATTGTATGGAAAATTTATCGCCACTTTAAGTTCAGATATACTCTGTATGAGTAGATAATCACACAAAGAGCAGGCCTTTCTCGATCGGCCTGCTCTTTATCTGTCCCGTAAGATTATCCTCTTTACTTTCCATTGCTGATCAGGGAATATACCAGACATCCGCCTAAAGAAACGAACACCAGCCCAACGATCATAAGTTCTACAATTCCCATTTCTTCCCCTCCATTCTACCTGTGCTCATACCAGATACCGCCAAAAAACCCGACTATAACGAGTACGATCGAAATTATGGACCACATATCCATCTGCATTCTGCTTTCCTCCCTATGTACCAATCCTCAGAGAATTTATTCTATCTTAATGTTATCACAAGCCTGTATGCTTTTACAGTTTATCAGCTTCTTTTTAACGTATCTTTAGCATTTCCTTGATACTCTCTTATCGCTTTCTTAGCGTTTTTTTAACAACGTTTCCTGTTTTGCTTTCCTGTAAAATAAGGTATACTGAACGCTAAGATGCACATCCTTATGACATGCACCTGTTATTCCGACAACACGCTGCATGTTACCGGCCACTACAACTGACAGGAGAATGCCTTACATGTCCACAGCCATGAAGAACTGCGTCGTTACCCTTTCGGGATTGATTGTCGCAACCTTATTTGCCTTTTTATTTTCTCATTATGTTCCGGAAAACTCAGGAAATATTTCTTTGATCTATATCCTGGCCCTGATCACTATCGTCCGCTTTACAGACGGGTATCTGCCCGGTCTGATCTCTTCCGTGGTCGCCGTGATCTGTGTCAATTTCCTGTTTACTTACCCTTATTATGAGCTGAATTTCACGTTGTCCGGCTATCCAATCACGTTTCTGGAGATGCTCGGTGTAACGCTGCTTACCAGCACGATGACCGCCAACATCAAGGAACAGGCGCATATGATCGCCGAGAAGGACAAGCTGCTCTCGGAGACCGAGAAAGAAAAAATGCGGGCGAATCTGCTGCGGGCCGTATCCCACGATCTGCGCACACCGCTGACCGGTATTATCGGTGCCAGCTCTTCCTATCTGGAAAACAAGGATCTGCTCCCGGAAGAGGAGAAAGTCGCTATTCTCACCCATATCCATGAAGACGCGAACTGGCTGCTCAACATGGTCGAAAATCTGCTTGCCGTGACCAGAATCCATGACCGGTCCTCCACCGTCAAGAAGACGGACGAATCCGTGGAAGAGATCGTATCCGCCGCTATCATGCGCCTGAAAAAGAGGATCCCGGAAGCTTCCGTCAATGTCTCCGTGCCGGATGAACTGCTGATCATTCCCATGGACGCTATTTTGATCGAACAGGTGCTGATCAATCTTCTGGAAAATGCCATTATCCACTCTCAAAGCCAGGATCCTATTCTATGCTACGTGGATACCGACGATGCAAATGTGGCTTTTCATGTCAAGGATTATGGGATCGGAATCGATCCGGAACGATTGAAGAATATTTTCGACGGTAATTCCTATATCGGAAACAAAGAATCCGACTCCAACAAGGGAATGGGCATCGGCCTGTCCATCTGTAAGACCATCCTCACAGCCCACGGCGGCACGATCAGTGCCCGCAACCATCCCCTTGGAGCGGAATTTTACTTTACGCTTCCCAAACATCCATAACCTGTTACGATTACGGTTCCATCACATATTTTCAGAGCAAAAAGGAAAACTACTATGAATCTCAAACACGAAGTTCTGCTGATCGAAGACGAACGCAATATCTGTAATTTTATCATGACTACGCTGCGCACACAGGATTATAAAGTAAATTTTGCCGGCAATGCCAGAAACGGCCTGTCTTTAGCCGCTTCCGCCTGCCCTGATCTGATTCTGTTAGATCTTGGCCTTCCCGATATGGATGGCCTGGAAGTGATACGCAATATAAGGGAATGGAGCAATGTTCCCATTATCGTCATCTCCGCAAGGACTCAGGAACAGGAAAAAGTAGAAGCGTTAGATGCCGGCGCCGATGATTATATCACGAAGCCTTTTGGCACCTCCGAGTTGATGGCCAGGATACGTACCGCTCTGCGCCGTTCCAATATTAACGGCAGCGTTCCTATGCCCGTAGAAAACCGCTATGAAGCAAAAAATCTTGTGATCGATTATGAAAAGCATCTTGTGACCGTAAACGGAAATATCATCCATTTCACGCAGATTGAATATAAGATCCTGACTTTCCTGGCACGCAATGCCGGCAAGGTTATAACCTATGACACTCTGATCACCCACGTATGGGGTCCTTTTGCGGACAGTAACAACCGCATTCTGCGCGTCAATATGGCAAATATACGTCGGAAAATGGAACAGAACCCGGCCGATCCGCAATATATTTTCACGGAGATCGGCATCGGATATCGAATGATAGACAATGAGAATCTATGATTCATCTATGATTCTCCGCGATCGGATTGAACGATTCCGGTTGACAGATACTACAAAAAACAGTATACTATAAAGACCGTGCAGCCGGGGCGTTAGCGGTGCCCTGTACCCACAATCCGCTCTAGTGGGGGTGATGCTTTATCGAGGGTGTACGCTTGCGTAGCTGCCCTTTATAAGTGGCGTTGAAGTTCGGGTCTCACGCAATGGAAATCCATGAACCGTGTCAGGGTGGGAACACAGCAGCACTAAGTGGAATCTTTCATGTGCCGTGAGGGTGCCTGGCGGAGTTAACTGTAAAGGTAACGTATGTGGGTTAAATTCGACATAAAGCGCACGGTCTTTGCGTGCGCTTTATTGCCTTATCACTTTCTGTCTAATACATGACATATTTCTTACTTTATAATATATTTTTTACTTCATAATATAATTTTACTTTATATTTCTGCCTGTTCGGCCAGTGACATTTTCTTCGTCTTCTTATTGCGGTACATACCGTCATTTGCCTTTTCCAGAATCTCATCCAGTTCTGCCTGACCGGCTTCCTCCAGATAATATCCAAGGCTGGCGCTTAATTTGAAGGATCTCACGCTCACCACATTATAGTATGTGATCACTGTCTCAATACGTTCTATGTGGTCCTGCAGTTCCTCTTCACTGCACCCTGTCTTCATGATGATGAATTCATCTCCGCCCAGCCGGCAGATCAGCTCTCCGCTGTCTAAAGTCTGCTCCATGGCAGAGGCCAGCGCTTTGATCAGAACGTCTCCCTGTTCACGGCCATACGTATCATTTACGTCTTTCAGATCGTCTATATCCGCGAAAATAATGCCGACAGTCTTCTTTAACCCGCACGCTTCCTGCATCAGTTCTTCCGCCCTCTTACGGAAAACCGTTTCACGATACACGCCGGTCAATTCATCTCGAAGCCAGCTGCTGCGCAGACGCTCCATCATGGCTTTCATTACATCATGTCTGTAGACCGTCTCCAGTGCATTATCCAGATTCAGCATAAAAGTATGAGAAAACTTCCCCTCAATGGCTACTCGGTAATTCCCGGTCACACAATAACCAAAACAGTAATTCCCGTAATGCAGCGGCATCACAACCGCGACCATACCCTTTCTTCTCATCTTACACTCTTCCGGCAGCAGCTCGCTCTTATGGAATGGGCCGTAGCTGGTCACTTCACCGTCTTCATAAGCAAACGGCACCCATATTTCTTCCGTATAAGCCGAGACATCCCGCGTCTGCTCCTCGCCTGCCGCCATCCGCTCCAGTTCCGCATGATATTCATCGGTATTACTGCACATGCACAGATAGAAATATTCCACCCCCATATACCGCATATGCTGTTCAAGGCTCTCCAAAAACTCCTCAAAATCTGTCAGACCCGTGAACTCCGCCGCTGAATTCTTAAGAATTTCCAGATTCCTGTATGAATCTATATAGCTGCTGATATATTTTTCCTGTAATTCTGTCCCGCTGCGCTTCGATTCCATATCGCATCCACAGGAACCTGCAAAAACCGGGTGTCCCTGCATCACCGTGTATTTCTCTACCGTTTCTCCCCGAAGCAGCGACGCGATCTTCGTATAAGCCGCATTCCCGGCTTCATATTCACCCCTGCGCACGGTCGTCAATCTCGGATAGTGATATTCGGCAATGCTGCTGTCATCATATCCCGTCACGATAATGTCCTCGGGAACCCTGTACCCGGCAGCTTTAAGCGCTAATACTGCACCCACCGCCATCTCGTCATTGGCTGCCATAATCGCATCAGGCATACTGCGGGCCTCCCGCAGAAACTTGCCGGCTGCTCTTATACCGCTCTCGAGGCTGTAGTCTCCATAATAAATATGCTCCATATCCCAGCCGATTCGATTTCTGGACATCGTATCCTGCCAGGAACGCAGCCGCTCATTCGCCGCTTCTATATCTGCCGGCCCGGCAATGAAATAAATATTTCTGGCATTGTGACGCGAGATCAGGTGCTGTGTGATCTCCATAATGCCAATTGTATTCTCCATCTCCACATGCATGAACTTAGAATCGGAACTGCCCGCGCTCAGATCAACACAGGGAATTCCCGCCTCACTGATCCCCTGTTTGATCTGTTCTACAAGCTCCGGATCATAAATCGTATCGCTGCTTAAGATTACGCCGTCATATTTCGTGAAGTCCGGCAGTCTATAGATATTATACTCCCCATCCCCATAATCAGAATGCTGCGCATAATGTCCGCCTTCACTGATGAATATATGCACGGTCGCCCGGTCTAAGAGCGCTTTGTCCAGTATGCCGTTGGCCATTCGCTTTTGAGAATCAAAACTCATATTCCCAATCAGAACTGCAATTTTCATTTTCTCATCCCTCTTTTACACTTTTGTACACAAATGCCTGTTTCTACGGCATTCTGTTTGCTATAGTATACCATACATTCCTGTCTGGGACTATACTTATGAAAATTATGTGTAAATTAATGTCATGCCAAAACCACTCGGCGTATGCATTAAAGTCCATCTCCACCCGGCTCCTTTGTTATAACTCCACCTTCCTGAGATAGTAGCCGAATTCTCCTGCTCTGGCGATTCCGCCCGGGCACTCAAAGGCTTCAAAGCCAAACATCAATGCTACCATCTTCTCCCGTTCATAGAACACGCCCGGTACTCCGAGGTAGAAATCCTGCTCCTTCCCCAGTATTACATAACGATAATTATAGAAACCATGCAGCAGGAAGCTGTTATTTACCAAATGCTGGTAGTTTGACTGGAGAATGATAAAATCCCTGGGTTCCAATTTGACATAGACCCTCTCATCACCATAAGGGTGAATCTGCTCATAGCTGTCCAGGATCTGTTCCCACTTGTCCTCCTTAAGACTATACCCGGACGGTGTCTCCGGCAGACGAGCCGGCATCACAGGATTCCGGTCTCTATCCGGTCTCTTAAGTTCCTCTGTTATTATAACGGTCTTCTGCATCCCCACTCTGTTATCCGTTGTCTCTTCCACCGCTCTCCCTGGCTCGTGCTCGTTATCCTGCGTATTCTCCGTAATCTTCTGCGGCCTGTTACTCCATGTATCCTCCGTGAACCTCTGTAGCCTGTTATCCTGCATATCCTCTACCAGCTTCCGTAGTCTGCTATCCTGTACTTCTTCTGTGATTCTCTGCGGCCTGCTATCCTGTGCTTCCTCTGTGATTCTCTGCGGCCTGTTATTCTGCATATCCTCCTCTGATCTCTGTGGACTGTTTTTCTGCGTATCCTCCTCTGATCTCTGTGGACTGTTTTTCTGCACTTCCCTTACTGCTCTTAGCCCTGGTTTCTCGCTCCGCGATTCTTCCCTCGTCACCGACGGTTCCTCATTCTTCTTTGCCTTCTCCCAGGAGGCGGTTTCTATCGCTCCCTTGCCCTTACCTTCCAGAAAATATCCGTCCGAAAAAACGATCTGGATCTGTACCCGTTCTATGGGGGATGCTATTTGCTCCGTCCAGCTCCCACTCCCCTCCTGTACGGCAATACCGCTTACTTCCTTCCATTCGGTTCCGTTGTGGAATCGGATCGGAAACCTTCCCCTGATCGCAGGAGGAATATTCTTCAACTTTAAATCGAGTCTGCTTTCCGTGTCTTTGTTCTCCACTTTCAGGAATCCGGCGTTTCCGATCCGGTTCCCGTCCTTGTATAGCCCCATGTAAATGATCTCTTTCTGATACATGTCCTCCCCCTTGTTCCTATATTCCGGTTCTGTTTTTTCAAAGATACATGTATTACGTATATATGCGCTGCAAACAAAAAAAATGCCGGATAAACATCTATCCGGCATAAATAAATCCGCTATACAATTATGATATCAATACTCCAGGGTATCCAGATATTTCATATAACTTACAACCATCAATGCGATCTTGAACGTCAGGGCGTCCTCAAAAGTACGGATATCCAGTCCCGTGCTCATCTCCAGCTTCTCAATCCGGTACACCAGCGTATTACGGTGCACAAAGAGCTGCCTGGAAGTCTCAGATACATTCAGATTGTTCTCGAAGAACTTATTGATCGTTGTCAGCGTCTCATCATCCAACTCGCTCGGTACATTAGAGCCAAAGATCTCATCTATGAAGATACGGCACAGATTGATCGGCAATTGATAGATCAGACGGCCAATTCCCAACGTATTATAAGCGCTGACCTTCTTCTCCGCATAGAAGATCTTCCCTACATCCAGGGCCATCTTCGCCTCTTTATAAGACTTGGATACCTCTTTCAACTCTCCGACGATAGTGCCATATGCTACGCGCACATTCATCATCGCTTCCATATTCATCATATCAACAATGGTATTTGCCACCTGCTCCAGCTTGGTATAGTCGTCTTCCGGCGTCAGCTCCTTGATTACGATGACATTGCTCTCATCCACTGCGGTAATATAGTCCCCGACCTGCGTAGAGAACATACTGTTCAACAACTCCGTCGCCGTAAAATCCTTTTCCTTCTCTTTCTCTTTGTCCGTCTCAACCAAAAAGATCGCACGGGGAACAGCGGCTTCGATATGCAGTTTCTTCGCCCGGTTATAAATATCCACCAGAAGCATATTATCAAGCAGAAGATTCTGGAAGAAATTATTGCGGTCATATCTCTCCTTATAAGCAATGATCAGGTGCTGCAGCTGGCTGACCGCGATCCGCCCCAGCATATATGCCTCCTCACTGCTCCCTTTGGCATCCAGAATAAACAGCACTTCATCTTCGTCTAATACTTTCAATAAATGGTGCATTCCTATCACCTGGCTGTCTGCAGGAGAATTAACAAACCCCTCGATCAGGGCCGTCGTTATCTCCTCAGGTTCAAAAGTAGCCGCAACTACCTTGCCCTCCAGATCCCACACACACAGATCTACCTTGGAAATCGTTTTAAGCTCTTCAATACTGCTCCTAATCACCTGACTGGAAATCATTCCGCAACCTCTCTTCCTGAATATTTTACCCATGTCACAACAACGGCATAGAAGAATCACCGTAGTCTTCTCTTTACGTCATATGGCAATTATAACACATTTTCGAAAAAAGGGGGATGCCTAAGCATCCCCCTTATGATCATTTCAATTAGTTGGTAATTGTCTGCTCTGTCTCTTTGTCGAATACGTGAATCTTCTCAACATCAAAAGCAAACTTAACGGTATCACCAGGTCTTGCAGTTGTACGGGAATCTACTCTTGCTGTGATCGGGAACTCAGCCAGATCAAAGTATAAGTAAACTTCTGCACCAAGCAGCTCATAAACCTTAATGGTAGACTCAAATACGCAAGGAGCGGATGAAACAAATGCTTCGGAATCATATACATCCTCAGGACGGATACCGAATGTTACGGTCTTGCCATTGTAATTGCCAGCGATCAGCTTCTTGGACTTAGCAGCCGGTAACGGAATGCTCTTGCCAGCGATCTTAAGGCTTGCAACATCACCCTTCACTTCAACAACTGCATCCATGAAGTTCATCTGCGGTGATCCCATGAATCCTGCTACGAACAGGTTCTGAGGCTTCTGATACAGATTCTGAGGTGTATCTACCTGCTGAACAACACCGTCCTTCATAACTACGATTCTGGTAC
This sequence comes from uncultured Lachnospiraceae bacterium, assembly GCA_947644545.1. Classification (GTDB taxonomy): domain Bacteria; phylum Bacillota; class Clostridia; order Lachnospirales; family Lachnospiraceae; genus UBA3282. The sequence continues at coordinate 17,290 of CANRZW010000007.1, forward strand.
CAAGTGTCATAGCCTCTGTCTGGTCATGTGTTACGTAGATGATCGTGGTGCCCAGTCTCTGATGCAGTTTGGAGATCTCAACACGCATCTGCACACGCAGCTTAGCATCCAAGTTGGAAAGCGGCTCATCCATCAGGAACACCTTAGGATTACGAACGATAGCACGGCCCATGGCAACACGCTGTCTCTGACCACCGGACAAAGCCTTCGGCTTACGATCAAGCAAAGCTGTTAAGTCAAGGATCTTAGCTGCTTCTTTAACCATCTTGTCGATCTCATCCTTCGGAACTTTTCTTAACTTAAGTCCGAATGCCATGTTATCATATACAGACATATGAGGATACAGAGCATAGTTCTGGAATACCATTGCAATATCTCTGTCCTTAGGCTCTACATCATTAACAACTCTGTCGCCGATCTTCAACTCACCGGAAGAGATATCTTCCAGACCTGCGATCATACGAAGTGTAGTAGATTTGCCACAACCTGAAGGTCCTACGAAAATGATAAACTCCTGATCTGCGATTTCAAGATTGAAATCTTTTACTGCCTCAAAGCCGTTCGGATATACTTTGCAGACATTCTTTAAAGATAAACTTGCCATGATTGCCTCCTGTTTTTTAAAAGAATTTTTAGTATCGTACTACCTGCCAACCTCGGTTGACTCTGAACATAGTATAGCTGACTTTTTTTTACTTTGCTATGCCATAAATTCACAAAGATTTCATTTTACATTGTAGAAATTGCTTACATAATGCAATCAATTTCACATCATCTGACAAGTTGCCGAAGAATCCCAATTGATCCTATACACTTTTTACAAAAATATATTTACATATTGACAACCTCGTAACCGGCCTCTGTCACCGCCGCAGCCAGCGTCTGGTCATCGACCTGCGTTTCCATCGTAACCTCTGCCGTCTTGTCTTCCAGGCTGACTTCCACCTGCGTTACTCCTTCAACGCCTTCCAGCGCTTTCTTCACATGCGCCTGACAATGCGCACACATCATTCCTTCCACTTTAAGGGTCTTAACCATCTTTGCCTCCATTTTCTCTTCCTCCTTATTCATACTTTCTATTTCCATAAAGCCGGTGATAAATTCCGGCATCGGAACCTCGGTTTTCTTTCTGTCATGCCTGTCTGAACCCATGGCAAAGAAGTTCAACCGCAGGGCATTGGTCACCACACAGAAACTGGACAGGCTCATGGCGGCCGCCGCAAACATGGGATTCAGGCTTAAGCCAAAGAGCGGTACCAGAACCCCCGCCGCCAGCGGAATACCGATACAGTTGTAGAAAAAGGCCCAGAACAGATTCTCATGAATGTTCTTAAGCACTTGTCTGGAAAGCCGTATCGCTGCCGACACGTCCGTAAGCCTGGATTTCATCAACACTACGTCCGCGGCTTCCAATGCCACATCCGCACCGGCCCCGATGGCAATCCCCACATCCGCCCTCGTGAGAGCCGGCGCATCGTTGATCCCGTCGCCGACCATGGCCACCTTGCCACACTCAGACAATTTCCTGATCACCGATTCCTTATCTCCAGGCAGGACATCCGATACCACTGCATCCAGTCCTACCTGCCTGCCGATGGCTCTGGCGGTCCGCCTGTTGTCTCCTGTCAGCATAACTACCTGGATTCCCATACGCCGCAGTGCGCCGATGGCCTGGGCGCTGTCTTCCTTCACCACGTCCGCCACGGCAATCATGCCAAGCATCCTGCCGTCCGCCGCAAAATAGAGCGGCGTCTTGCCTTCCTCCGCCGTCTTCTCTCCTGCCCGGCGCAGAACATCCGTCAACAATTTGCGCTCCGTGAACATGGCGCTGCTGCCGCCTGCTGCCGGTGCCCCTTCCACGGTGCCTTCCACACCCCATCCCGGCAAAGCATGGAAATTCTCCACCGGAGGCACCGCCAGCTGTTCTTCATCGGCATGTTCACAGACAGCTCTGGCCAAAGGATGCTCGCTTCTGCTCTCCAATGCGGCAGCAACGCGCAGCAGTTCCTTCTGTGAAACTCCTTCTGCCGGATACAGATCGGTTACCTTGGGCTTTCCTTCCGTCACGGTACCCGTCTTATCCAATACCACAAAGTCCGTCTTACCGGTCTGTTCCAACGCGGCAGCATTCTTAAAGAGGATACCCTGTCTGGCTCCCATACCGTTGCCGACCATGATCGCCACCGGCGTAGCCAGTCCCAGCGAGCAGGGACAGCTAATCACCAACACACTGATCGCATAGGACAGTGCCTTGCCCACACCAGCCCCTGCCGCCAGCCATATAACACCCGTTATCAGCGCTAACACAATAACTACAGGCACAAAAACACCTGATACTTTATCTGCGATCTGTGCGATCGGCGCCTTGGTCGCCACTGCATTTTCCACCATCTCGATAATCTGCTGTAACGTCGTGTCCTTGCCGACCCGAGTCGCCTGACATGTCAACGCACCGTTCTGATTGATCGTTGCCGCACTGACCCTGTCCCCGATATGCTTATCAACCGGAAGACTCTCACCGGTCAACGCGGATTCGTCTACCGCGCTCTCCCCTTCCAGCACATGGCCGTCCACGGGAATACTCTCTCCCGGTTTCACCAGAAAGACATCGCCTTCTCTCACTTCCTGTGCCGGCACCGTCAGTTCCACGCCGTCCCGAACCACATGTGCCGTCTTCGGCGCCAAGTCCATCAGACTCTTGATCGCATTCGTCGTCTTCCCTTTGCTGTACGCCTCCAGCATCTTACCCACAGTGATCAGTGTCAGGATCATGGCTGCCGATTCAAAGTACATGTCATGCAGGCAATGCACTGCCGCAGACACGTCTCCTGCCCCCATAGCAGTTCCCATGCGAAACATAACAGCTGTACTGTATACAAATGCAGCCCCGCTACCCAACGCCACAAGGGTGTCCATGTTGGGTGCCCTGTGCAGCAGGCTCTGAAAACCGCTGATAAAGAATCTTTGATTGACAACCATTACGAGTCCTGTCAATAACAGCTGATATAGAGCGATCATCCATGGATTGGATGCAAATCCTTCCGGCAGGTACCACCCCCACATAAGCGCTCCCATCGACACATACATAAGCGGCAGGAGCAGGCACAGCGAGACAATCAGTCTTCTCCGCAGCTTAGGCGTCTCTCTGTCCTCCAACGCGCTGCCACCGCCGATGCTGCCACCGCCGCCGGTCAGTTCCTCCCCGCCGGCCACAGCAGCTCCGTAACCGGCCGCCTCCACTGCCGCACAGATTGCCTGTGGTGTGGCCGGCGACTCATACTCTACCGTCATATTATTCATCAACAGGCTTACATTGACCTTATCCACCCCTGCCACTCCTGCTGTCGCTTTCTCTACATGCGCACTGCAGGCGGAGCAGGTCATGCCTGTGATCTGAAATCTTTCACTTTTCAAGATCCCTGTCCTCCTTCCGTCTTTGAACTGTTACTACTCACTTCAATTCCTTAACTTCCACAGTTTATTTTAATTTCTTAATCAGTTCGATCGCTTCCTTCATGATCTCTTCATTCCCCTTCTTAACCTCTTCCACAACGCAAGTCTGCATATGATCCTGCAGAACAATATAACCCACGCTCTGCAGCGCGCTCTCCACGGCTCCGATCTGGATCAGGATATCTCCGCAGTATCTGTTTTCCTCGATCATATTCTTGATACCGTTCAGCTGCCCAATAATGCGGTTAATCCGGTTCTGCAGCTGCTTCCGTCCGGCTTCGTCACGCGGCACAAGCTTATAATGATTACACGCGCAAGAATCTTTCATCTGCTCCTGAGTCTTTTCCCCGTCCGCTTCCACATTCACCGCAGCGTCTTTCATATCATCCGCTATTTTTCCTGTCATCTGATCTGTCCCCTTGTCCGGCATAGTATCTTTCATCTGTATTTCCTTCCTCTCTGTCTCTATAGTATAACCCACACGAATCAACCAAACCTTTCCCTGGCATGAACTTTAATTTTATAATATACCCCCATAGGGTATATGTCAAGTAAAAAAATGAGACGGTGTATCAGCACCGCCCCACTCCGTTACTCATTTTCTATTTGTGCCCATTTATCCTCAAAGAATGCCAGCTGATTCTTGCCACGGCGCTTCGCCTTATACAATCCCTGATCCGCCGCTTTATACAGACTCTCAAAGTCTTCGCCCTCCTGAGGATAGACGGCTACACCAATACTGGCGTGAACAGAGTACTTCACATTCTCACCAACCTGAAAAGACTGGAAGAAATCTTCCACTTTCTTAGCCTCCTTGCGGATGATCTCCGCATTCGGAACCCCCTTCAAAAAGATCATGAACTCATCACCGCCAACGCGTCCGATAATATCAGACGCACGGAAGATCGCGCTGATCTCTTCTCCCAGAGAACTGAGCACTTCATCCCCGAAAGCATGCCCCATCGTATCATTAACCGTCTTGAAATTATCCACATCCAACAGAAACATCATGGATTGTGTCTGCGGGTTCTGTGCCATATAATTCTTGATCTTACGCTCCGTGGCCAGTTTATTATTGAGACCCGTCAAAAGATCCGTATCCGCCTTATTCTCCAATTCCTTCTTCTGCTGATTATCCCTGATTCTGCCAATGATATCTATCATCATAATAAAGAGACTGAACACAAAGATCACGACGATCAATGATATCACCATGTTCCTGGTATTCTTCCACTGAACGCCTATCACCTTATCCACATATCCCCGTCTGGCTCCAAGCACAATCCCCCACTGATTCTTTCCCAGCGGCGCGTAGACCAATACCCTGCTTTCCGAGGACAATTTCACATCGCTCATCCCCAACAGGCCCTTGGCAATATTACCCCGGACAGCTTCCGCCGCTTCCGGATTCTCACTCTGAATAGAATCCAAAAGGTTCCCGCCGCTCAATATCGCGCTCTCGGCCCCGGAAGCCGATAAAATCCTGCCTTCTTTGTCCAGCAGCGCCAGAAAAGCGCCTGCATTCAAATCCTCCTCGGAAAGCAGACTGTCAAACTTCTCTACCGGATAGAAAAGCAGCATATAGCTTTGCTCGTCACTGCGTATCCGCTCCACCACCACGATGGACCGCTCTTCTTCCTCACTATTCCCTTCTATGTACAGAAACTGATCATCGGAATTCTGGATATCCCGGAAATACTCTTCATTTCCTATGGAAATCTTATTCCCCAGCTGATCCACACCGTTGCCGTCTCTGTCGCACAGCTCCACTCTGGATGCCTCCGTACAGTCTGCCGCGATCTTCACCAGCTCAACGATCTGTACATCTCCCAAGGTCTGATCCGTTTCCAATGCAGTACAGACAGACCTGATCACTCTTCCGATCATTTCCAGTTCACTTGACAATTCCTCTGCATATCTCCTTGCCGACCGGCATAGATCATCGGCAACCGACTGCTTCGCGGCAGCGTTGCTTTTCGCCGAGAAATTAAACAATATGATCACTACAATGATCATCGGAACCGCAAACGGAACCACCCACTGCAATACCGAAGATTTACTCTTCTTCTCCATCGACTTCCCCATTTTCCCCACCAACTTTTACCGAAAAATCCATATCTGATACTATTTCCACTTCGGGTTCAAATTTCTTGAATATATTACTGTACAGCCATGCCGCCCCGTAAGCAGGCACCGTGATGCCGAACAAAAAGACAAATAAAAGCGCGTACGTAGAAAAATAACTGATCACAAGCGGCATCGCATAAAAAATCGCCATCAGAATCGTCTTCGGCAGATTCCCGACTGCCATCAACGCCGCATTCTTGATCGTATTCCTGATCGAGTTCTCAAACCTGGCAAGCAGCGGAAACACATACATGGAGATCAGATAAAGAATGACTCCCACTGCGATCACGGCTATGACCAGCGGCTTCGGGAACGCAATGCCTGAATAGGAAAAGATCAGGGCGTCTCCTACATAAACCACTATGATAACCAGCATCAGCAGCCAGATCAAAGTAGCCTGCTTGAAATTTGTCGCAAAAGACTTAAAAAACCCTTTGACCAAATACCCTTCTTCACCGCGCACCATCTTCAGGAGCACATAGTGCATGGCCGTGACAGAGGCCCCCACCGTGATGATCGGTATACAACACACGATCATCAATAAATTCAGGATCATAAGATCCGCTACGCGGTTCAACGTCCGCATAATCGGACTCTCCAAATCAAAAAATCTTCCCATAACAGCATCACTCCCTGTATTTTACATCCGCCATGCGCAATTCCGCCATATTATATTATGATAGCGAAATCCCGTCTTAAGCGGATATTTTATTGGTATTATAGTACAAAATAACCGAGTACGTAATCAAATATTATACTTCTGACTGATCAGTTCATATTGTTTGTTCAACAGCTCATACATCTTCAGGATCTGGGCCGCTTCCTCTTTGACACGGCTCATGATCTTGTCAAACGAATTCACCACCACGACCACTACCTGCCGTTTCAGTCTGCTCCGCTCCGTCTTCTCGTCCAGAATCGCAATCACCTTCTCCTTCGGCAGAGATTTACGATAACTGCGCGGATTCAGAAGCGCAACCACCACGTCTGCAACCTGCAGGATCTTCTGTTCCGTACTCATCTGGCTGTCCTTAAGCTTCCGTGGATATCCGCTGCCGTCACACCTCTCGTGGTGGGCCACAACAATATCCACCACTTCCTTCTTCATGCGGCTGCTCAAAATCTTGCTTGCAATCTCCACATGAGTCCGAAGCCTCTTTACTTCTTTCGGCTCCAGCTTGCGCGGGGACTCTATCAATTCCCGCGGTATTGCCAGCATACCGATATCATGTACGAGAGTTCCGTAATAGAGAATCTCCCGCTTCTGCAAAGGAAGCATCATCTCCTTGGCGATCTCTTCACAGACACAGACCGCCGTGGCAGTCTCCACCACCATCTCACTGCGGAAAAATCCCTGACAGTACATCATCATATCCAGGAACTTCTTCTTATCTTCATTATTATAGATCATATATTCAATGATATCGTCAAGCTCCTTCAGATATTCACCGCTCCGGATCTTCTCGAACATCCCATACTTATCTTCGCATTTATAGAAAAGAAACAGACCGTCATCAGACAGCTTGGTGCCGGCATACTTCTGGAACATACCCACTTCAAATTTGTCGCCAAGAGCCGTGGAATAGTGATCCATCTTCTCGGCGATATTAATATAAGCTGCCAGCTCCTTATATTCATAATTCTGTTTCTGAAGCTGCTCATAATCCATGTGATGATACATGATTACCTTCGCCAGCTCCGGTACCGGAGACAGATATTTGAAGAACAGATATCCATAAATAGAATGCGCCATGCACTCTTTGGTTTCATACTTCAATATATCATTCAGTCTTTCCCGCTCCGTCTTATACGCGCCGATATCATGCAGTGTGGCCACCATAACCATGTCTGCCAGCTCAAATTCTTCGTATTTCCCCTCTTCCCGCAGCATCGTATACACCATATACGCCACTCGCGATCCATGCTTCATCAGCCTGGGATAGACGATTTTCAAAGTATCCCTCACCAGCAGAAAAATGTCTTTGCTCTTGATATACTCCATATATGTAACCTCACATCCTAAAATTTCAATTCCATGGGGGTATAAATGATCCCGTCTTTCTTTTCTTCCGGCCGCAGATCACGAAATCCCAGCCTGTGATAGAATTCGACGCCATAAGGAGATGCATTGACCGTCACCCGGCACTCTCCCATCTCCTGCCGCATATAATCTTTCAGGTACTCCAGCAGGGCACGTCCGATCCCCCGCCGGTGATACCTTTCATCCACAAAGAGTAATGATATATGAGTCGAATCCCGTAACGTGATCATCCCCACGATCTTACCGTCCGCTACCGCCACAAACATCTGATACGCCCCCATGACAAACATCCTGTGCAAGGTAGTGTCGGTAATAAAATTCTCAAAATTCGTAACGCCTTCCGCCGTATAGACATCGGCTTCAAATCGCAGGAAAGTCCTCCACGCCAAGGCCATAGCCTCTTCCCACTCATCACGATATGCACTTCTGACCCGATAAGACGTTTCCATCGTTTCCAAGCCTTTTTGCAACTCCTTTGATTCCATTAACTCTATTTTATCCTATTTAAGATAAACATACAACCTCTTGCACGAAATCATTTCATTCTCACACGGCATCAGCGCCCACACGGTTCGTCAGCGGCAGGCCATTCTCCAACGCATAGGCGTTATCCAACGTTACTTTGGCTATGGCCTGCATGGCTTCCTTCGTAAAGAAACCCATATGCGATGTGATCAGCACATTCGGAAAAGTCATCAACCTTGCCAGGTTCTCATCCCGCATGATCTCGCCGGACTTGTCTTCATAGAAGATACCCTCTTCCTCCTCATAGACATCCAGTCCGACTCCCCCGAATTTCCCGGCAACCAGCCCGTCGATCAGCGCATCCGTGTCAATCAGTGCACCTCTGGAAGTGTTGACCAGGTAGACGCCCTGTTTCATGTGATCGATCGTCGATCTGTTGACAATATGCTTCGTCTCCGAAGTCAGGGGACAATGCAGCGAGATCAGATCCGCACTCGCCATCAGCCGTTCCAACGGCACATACACCACATCCAGATTCTTATTAGGATATGGATCATACGCCAGAACCTGCATACCAAACCCTCTGCAGATCCTGATCATGGCCTGGCCGATCTTACCTGTGCCGATGATGCCCGCCGTCTTTTGATACAGATCCACACCCATCAATCCGTTCAGGCTCATATTGAAATCCCTTGTTCTATTGTATGCTTTGTGCGTATAACGATTCACAGTAAGGATCATTCCCATGGCAAACTCTGCCACTGCCTCGGGAGAGTAGCTGGGAACACGAAGAACACAGACTTTCCCCTCTGCCGCCTGTATATCTACGTGATTGAACCCCGCACTCCGAAGCAGGATCGCTTTGACCTGCATCTCATAAAGCTGCTCGATCATCTCTGCGTCCGCATAATCATTCACAAAGATACAGACGGCATCATACCCCCGCGCCAGCGAGACTGTCTCCTTCTGAAAAGGGGACTCGAAGAAATGGATATCGAATCCATACTCCCTGCCCATAGGTTCAAACCATATCTTATCATATGGCTTCGTACTGAAAAATGCTATTTTCATGCCAATTGCCTCCTCTTATCATTCCTGTTGTTCTATTATCTCCGGTTTTTCCCATACCATCCGGAACGAAATAGCAAACGTCAGAAGATCTGTCGTTTACCATAGTATAATCAGAGAAGACAAAATCATGCGCAATTTTCTATGGTATCAGATTTCGGAAAAAATCCGCTACCGTCTCCTTCACACTGTCAAAAAAATTCTCGGCAGCATTCGCGACCGCACTCTCCACAGCCTCATTGATCGCCTCATTGGCTCCTTCCACAAGCTCTACACTGTATTCCTGGTACTTTTCCTTCGCCTGCTCGATAAAGTCTTCCGTGCCCACCTCTACATTGCCAAGCGTCTGCAGAAAACCCGTCACCTTGTCCTTATCGCCCTCGGACAGCGAAATAGAAAGCTCCCTCTCCGCATCCGCCAATGCCTGCCTGATGCTGTTTTCATCCGTCAGTTCTACTTTACCGTCAGATATCTTCTCGATCATAAAGCCGACGATCGTTTCCTCTCCCTTACCGTCCTCATTCTTGACCGCAGTAGTTAATGCCTCGCCCATTGTGTCTGCAGGCGCATCTTCTGCACTACCGTCACGCCTCCCCGACGTTTCGCGCGGCTGCAGGAACAGGACGCCGAGCAGGATCAGCACTGCCAGCAGGAACAATCTGCGTATCCATTTATGTTTTCTCATTCTAATTCTCCATTCCGGAGCGCTCACGCAACGGGCAATACCATGATACGGTCTCGAATCCTCACAAAGAATGTCTGTCAGATTCTCTGCAGGATCCAACGATAAATATCCGCGTAAACGTCCTGCCGGTCGACCTCATTCAGGATCTCATGCCTGTCTTCCGGATAAAGCTTGATCTGCACGTTTTCCATGCCCAGACTCCGGAAGGACTGACATACCTGTCTCACGCCCTGTCCGTAATTACCTACCGGATCCTCCGCTCCTGATACAAAGAGAACCGGCAGCCGCTTCGGCATCTCCTGCAGCATCTTCTGATCATGCAGGTTCCAGATCAGCTGAAACAGCGTCTGGAAACCGTTAATCGTAAAGGTAAACCCACACAGCGGATCCTCTATATAGCGTTTCACATTCTCCTCATTGCGGGACAACCAGTCGAAATGCGTTCGGGGATCCCTGATCCTTTTATTATATGCACCGAAAGCCGCCACATTCAGAAGCCCGCTCACATGCTTTTGTCCACAGAACACTCGCTGCAGACCGGCCAGCATACGGGCAGATAACAGGGTCGCCCTCGACTGCATTCCCGTACCCACGATAACAACGCCGTCGATCCCACTGCCATAGCGCAGCAGGTAGTTGCGCGTAATAAAAGAGCCCATGCTGTGTCCTAATATGATATAAGGCACATTCGGATACTGTTCCTGCGTCATCTTCTTGAGTCTGTGTTCATCCCGCACGAGGACAGTGGGGGCATCCTCTTTACAAAAGTAGCCATACGGCTGCCCTTGTCCGGCCGATTTCCCATGCCCCAAATGATCGTCCCCTACTACCAGGATTCCCTTTTCCGCCAGGTAAGAAGCAAACTCATCGTATCTGTCTATATATTCCGCCATGCCATGCACGATCTGCACAATGCAGACCGGCTTTTGTTCCTCCGGAATCCACCTGACGGCATGGATCTTATGCTCCCGGTCTCTTGAATCAAAATAAAAATCCTGTTTTTTTACCACGTCAGAGCTTCCTCCTTAACCTGACCAGACAAGGTCTTCTAACAGATCTCAGCGCCGGCAGGCATAGGCCTCTCCGGTGTCATCAAAGACAGCTTTCCCTCTGCATCCTCGGCACACAACAGCATGCCTTCCGACATCATTCCTGCAATCTCTCTTGGCTGCAGGTTCACCAATACCATTACTTTCTTGCCAACCATCTCTTCTGCAGTATAGTGCTGCTTAATTCCGGACAGGATCTGCCTTACCTCAGATCCAACCCGCACCTTGGAGCACAGAAGCTTCTTGGACTTGGGCACTTCCTTGCATTCCAGGATCTCACCTACCTGGAACTGGCACTTGTCAAACACATCATAAGCGATCACGTCCTTAGCCTCTATGTCGATCACATCCTCAGGCGTCTCCTCATTCTCTGCCTGATCCGTCCCGCCGGCCTCTGCTCTGCGTGCCGCAAACATGGCTTCCACCTTCTCCATAACCTCTTTCAGATCCTGACGGGCAAAGAGAATCTCCGGGGTCTGTGTCACCTGATTGCTTATCGGATACAAGGTGGATATCTTCTCGATATCCTGCTTTGCAGCACATTCTTCCAGCACTGTGAAATCCACCGGCTCCGCCTTGATCTGTTCCGCGATCCGCGCCGCCGTTTCCGGCATATAAGGCTCTAACAGGGAAGCGCCGACCAAAATGCCATTCAGAAGATTATACAGCACCGTCGCCAGTCTGTCTTTCTTCGCCTCCTCCTTCGCGAGGATCCAGGGCATTGTCTCGTCAATATATTTGTTGCAACGCTTGAACAACACGAAAATCTCCGTGATCGCATCCGCCACGCGCAGCTCATCCATCTTCTTTGACACTCTGTTATAAGTATCAGCCGCCACACGGAACAGATCCGCATCCACATCTTCCGCGCCTGCGTCCACACCGACCTTCTTATTCTCTACCAGACCTCCGAAATACTTGTTGCTCATGGAGATCGTTCTGTTCACCAGATTACCCAGTGTATTGGCAAGATCTGAATTCATGCGTTCCACCATCAGATCCCATGTGATCACACCGTCATTCTCGAAAGGCATCTCATGCAGAACAAAATACCGCACCGCATCCACGCCAAAGAAATCAATCAGGTCATCGGCATAGATCACATTCCCCTTCGATTTACTCATCTTGCCGTCTCCCTGCAAAAGCCACGGATGCCCGAATACCTGCTCCGGCAGCGGCTCTCCCAGCGCCATCAGGAAGATCGGCCAGTAGATCGTATGGAAACGGATGATATCCTTACCGATCAGATGCAGGTCTGCCGGCCATAACTTCTGATACTGGTCACTGTTTGCGCCATCTGCATCGAAACCGATACCTGTAATATAATTGGTCAGCGCGTCCATCCATACATAGATCACATGCTTCTCATCGAAATCAACCGGAATCCCCCATTTATAGGAAGTTCTGGATACACACAGATCCTGCAGACCCGGCAGCAGGAAATTGTTCATCATCTCATTCTTCCGGGATACCGGCTGGATAAATTCCGGATGTGCGTTGATATGCTCAATCAGCCTGTCTGCATATTTGCTCATTTTGAAGAAATACGCTTCCTCCTTCGCCGGCTTCACTTCCCTGCCGCAGTCAGGACACTTGCCGTCCACCAGCTGGGATTCTGTCCAGAAAGATTCGCAGGGCGTACAATACATCCCCTCATAATATCCTTTGTAGATATCACCCTGTTCATACAGTTTGCGGAAGATCTTCTGCACCTGCTTCTCATGGTACGTATCCGTGGTCCGAATAAACTTATCATAGGAGGTGTTCAACGCATCACAGATCCGACGGATCTCACCCGCCACATTGTCCACAAACTGTTTGGGCGTCACGCCCTGCTCCTGCGCCTTCAACTCAATCTTCTGCCCATGTTCATCGGTTCCCGTCTGAAAGAAGACGTCATACCCATCCTTGCGTTTAAAGCGGGCAATACTGTCCGCCAGCACGATCTCATAGCTGTTACCGATGTGGGGCGTACCGGAAGTATAGGCAATCGCCGTCGTAATATAATACTTTCCCTTATTCATATCCCATTACCTCTCTTCTGCGCATTCAATTTGCCGGTAGACTTATGCCGTATGCGCACAGGCATAAATCTCTGCATCATGATACAAAAACCGCCTTCTCATCTTCGTCATGCCATGAGCAAGACAAAAACAAGAAGACGGATGTATACCGTGTTACCACTTCTCTTCACCGGTTTCTCGCAAAACCGGCCTCAGCGAGTACTATCATACTCTGCCGCTGTAACAGGCGGAACCTGTTGTACCCTAACCACTGCCGGCTCAGGCACACTGCTCGGAAGCCATCTTCAACAGACACATCTCTTCATTCCTCTCAGCAATTGGAATGTTCTCTGGAAAGGACGCCCCTGTCTACTCTCTTCGTCACTGCTTTCTCATCCTGAAGATCCCGCCCTGATGTATCCGAATCGACCGACTTCACGGCGGATATCACTTGAGGCTAGATTATCACAAAAGACATCACTTGTCAATTCTTCAAGACAAGTCCTGCTACCTTGACCCCTATGGCTAACTCCCTGTTGTCCACGTCCTCATTCTGCACACGAATACTACAGCGATATGTGCCCGGAGACTGCACGCTCAAATCCATTCCGGTACCCAGAACGTTGCCCGCCTCATCGGACCATACCAGCCTCTCTTCCTCCTGCCAGAGCAGCTTCCCGAACGCGTCCCCTTCTTCCAGAACCGCTTCCAGCCTGATCGCCCCGTCCGTATGATCCGTATCGTTTCCCCGTACGGACAGACGTGCATATACCGCATCCTCCAGGCCGCATATGAGATCATGCTGCCATACGACAGTCACCACAACATCTTCATGTGGACACGTCCCCGCCGATTCATAGATACCGTCGTGGTGCGGACAGGTATAATATCCCCCATGCCAGGAACCGCCTTCCGGTTCTTCCGGATTCTCCATCCATATGGGAGGCATCCATCGAAGACCGCCACCGCATATGACACTCTGCTTCTTCGACTCCTTAGAATTCTCGTAGCAGCCCGAGATTCCTGCCACCTCCTCCGGATTCCCCACGTGTACATGCCTGATTTCCACGACAGCTTCCTGTGCCAGGAATAAAGGATACAGGAAATCCGGCACATGACCGTTCTCCCCGTCACCGATCCCTTTCTGGTAAGCCCTGTCGTTGTCGGCTCCGTTGCCTAACACGAGCCTGCCGTCCGTCCATGCGGCTTTCCCCCGTGAAATATTGTCGGCAGCGGCCGGCACATAATAATCCGTACATTCTTCCACCCCTTCTATGTGCAGGGCCTTCTCCGGATTCAGCACCGTCAGTCCGTCCGGCACTTTCTGCGAATCTGTCACCGCCTGTATCAGAACCGGCCAGCTTAACTGTGACAGATCCGCATCTCCCGGCCCGGATTCCGGATTCCTGTCACAGATAATCCCTCCCGGCTGCTGTCTGAACTTCGTGCCAAGCTGCAACAGGAGATCTGCCGTCATCCTCTTTCTCTGTGTCACATAGCCATACAGATCCTGCAAATCCGCCGCATCGAGAACCGCCTGCTCACAGCGGATCACACCCTTGCTGCGCGGCATACCCGAATTATCCGCCGCCTTCACTGCCGGCATACCTTCCATACCGCCTGTCAGCGGCACCATCATAAGCGCTGCGGCTGCCGTTATCCCTGCGAAATAACTTCTTCCCGTTCGATCTTTATTTCTCACGATATCCGATCCACCTTCCTTCCTCGTCATATATGGATTCATAATCCGTACAGCCGCTGCCTGCAAGCCAGCCTTTCATATAATGCTCTATCAGATCATGATTATTCCCCCGCACAAGACTGCCATCCGACCAGGCCGCTCTGCCAAGCGTCAGGTTGTCCGCACAGGCCAGTACATAGTTTTCTTCATAGCCTGCCGGAAGCTTCTGGGATTCCGCCAGTGCCTGCAGCAACAGATCAAAGCTGACTGCCTGCAGTTCTTCCACCGTCTGCAGGCGCACTACCGCCGCTTCCGCCTGGGGATCCCTCGTATACTGATAATTCTGTCCGCCTCCTGTCAGTTTGGTTCCAACGCCGCCAAGCGCCTGGGATAGTCCCCCTTTGCCCTCAGCGGCATATTGAAAAAGCACCTGCAGATCCTTCGCATCCAGAATCACTTCCTGCCCGGCTCCGTTCGTATACTGGATCATCCCCTTACTGCGGAACTGGCCGGCTTCCCCGGCCGCCCTTGCCTGCGTTCCCATAAGCAGCAGTCCGGCGCCTGCCACTCCTGCGCACAGCATCATGATCTTTCTGGTATATCTGATCGCTCTTACCTTCGTACAACTGCCTGTCAGCCTGTTCGTCCTGCATTTCCTGATCACCAGCTTCTGTGTTCTTCTTTCCTTATTCCTTGCCATCTCTATACCCCCTATTCCGTATACGGTTCCAGATAAAGTGCGTTATTTTCCACATCATAGTGATATTTTAAAGTTTTCGAGGACAATCCCTGTAACCTGTTCTCCACTTCCCCCAGCTGGTTCAGGACGGCGTCCAACTGATTCAGAAAGGCATCCAGCTGATTATTGACTTCCGTCATATTCTGGTTCATTACCGTCTTCAAGGTTTTCTCCACTTCCCCGATCTGTGCCCAGATCTTGACATCCTCCTGTTCCAGCGCCGCGATCTTGGTGTACAGGTTCGTGATATCCGCCTGCGCTTTACCCATATCCTGTCTGATCTCCAGGATCTGCTGCTGGATCATGGGAATCGTCTTCTGGTCCATGACCTGCACGATATCGATCAGATCGGACAGCTTCGTCTGTGTTTCTTTCAAGTTCTGCACGATCGCTGCCACCTCTGCATGGAGTGTCTTCACCCGCTCCAAGACAGCCTGGTCCCCCTCCTTGTACTGCTCGATCGTCTCCGATAAGGTCTGTTCCACCTGTGTCATGGACTGCAGCAATTCCTCCACTTTCTCGCTTAACAGCTCAATATTCTCCATGTATTCCTGTCTGAGCAGTTCCTGTCCGTCATTCTCCGCCATATATTCTCTGGCTTCCTCCTCATAAGTCTCGGCTGTCAGCTGCTCCTCCTCGAGCATTTCCACTTCCTCCAATGCAGCCTTCGCGTCCTCCTCCCGCTTACGTTCCCGCACCGTATACCCCCACAGTAAAAGCAGCAGCAGGATAATGATCACAACCGCAATCGCACCGATCACTACCACCGATAATTGATTCTCCTGTTTATCCGGGTCATTTCTCCTCTCATTCAGATAATCTGAAATCTTCATCATAAAATCTCTCATATAACGTCCTTTCCTCTCAATTATATTTCATCTCAACATTTGGAAATCAGTGGCGATCTGCCAGAGAACCGTGCCGTACGATACACGGAATAAAGTATACTTCAAATTGAATCCAAAGATTGTATAGATACGATAACAAAGTAAGTCCCATTTTACAATACCGGAATATTGCACAAAATTTTTCACAAAAAAAGCCAGGAACCATCCGCAGAACCGATGTATCCTGACTTTCACCCATACAAACGCAATTTCGTTCACATTCACTATGCTATAATTTTCTTACAATTTATCAATACGTCAGCACCTCATAACCGTCTTCCGTCACTGCTACAGTCACTTCCCACTGTGCCGACGGCTTGCCGTCCTCTGTATAGACCGTCCAGCCGTCCTCGTCATCAATATAGATATCGGCCTTCCCCATGTTCACCATCGGTTCGATCGTAAAGACCATCCCCGGAACCATAAGCATCTCAGTTCCCTTACTGGTCACATAGCTCACAAAAGGTTCCTCATGGAATTCCAGTCCGACCCCATGACCGCCAATCTCGCGGACGATGGAATACCCATTTGCCTTCGCATGATCGTTGATTGCCTGTGCCATATCCCCGAGGAAATTCCATGGCTTCACCTGCGCAAGCCCTATATCGATGCATTCCCGTGCCACCTGCACAAGTTTCTGCGTCTCAGGCGCTACATTACCCAGCATAAACATCCGGGAAGAATCCGAAAAATACCCGTTATAAATAGTAGATACGTCCACATTAATGATATCTCCGTCCTGCAGTTTGCGCTCTGCACAGGGTATCCCATGGCACACCACTTCGTTAATGGATGTACACACACTTTTCGCGAATCCCTCATACCCAAGAGTCGCCGCAATTCCTCCCATCTCCTTTGTCATATCGACCACCAGCCTGTCTATTTCCTCCGTGCTCATGCCGATATGGATCTGTCTGGCGATCTCATCCAGAATCGCGATATTCAACTTACTGCTCTCTCTGATTCCTGCAAGCTGCTCCGGCGTTTTAATAATATCATGGTCGGGAACCATATGTCCCTGCAAAGCATAGTGCTCAATCTTCTCATCCAAAGCCATATGGCACGCCTTATATTTCCTGCCGCTCCCACACCAGCAGTGATCGTTTCTTCCTAACTTTTTCATTGTCTTTGTCCTTCCTTCAAGCTGAATACATAATACTCCCTGCCCTGTGGATTTTCAAGCCGTGATTTCATCAAACCTTAATTTTAGACAATTTTGCGATTTTATCAAAATCAACGCTACATGTTTAGGATTTAACTTTTCGTGAAATTTATTTCCATATTTTTACATCTATTACACGTTTTCTTTACTTCCATTTCCTTTATCGTGAAATCACCCTAGAATCTGTTAAGATATCTGGTAAAGATATTTTGTTATCTTTGATATTTACAAAAGAGAAACAAAAGTATACAGCATTTCACGCAAAGTCGACAGTTTGTATACGCTGTATACTAAGGAGTATTATGAAATTTGGGGAACTACTTGCAAAATTGCGCAGGGAAAACGGCATTTTGCAAAAAGAACTGGCAACTTATCTAAACGTGACGGTAGCAACCATATCCAATTATGAGAAAGGCGTCCACTCACCTGATTACGAAACGTTGGTCAAACTGGCAGATTTCTTTGATGTTTCCACTGATTATCTTCTTCAAAGAACGAACTACAGAGCAAGTATCGATACACTGAATAAGCGCCTTTTTATCGATTATACCGTAAGCGACCTGTTAAATGCGATCCTGGCATTAGACGAAAATAATATGGTTGCCTTGAAGGATTACTACGAGTTGTTGTTACTGCGCAGTTCTATGAAAAAATAGAATACCTTATGCTCATTGAGAGTATCTGGAATGCTTGTGATTTCGGGTACTCTTTTGTTGTCATGCATTCACGCAGCCTATAAAGCATTTGTAATCAGTGCTTGCACCGGAAACAGATACATATTGCATGTAATGTCCTATAGTTCTATGTCCCCTTCAATAAATTTTGTATGACAATTTTATTTTCCATAATCAAAAGTCATTTCTTCATTACTTTTATAGTTCATATCAGATATCAAAATTATAATTGAACAGTATCTAATTTACAATATATAATTGCTTATGCGTGAAACAGTCAATTTTATGTAAATTGTCAGAATACCGACAACTAGGACGAAATGTGCATCCAGATGTCCTGTTTTTTACATTCTCCTTTATTCGATGACTGTTTGCTGCCTTTCACATCCGGAAAAGATAATGAATAAATGACAGTAAACGCGTGAATGAAGTGATAGAAAAAAGAGCCGATTCTCCTTGAAAATACAAGGTTTATCGGCTCTCTGTACTGTACCTTACTCAGGACGCTATAGTCCCAAACACTCCCTTTAGCGTCTGTCATTTATAGCTCAATACCATATCTTCTCTATCGCTCTATCTGATGATACTCGTCGTGACACTCAGATTTCTTGAACTGTCCTCATTAGTCACGAAGAAATAATATCTGCCTTTAATCGATATGGAAAACACATGTGCACTGCTTCCTGAGCCTTCTACATACCGCATAAGCTGATTGGGATCCTTGATCCCCATCTGAAACTTAACGTCGGATGGACTTCCCACCGTCGTAATTGTGACTTTATCTCCTATCTCCTGATTAAACCCGGAAGACATAAAGGTCTCTCCCGGCTTGATGTTCCTCCACTCAATGACAATGGTATCCCCGATCGCTTCGATCCCATCTTCTCCCATCATCACCACATGCTCCGGATCCAGGTCATACATTCTCGCCAGCTCCTCCAGTACTTCCTCATCACTCAGAGTTCCCTCTCCTGTCATGCTGTCCGTCTCCCTCTCATCCGTTACATCCGCCAACGCCTTATAGGCCTCCGTCACGCCGTTGCCTGCCGCCAGTGCTGTAATGCTGCTCCCCATCAGGAAACATGCCGACAACAGGACTGCCGTCCCCTTCTTGAATCCTCCGTTTACACGATGTTCTTTCATGTACTGTACTCTCCTCTCATAGTCTCTTAACGTATCTGCCAACGTTAACAGGTTATAGCGTTCCCGCCTGCCTACACCAGCTATCACCCCACCGATCGCCGCAAAGTACTCTTTCTTATTGAACTTTCCTGCGCCATTCAGACAGGCCAGCCTGTCGCATTCTTCCTCACACGCCAGGCTCAGCTGTGACAGCATGACATGCACAATCGGATTGATTACGTGCAACAGCGCTACAATACAGCTGACAGTCTTCAAACGAATGTCACCGTTCAGATAATGACACAGCTCATGATACAGAATCACCGCGGTCTCTTCCTTCGTGTACCTCCTTAACGGCAGGATCACGGTATATCCCCGGCAGTAGGTGATGCACGGCATCTCCACCGAATCATTCCTGCACAGCTCCACTTCTCCGGATATTCCCAGCTGTGCGCAGATCTCCTCGAACTGCCTCTTGGTTTCCGCGTCCTCCTCCGGTATGTTCCCCATACACTTTCTCGTCCACAGGAAACGCCGGTACAGCTTATAGCTCAATAACAGCACGAACAGGATCCCCCAGGCCCGCCCCAGTATGATACAGATCCTTATCGTCGTCGATGTCTGATAGAACAGGTTGATGCTGTTTCTCATGAACGGCACACGCATTCTCATGCGCAGATACAATACACCATAGACAAACGGTATAATGAACGCCCACTGCGTCATCCGCATCTGCAGACGCAGCACTCTGGCATCCTTCTTCACGCACAGCCAGGCGAACACAAGCCCCACCAGGTAAAATATGCTGCCCGTCATCGTCGTTAATAGCAATACTATGAACAGGTTATTCATCCAATCCATCGATCAGTCTGTGAATCCTTTCGATCTCATCCTGTCGTAACGGCCTCCCCTGCGCCAGCGCGCATAAGAACTCATCCGCATTGTTATGGTTCCAGAAGTCCACATAGTCGTTCGTCAGCTGCCCCTTGTACTCATCCAGCGGCACCAGAATCTGGTAAAAGAATACCCGCCCCTGTCGGTAATGCCTCAGGTAGCCCTTCCTCACCAGTCGTGCCAGGAACGTGGATACTGTCTGCGGCTTCCAATCCTTATGGTACTTATCATTCACCCTCTGCATGATCTCCATCAGGCTCAGCTCTTCTTCCGCATCCCATACTGTCTTCATCACCAACTGTTCACAATCTGTTAGACTCGCCAGTGTCATATCTGCCTCCTGTATTCCCCACAATTAGCATTGTAGTCAAAGTATTTGAAATTTTACCATACCTCAATACTATTTTATTGTTCATGGAATAGCAAGACATTTTTTCGATAATTTGACTGCGAAATTAAACTGTTTGTGTAGTTTTCTCGGCAGGATTCGACATTTTCCCGGCATTTGGCCGACTTTTCCACCCTCATCCCTCTGCTGGAAATTTCTGCCATTATGCCTGTTTTTATTTTACAGGCTCTATTCAAATAAAAGGACTTTTATCTCATTGTGAATCTTTTATGTTTGTAATACAATTATTCGTTGTAAGAACATATCCTGATCACAAACAACAGATTCCGTATTCGCCCTATCATCCTCAATCAAACTGCAAGACTACGTGCGAAAACAAACGGGGAGCATCTAGGACCCTACGGTCCCAAACACTCCCTCTGTCGTCTGTCATTTATAACTCAATACCATATCTTCTCTATCACTCTATCTGATGATACTCGTCGTGACACTCAGATTTCTTGAACTGTCCTCGTTAGTCACGAAGAAATAATATCTGCCTTTAATCGATATGGAAAACACATGTGCACTGCTTCCTGAGCCTTCTACATACCGCATAAGCTGATTGGGATCCTTGATCCCCATCTGAAACTTAACGTCGGATGGACTTCCCACCGTCGTAATTGTGACTTTATCTCCTATCTCCTGATTAAACCCGGAAGACATAAAGGTCTCTCCCGGCTTGATGTTCCTCCACTCAATGACAATGGTATCCCCGATCGCTTCGATCCCATCTTCTCCCATCATCACCACATGCTCCGGATCCAGGTCATACATTCTCGCCAGCTCCTCCAGTACTTCCTCATCACTCAGAGTTCCCTCTCCTGTCATGCTGTCCGTCTCCCTCTCATCCGTTACATCCGCCAACGCCTTATAGGCCTCCGTCACGCCGTTGCCTGCCGCCAGTGCTGTAATGCTGCTCCCCATCAGGAAACATGCCGACAACAGGACTGCCGTCCCCTTCTTGAATCCTCCGTTTACACGATGTTCTTTCATGTACTGTACTCTCCTCTCATAGTCTCTTAACGTATCTGCCAACGTTAACAGGTTATAGCGTTCCCGCCTGCCTACACCAGCTATCACCCCACCGATCGCCGCAAAGTACTCTTTCTTATTGAACTTTCCTGCGCCATTCAGACAGGCCAGCCTGTCGCATTCTTCCTCACACGCCAGGCTCAGCTGTGACAGCATGACATGCACAATCGGATTGATTACGTGCAACAGCGCTACAATACAGCTGACAGTCTTCAAACGAATGTCACCGTTCAGATAATGACACAGCTCATGATACAGAATCACCGCGGTCTCTTCCTTCGTGTACCTCCTTAACGGCAGGATCACGGTATATCCCCGGCAGTAGGTGATGCACGGCATCTCCACCGAATCATTCCTGCACAGCTCCACTTCTCCGGATATTCCCAGCTGTGCGCAGATCTCCTCGAACTGCCTCTTGGTTTCCGCGTCCTCCTCCGGTATGTTCCCCATACACTTTCTCGTCCACAGGAAACGCCGGTACAGCTTATAGCTCAATAACAGCACGAACAGGATCCCCCAGGCCCGCCCCAGTATGATACAGATCCTTATCGTCGTCGATGTCTGATAGAACAGGTTGATGCTGTTTCTCATGAACGGCACACGCATTCTCATGCGCAGATACAATACACCATAGACAAACGGTATAATGAACGCCCACTGCGTCATCCGCATCTGCAGACGCAGCACTCTGGCATCCTTCTTCACGCACAGCCAGGCGAACACAAGCCCCACCAGGTAAAATATGCTGCCCGTCATCGTCGTTAATAGCAATACTATGAACAGGTTATTCATCCAATCCATCGATCAGTCTGTGAATCCTTTCGATCTCATCCTGTCGTAACGGCCTCCCCTGCGCCAGCGCGCATAAGAACTCATCCGCATTGTTATGGTTCCAGAAGTCCACATAGTCGTTCGTCAGCTGCCCCTTGTACTCATCCAGCGGCACCAGAATCTGGTAAAAGAATACCCGCCCCTGTCGGTAATGCCTCAGGTAGCCCTTCCTCACCAGTCGTGCCAGGAACGTGGATACTGTCTGCGGCTTCCAATCCTTATGGTACTTATCATTCACCCTCTGCATGATCTCCATCAGGCTCAGCTCTTCTTCCGCATCCCATACTGTCTTCATCACCAACTGTTCACAATCTGTTAGACTCGCCAGTGTCATATCTGCCTCCTGTATTCCCCACAATTAGCATTGTAGTCAAAGTATTTGAAATTTTACCATACCTCAATACTATTTTATTGTTCATGGAATAGCAAGACATTTTTTCGATAATTTGACTGCGAAATTAAACTGTTTGTGTAGTTTTCTCGGCAGGATTCGACATTTTCCCGGCATTTGGCCGACTTTTCCACCCTCATAACTCTGTTGGAAATTTCTGCCATTATGCCTGTTTTTATTTTATAAGGAACAAACTACTTTTAGTATTTTTAACCCACATCCGGATAAAAGTTATGCTTTTACAACATGTTATTGTTAACATGCGGCACTTTTATGCACTTAACAAGGTACTAAATTATTTTACAATCTTTAATAAGCCTGTTGCATATCCGATTTAGATAGAGTAAAATGCTTTATTACCTGCTTCATAATTTACATATTTTTTGTAACACAATTTTTCAAATATCTATCTATTATCTATTGATTGAAAGGACTTTACGCATTATGAAATCACCAGAGACAAATACAACCTATACGCCCCGGGCGAAATCCGGTTTCCTGCATAAATTTATCGGTGACAAGGCTTTCTATAAGATGACGCTTGCGATCGCTGTTCCCATTATGATTCAGAACGGAATCACCAACTTCGTAAGCCTTCTCGACAACATTATGATCGGGCGGGTCGGCACGGAGCCGATGTCCGGCGTTGCCATCGTCAACCAGTTGATCTTTGTATACAATCTGTGTCTGTTTGGCGGCGTATCCGGCGCCGGAATCTTTACCGCACAATATTTCGGCCAGAAGAATCACGAGGGCATCCGGCAGACTGTGCGCTTCAAGATCTGGATCGTTACGGTGATCACCCTGTTTACCACGGCATTATTTCTGTTTGCCGGCGACAACCTGATCCGTTTCTATCTGCAGGGTGACGGTACCGCCGAGAGCGCCGCCGCGACCCTGCATTACGGAAAGCAGTATCTCTGGATCATGTTGACAGGACTGTTCCCCTTTATGATGGTGCAGGTCTATTCCAGTACCCTGCGCGAATGCGGCCAGACACTTCTGCCAATGAAAGCAGGCATTATCGCAGTCTGTGTCAATCTGGTCCTGAATTACATATTGATCTACGGTAAGTTCGGCGCGCCCGCTCTCGGCGTACAGGGCGCCGCCGCTGCCACGGTAATCTCCCGCTATGTGGAGGCCGCCATCATTCTGATACACACACACCGCCGCAAGGAACAAAACCCCTTTGTCGAGAAGCTGTACTCCACCTTGAAGGTGCCCGGCAATCTGGCCGCGAAGATCCTGATCAAGGGAACCCCGCTGCTTCTAAATGAAACCCTGTGGGCCGCAGGCATGGCGATGCTGTCACAATGCTATTCCGTCCGCGGATTGAACGTGATCGCCGCCCAGAATATTTCCAACACGATCAGCAATGTATTTAACATTGTCTTCATCGCCCTGGGGGATTCGGTAGCCATTATCGTTGGACAATTGCTGGGAGCAGGCAAGATGGCAGAAGCCCGGGATCAGGACAACAAACTGATCGCCTTTTCCGTCTTCTCCTGCACCTGCGTCGCACTGGTCATGCTGGTCCTGGCGCCCCTCTTCCCGATGCTTTACAACACAGAAGCGGATGTCAGAGAACTGGCTAAATACTTTATCATGATCACGGCAGTCTTCATGCCGCAGAATGCGTTCCTGCACGCATCCTACTTCACGCTGAGGTCCGGCGGTAAGACGATCGTCACCTTCCTGTTTGACAGCGTCTTCATCTGGTGCGTGAGCGTTACCATCGCCTTTACGTTGAGCCGTTTTACTTCTCTGCCGGTAACTACAGTCTTTATACTTGTGCAGATAGGTGATATCATTAAATGTATCATTGGTTTCATTCTGGTCAAAAAGGGCGTCTGGATGCAGAATATCGTGGCATAGACAAGACAGATGCAGGATTCCGCCCGGTACAATTATGGAGGATAACGGCAAATGGGGAAGAATCACATGAAGCAACTATACACACGCTGGGGACGGGAACTTGATTGTGAACATGTTCTTCCGGAATATCCACGTCCTCTTCTGCGGCGGGAAAGTTATATCAACCTGAACGGATATTGGGATTATGCCTTCACGGCAAAGTTCCGGAAACCAACGGACTTTACGGGAAAGATCCTGGTGCCCTTCTCACCGGAAAGCGCTCTCTCCGGTGTCGGCCGGCAGCTTCAACCGGACGAATATCTCTGGTACCGTACTCAACTTCCCATAGAATCCGACAGGATCCGTGCAGGTGAACGTCTGATCCTGCACTTTGGAGCGGTTGACCAGGCATGTCGCGTATATGTGAACGGCAAAGAGGCTGCGCGCCATGCGGGCGGCTATCTTCCTTTTTCGGCGGACATCACAGAACACTGTCGTCATCTTGCCGCGGTAGAAGAGCACGGCGACGCAGGCGCTCCGGAGCTTCTCGTTGCGGTGCAGGATCTCAGCGATACTTCCTACCATGCCAGAGGGAAGCAGAAGTTAAAGCGGGGCGGTATGTTCTATACGGCGATTAGCGGCATCTGGCAGACGGTCTGGATGGAATATGTTCCGGCCGCCTATATCGAAGAGATTATCGCAAAGCCCGATCTTACCCGGGAAAGCGTGCGTCTCACAATCCGCTCGGCGTCGGATCTTCCGGTTTCCATACAGGTACGGGAACCCGCCTTGTATCTGGAGGACGAAGTTTCTGCTAGATATCCGGCACGCCAGGGATCCGGGCAGCTGATCGCCGCATCTGCCGGCCGCTCCAACCGGGAACTGGAAATCGCACTGCCCATCGTTCGTCCCTGGACCTGTGACGAACCTTATCTGTACTGCTTTACGGTCACAATGGGAACGGACAAAGCAGAAAGCTACTTCGCCCTGCGTGATTTTGCCATAACACCGGATGTAAAGGGTATTCCAAGAATCTGCCTGAACGGGCAGCCCCTGTTCCAAAACGGCGTGCTTGACCAGGGCTACTGGCCCGACGGGCTGTACACGGCTCCTTCTGATGACGCTTTCGTCTTCGATATTCTGGAGATGAAAAGGATGGGCTTTAATATGCTGCGAAAGCACATTAAGATTGAGCCGCAGCGATGGTATTATCACTGCGACCGTCTTGGCATGATCGTATGGCAGGATATGGTCAACGGCGGCAGTTACTATAAGCACTGGTTCGTCACCTACGCGGCGACACTTTTCACACAGATGCAGCTTAAGGTGCCGGACAGCTGTCTGCGCCTGTTATCCCGCACACACAAGGCAGGACAGCGGGAATTTGTACGGGAAATGAAGGAGACGATCCGGCTTCTGCATAACCATCCGAGCATCGCCGTATGGGTCATCTTCAATGAGGGCTGGGGCCAATTCCATGCCGGTCGGATTACCCGCATCGCAAAGGAATGTGACGATACCCGTCTGATCGATCAGGCCAGCGGCTGGTTTGATCAAAACGGCGGCGATCTGCAAAGCATCCATCACTATTTTTTCAAGATGAAATTTGCGCCTGAATCCAGACGTGCTACCGTATTGTCAGAGTTCGGCGGATATTCCCTGCAGATTCCCGGGCACAGCGCCTGCGATAAATTATATGGATACGGCACTTACAAGGATGCTGCCGGGTTAAAAAGAGCCTTTGCACAGCGGATGCAGAAAGTACGGGAACAGATTCCGGAAGGCATATGCGCCAGTGTCTATACCCAATTATCGGACGTGGAAGAAGAAGCGAACGGAATCCTCACCTACGACAGAGAAGTCAATAAGATAGCGCAGCCCTAAAGCTGCGCTATAAATCTCTTCACATTATCCGTGATGTCTCCATGAAAGACCGCCGAACCGGATACGATCACATTCGCGCCCGCTTCCAGCACAACATGCACATTATCCTGGCCGACACCTCCATCCACCTGAATGTCCAGGTTGAGGCCCAGTTCATCTGCCATCTCCCGCGCCCGCCTGATGCGTTCCGTAGATTCCGGTATATACTTCTGGCCGCCGAATCCCGGCTCCACCGTCATCACCAGCAGCATATCTATCTTCGACAGGTATTTCCTGGCCGCTTCGATCGGCGTCCTTGGCTTAATCGACATGCCCACCCGGCAGCCGAGTGCGTGAATCTGATCGATCAGGGCATCCGCATCCTCAGTCGCTTCCAGATGGAATGTGATGCTGTCCGCTCCGCACTCCTTGAACTGCTTCACATAGCGTTCCGGTTCCACAATCATCAGATGCACGTCAAATACCCTGTCCGTCACCTTGCGAATCGATTGAATAAGGGGCATTCCAAAAGAAATTGACGGCACGAACACGCCGTCCATCACGTCTATATGAATATATTCCGCTCCCGCCTCGGAAGCCGCTTTGATCTGTTCCCCGAGAACGGCGAAATCCGCCGCCAAAATAGAAGGGGACAGAATATTTTTCCTTACAAATTTCTCAGACATTATCCTGTTTCCTTATCCTGTGTCCTCTCTCTTCGTTAAAACTTCCGCAGATAGCTTCTCAGCCACCGCCGCAGCGATGGCCGAGAAAAGATTCCAATATTATTTCACGAAATTCTTAACGGACTCATAGATTCCCTTGCCATCCAGTCCGTATTTCTCAACCAGAGCGCCCGCAGAACCTGACTCACCGAACACGTCCTGCATTCCGATCTTAAGAACCGGTGTCGGACACTTCTCACACAAGCAGTCGCACACCGCACTGCCAAGACCACCGATCACCGAATGCTCCTCCGCGGTCACTACCTTACCGGTCTTCTTCGCGGATGCCACCACAAGCTCTTCATCCAGAGGCTTAATCGTATGGATATTGATTACCTCTGCGCTGATACCGTCAGCTTCCAGCTTCTCTGCCGCCTCCAGTGCGGATGCTACCGTGATGCCGCTGGCGATGATCGTCACATCCTTGCCTTCTCTTAAGAGAACGCCCTTGCCCAGCTCGAACTTATAATCCGGCCTGTCGTTGATCACCGGCACGGCCGCACGTCCAAAGCGGAGATATACAGGTCCCTCGAACTCAATCGCCGCACGCACGGCCGCCTTCGCCTCCACATCATCGGCGGGAACAACCACCGTCATACCCGGAACCGTCCTCATCAATGCCACATCCTCGTTACACTGATGGGTCGCACCGTCCTCACCTACCGTAATGCCGGCATGAGTCGCACCGATCTTCACATTCAGATGCGGATAACCGATGGAGTTACGAACCTGCTCGAAGTTCCTTCCTGCCGCAAACATGGCAAAGGAACTGATAAAAGGAATCTTACCGCAGGTAGCAAGTCCTGCCGCAATACCTGTCATATTACACTCTGCGATACCACAGTCTACATGGCGGTCCGGAAATGCCTTCTGGAACACGCCGGTCTTGGTAGCGCCTGCAAGGTCTGCATCAAGGACTACCAGATTCGGGAAATCAGCACCACACTCAGCAAGTGCATTACCATAACTTTCGCGCGTAGCGATCTTCTTAACATCTGCCATTAGTTTGCACCTCCTAATTCTTCACCGATCTTCGTAAGATCTGCCATAGCAACCGCATACTCCTCATCGTTGGGAGCCTTACCATGCCAGCCTGCGCTGTTCTCCATGAAGGAAACGCCCTTGCCCTTAACCGTCTTACAGATGATAGCCGTCGGCATACCCTTGGTCGCTCTTGCTTCCTTAAATGCCGCATCAATCTGATCGAAATCATTGCCGTCAATGTTGATCACATGGAAATTAAATGCCTCGAATTTCTTGTCGATCGGGTAAGGAGAACATACGTCGTCAATCTTACCGTCGATCTGCAGTCCGTTGTTATCTACGATCACTACCAGATTATCCAGCTTACGGTGTCCCGCAAACATGGACGCTTCCCAGACCTGGCCTTCCTGGATCTCACCGTCACCAAGCAACGTATAGACTCTGTAATCTCTGTTGTCCATCTTAGCCGCCAGCGCCATGCCTACCGCCGCGGAAATGCCCTGTCCCAGAGAGCCTGATGACATATCCACACCGGGCGTCTCCTGCATACAGGGATGCCCCTGCAGATAGGAACCCAGATGACGCAGTGTCGGAAGATCCTCCACCGGGAAATACCCTCTGTTCGCCAATGTAGAATACAGACCCGGAGCCGTATGTCCCTTGGAAAGCACGAACCGGTCTCTGTCAGCCTTCTTCGGATCCTTCGGGTCCACATTCATCTCTTCAAAATAGAGATATGTAAATATGTCCGCGGCAGATAAAGAACCGCCCGGATGTCCTGCTTTAGCGCCGTGCACTGCAGTGACGATTCCCTTGCGAACTTCATTAGCTGTTTTCTGTAACTCTAATTTGTTCATCTCTAACCTCCGTCTGAAAACTAAAATTGTTTGAAAAAGTATTCTTGTGACAGGAAAGTCAGGCTTTTCAACCTGACTCCCCTACTCAAAGCGACTTTTGTTTCCATGTAGCTGAAAGCCACCCTTACAATTTCACTGTTATTGTAGCACAAATATTGACAGTTCTCCATAGGAATTTTAAATTTTTTATAAAATTTTATTAAAAATCTGAAAATTTTTGTTTTTTATCAGATCATTTCTATTTCCCCTGTCCATAATAGGCATTCGCGCCGTGCTTTCTGTAGTAATGTTTATCCTGCAGCTCCTGGGGCGCCGGCTGGATTCTGGCCTCGATCGTTTCCGCGCGGTACGCCATCTTGGCAACTTCCTCCAGGACTACCGCATTGTGCACCGCCTCATGGGCATCTTTTCCCCATGCAAAAGGACCGTGATTCTTACACAACACAGCCGGAACCGCCGCCGGATCCTTGCCAAGCCTTGCGAACTCACTGACAATCAGAAGCCCCGTATTCTTCTCGTAAGCCTCCTCGATCTCCTCCGCACTCAGACATCTCAGGCAGGGGATCTCCCCATAGAAATAGTCCGCGTGAGTCGTCCCGTAGCAGGGAATGCCGCGTCCCGCCTGCGCCCAGCTGGTCGCATAAGAAGAGTGGGTATGTACCACGCCGCCGATCTCCTGATACGCCTTGTACAGCTCCACATGGGTTGCCGTATCGGAAGAAGGATTATACTTACCCTCCACCTTATTGCCCTCCAGATCCACCAGCACCATATCTTCCGGCGTCAGCTTGTCGTAGTCCACACCACTGGGCTTGATCGCGAAGATACCGCTCTCCCTGTCGATCTCACTGACATTCCCCCAGGTAAAAGTGACCAGGCCGTACTGCGGAAGGAGCATATTTGCTTCATAGACCCGTTTCTTTAATTCCTCTAACATTTTACTTTGTCACACCTTTCTCTCTATACTGCTGTCGCGGGTTTATTATAGATTGATATTACTATATATTCTCTACAGCCGCTCTCTCGATGGCAAGTCCGGCGCTGTAGCGCTTCATAAAGGCATCGAATCCCTTAACGTCTTTCTCTACCGGATCCAGCTTCTCACCCTTCTGGCCGGCGAATACCTTGCTGTCAAGGAACTGGGCAAGACTCTCATCCGCCTCCTTGTTAACCATATAGGACGCGAGCAGTGCGATACCCCACGCGCCGCCTTCTCCTGCCGTCTCCATCACGCTCACCGGCGCGTTCATCGCCGCTGCCAGA
This sequence comes from uncultured Lachnospiraceae bacterium, assembly GCA_947644545.1. GTDB lineage: Bacteria > Bacillota > Clostridia > Lachnospirales > Lachnospiraceae > UBA3282. Next base: position 47,531 of record CANRZW010000007.1, read on the forward strand.
ATACTCTGGCCCACACCCCTGGTCTTGAAGAGTCCGCCATGGCCAAGGATCTCATCCACCTGCACTTCCTCTTCCCGGAACAGGATATCGAATCCGGTCTTCAACGCGCCAAGAGAGGTGAACAGATGCACTCTCATAAAGTTCGCCAGATCAAACTTCGCATCCGGTGTACGCACGAACAGCGGACGGCCTTCATTAAATCCGGTCACATGCTCACCCGAGAAATAATTGTATGCCAGCAGACCGCCACAGTCATCGTCGCCCTCCAGCGCTTTGCGATAGAGGCTGCCGTACAGCTCGTTCCTGTCTACCTTCTGTCCCATCAGCTCCGAATATTCCGCGAACAGATTCACCCAGGCATTCAGATCCGAAGTACAGTTGTTGCAATGCACCATAGCCACCAGACTGCCGTCCGGCGTGGTCACCAGATCGATGGCGTCGTACACCTTCGACAGCTCTTTCTCCAACACGATCATACCGAATACGCTGGTGCCCGCAGACACGTTACCGGTACGCTTGGCCACGCTGTTGGTTGCCGCCATGCCTGTGCCCGCATCGCCTTCCGCCGGACAGAAGGGAATGCCTGCTTCCAGAGTTCCTGTCGGATCCAACAGCTTCGCGCCCTCCTCTGTCAGCGCGCCGGCCTGCTGTCCTGCCGTATGAACTGCCGGCAGAAGCTCCTGCAGCTTCCACGCATAACCTTTCTGTGCTACCGCGTCATTAAACTGTGCAATCATTCTCTCATGAAACTGTCCCGTAGCGATATCGATAGGGAACATACCCGACGCTTCACCCACGCCGACCACCTTCTCACCCGTCAGTCTCCAATGAATATATCCTGCCAGCGTGATCACGAATTTCAGATCAGCCACGTGCACCTCTTCATTGAGAATCGCCTGATAAAGATGCGCAATCGTCCATCTCTGGGGAATATGATACTGGAACAGCTCCGTCAGCTTATTGGACGCTTCCTCCGTAATCGTATTTCTCCACGTGCGGAAAGGCACCATCAACTCGTCCTTTTCATTAAAAGCCATATAACCGTGCATCATGGCACTGAATCCGATGGCCCCCAGCTTCGTAAGCTTCTCGCCGTACTGTTCCTGCACGTCCTGCGCCAGATTCCGGTAGCAGTCCTGCAGTCCCGTCCAGATATCCTCCAGGCTGTAGGTCCAGATCCCGTTCTCCAGCCTGTTCTCCCAATCATGCGCCCCCGACGCGATGGGCTGATTCTTCTCGTCCACCAGCACTGCCTTGATCCTGGTTGAACCAAACTCGATGCCCAGAACCGCCTTGCCGCTGGCAATACATTCTTTTGCTCCCATAGCATACCTCCGTTTTCCTATATTTAGTTCTACTATACTACATTTCCTGCCCTGAGACAACGCATCCGGACGCTTCCATTCGCAAAAACACAGCCTTGCCCCATTTGTCTTTCCGATTTATTTTACCATTCATACCGGCTTTTTGGCAACAAGATCATATATGTTTTCTTAAAATATTTTACTATTTTTTAAATAACCCCTGTATCGCTGTTCCATTTCTATTTCTTCCACGCAGTTCATATAATAAAAACAAACCTAACTGACAGGTATTGCCTTGAAACGCCATTTATCTTTCAAACAATGGGCTGCGGCCCTGCTCCTCTTTGCAGGCTTTAGCGCTGCAACTTTTTACTGTTTTCATCTGGGTCACGCGGATGCCCGCTTTGAACGCTTTGCGGAAAACTTTTTCCTTGAAGAGCTGCAGGCCAACCCGATCCACTTCCACTATTCCATCGACGATCCGGAAGCCTGGCAGATTGACGAGGAACGTCTGAAACTGCCCGTCTATCACGCGGGGGAAGCCGCGGACAATGTCTATGCCCTCTCCCGCCTGTCCGACAGCCTGGCAGAATTTGATCCGGCAAAGCTCTCCGAAGCAAACCGCTTCCTCTACAGTCTTCTGTGCACTTACATAGATGCCGCGGCCCATACCGCCGCCTACCCCTATTTCTCCGAGCCTCTGTCGCCCTCCTCCGGTATGCCCTCGGAGCTGCCGATCCTGTTGGCGGAATACCGACTGGACACACCCGAAGACGTGGAACTCTATCTGGCCATCCTAAACCAGATCCCGGCTTACTTAGACGGTCTCATCGTGTTTGAGCAGGAAAAAGCGGCGGCCGGACTTTTTATGTCGGATACCACCGCAGATAAGGTCATCAAACAGTGCGCAGAGCTGATGAACATCAAACAGTTGGAAAGTAATTCTCATTTTCTGGAGCTCACTTTCAACCAAAGGCTGGAAGCACTGCAGGAGGCCGGTCTGATCACACAGCCAGAGGCGCTGGCCTATGAGGCCGAGAACAACCGGCTGCTGACCACCGTCGTCGCACCCGCCTACGACCGTTTGGCCGACGAACTGACGCTGCTGAAAGGAAGCGGCAAAGATACCTGTGGTCTGGCGAAACATGAAGGCGGACAGGACTATTATACGGCGCTGCTGCGGATGCAGACCGGCTCCGTGCGCGGCATCGACGAGATCAAACAGCTGCTCTTTCGTGACCTGCAGTCCAACTACGAACAGATGGCCATATTGCTTGCCGGAAATCCTGCTCTGAAAGAGCAGTTTCTTAAGGAACAGTCTCTGCTGCCCCAGATGACGCCGGAAGAGATGCTTGCCTTTCTGGAAGCCGCGATCCGGCAGAACTTCCCCGCCATTCCGGAAGCCACGGATGACGCGCCGGTACAATGCAGGGTCAAATACGTGGATGACGGCCTGGAACCCTACACCGCACCGGCTTTCTATATGACGCCGCCCATGGATAATGTATGGAACAACACCGTCTACATCAACACACTGGATACCCAGGGCGATATCTCCCTTTTTACCACGCTGGCTCACGAAGGTTACCCGGGGCATCTCTACCAGACGTTATACAGCCAGCAATTCTGGGAAAAGTCCGGTACAACACCGCTGCGCAGCGTCCTCTATTACGGCGGTTTCGTGGAGGGATGGGCCATGTATGCGGAGCTGTCTTCCTATGATTATGCCGTCAGCCTGGCAGAAGAAGATCATCCGGAGGCCGCCGATTACTACAGGCTATGCCGTCTGGACCGGCAGATCCAGCTGTGTCTGTACGCTCTGTTAGACATCTTTATCCACTATGACGGCGCAACCCTGGAAAACGTGTGCGATATCCTCTCCTCTTTCGGTTCCACCAACCCGGAGGCCATGGCCGCCATCTATGCCTATATCGCCGAGGAGCCCTGCAATTATCCGAAGTACTATCTGGGATATCTGGAGATCATGGAATTAAAAAAGCAGGCCGCTGCCCTTTGGGGCGAGAACGACTCTGCTTTCCTCTATCGTTTCCACTGCTTCCTGTTAGAAAATGGACCCGCGGATTTCGGAACGTTGACTAAGATGTTGTATCGTTCCTGAAAACGATTCTTTCAAACAAATACTGCTCATTCTATTTGCGAAAAAACCGATCCAGCTTCACCAATGCTTTCTCCAGCACTGCCTGCTCTTCCGCCGACAGTTCCTCCACGATGGCCTCGATCATCTGCTCATGAAACTGTTGGTGGTGGAGATAGGCCTTCCTGCCTTTCTGTGACAGGGAGATCAGCACCACACGCCTGTCCTCTTCACTCCTGACCCGCTCCACATAGCCCTTCTTCACAAGGCTGTTGACCGCTATAGTCAACGTTCCCGTAGTCACGCCAAGCGACTTGGCTACACTCGTCATATTCCTGGCCCCCTCCATGTCAATCGCTTCGATCACATGCATATCGTTGGCCGTCACATCCTTATATTCCCCGCTGCAGATTGCCCGCTCTTCAATGACATTGATATTGCGGAACAACCTCACCAGCACCTCATTTAGCATATGGTTAATGTTCATTTCTACCCCTGATTCCGATATGAAAATTGCCTCTCATACCTGCAATCTCCCCCGACACTCTACAATATCTGCAGCAATTTGCAGGACTCAATCAGCGTTATCCCGGCGGATTCCAGCATTACACTATAGTTATTTTAGCAAAATTTAGTTTGATAGTCAAATTAATATAAATATCCCTCAGGACCCCTGCGCATTGGGTCGCGCGCCTTCCTTATTCTTCCTCCAATATACTATCCACATAGCCTCTGTCCCAGAGCAGAATATGCAGCTTCTCGGCAGCCGCCACTGCCGGCGTCGTAAAATACTGATTCGTCATGACAGCGCCCACCATCCGCTCATAGTAATCCCGGCCGGCATAAGTCCGCAGGACGGCATCGACGCCCACCGATCCGTTATAGCGTTTACACTGTACCGCATAGGTCACACCGTCTTTTTCCGCCAGAATATCCACCCCGAAATCGCCGCTGCCTCTGGTAACCTCCACTTCCGCAAACCCCTGCTTCTCCAGAAGATCTGCACAGAAATATTCAAAGTCATGCCCCTCCATCTCATCCATCACCCGCATACGCCTGTCACGACGGATACGGCGGGTGATATGTACAATCCCTGCCATAAGCAAAGTCAGGAGAATGATACTTATGATTGTAAGAATAATTGTCATGCTGTTTGGCTGCATTGTTTTCCCCATTTCTGCGCTGCTTTTTGCGCATAAACGAGTTTGTGGCAAGCAACGCGCAGACACAAATCTCGCGATTGAAAATTTTAATTTTCAATCTTTTCCCTCTGTCGTAATAATCGTTGTCGTTCCCATTATACTACCGGTTATTGCGATTGGCCATGAAAATCCGCCAGGAATAAACTGGACAGCTGTCCGGACATTATTGTATCATGTCATTATACTCTTAATTGGCAAGGGAACACACGGCCTTTCTCGATGGAAGGCAGCTCAATAACATAATCAGACATAGGCAGCCTGCTGCCGGAAGGAGCACTTCATGCGTAAATACAAAATAATCCTCTCCGTCCTATTGGTGTTCGCCATGATCACCGCATGCGGGAAAAAGGGCGATCCCGTCATTCTTCCTGATACATCAGACGTCACTTCGATCGAACTCCGCAACGGCAGTACATCCGCGATCTCGATCGATCCGGATTATATAGAAAACTTTATGGGACTTCTGTCCGATATGGAGATTACGAATCAAGAATCCATAAACGATGCCCCGTCGGTTGACGATTACCTCTCGATCAGAATCCACTGTGACGACCAAACTTCCGAAGTCTTCTTTTATCAGAAAAAGAATACCGACTACGTAGAACAGCCCTATCAGGGAATTTATAAACCTTCCCCTGCATTGCATGAGGCGATAACAGAATTGCTGGATTCCCTTGACATGGCTGCCGCCTCCTCTGCTTTTCAGTTTACTTTTCAGGCCACCGTCCTGGAAGTAAACGATACAAACATATTGGTAGAACCCGTCCCCGATTCCGCGGAACATATGTCTTCCGGCCAGATCTATGTACCTAATCAGGAGTCCGTAGCGGTTCAGACGGGAGATCTCGTTGAGATTACCTATGACGGCAGTATTATGGAAACCTACCCGGCACAGTTAGGACAGGTATACAGCATTCAGATCGTGGCGCAGGAATAAGCTATTCTGCGCCACATTACAATTTATGACAAATATTCTAACAATTTGCAAATATAAAATTTATTTTATAATTTCTTTCTTTTTTCTTTCGATATTTGACACATCCCATTCACAATTCCACTGTATAGTATTACTTGTAGTTGGGGAATACATAACAAAATGACTATTCTGACCTACATAATAATGGAGCCGCCGGTGCTGACCTGGTGTCGATCGGCTTCGACTAACAATAACAGCTGCATTCCATGCAATGCGCTGTTGACATATATTTGAGTTTACACATTTCTATCCTTCTCACACAGGAAAACAGCACTCCATGACGGGGTGCTGTTTTTCAGTCATTTTATGATAGCCGGTCTCCTGGCTGCCAAACGGATCTCTGCCTAAAATAACCGCCAGGGCTACACCAGCATTCCTGCCAGAACAATACTTGCCACAATCCCTGCCAGGGTCGAAAGCAGCGCTCCCTTGAGCGTATATCTTGTCTTCGTCACTCTGGCTGCCAGGAAATAGACGGACATCGTATAAAAGATCGTCTCCGTACAACTCATCATAATCGATGTTGTCAGGCCGATCAGGGAATCCGGACCATGATTCTTAAAAATATCCAGCACCAGCCCCGTAGCCGCCGAAGAAGAAAACATCTTAATCAGCATCAGCGGCACCAGCTCCGAAGAGAAGCCAAGCCTGGCTGCAATCCCGGAAAACAAACCGCCCACAAAGTCCAGAAAGCCGGAAGCGCGCAGCACTCCCACCGCCACCATAAGCCCGATCAGCGTCGGCATGATCTGAATAACTGTGTGAAACCCGTCTTTTGCCCCCTTGATAAAGTCTTCATATACATTGCTTCCGGCCGCAAGCCCGTAAGCCACGACATAGAAAATAATGACGGGAATGATAATATTGGATATATTTGATAATACTGCGACCATGAGAATGCCTCGACCAAGCAGGACAGTCTTCTTCTTTACTACAGCAATGCAAAAAAGGGACTGCACAGATTATTAATACAGTCTATGCAGTCCTTTTCTTTCCTATGTCAATCGATGTTTGCAGAATCCCTTGCGCCTGGCGCCGCAAATCCATAAAGCTTACCCTGCTGACTGCCCTGCGATATCCCGCGCCACATACACCCCGCTGGCAGAGGCATGAGACAGGGAATGGGTAACGCCGCTTCCGTCGCCTATGATATACAGCCCCTTATGCTTCGTCTCCAGATGCTCATCAATCGCCACTTCCATGTTATAGAATTTCACTTCCACCCCGTACAGCAGCGTATCGTCATTGGCCGTGCCCGGCGCGATCTTATCCAGCGCATAGATCATCTCGATAATACCGTCCAGAATACGCTTCGGCAATACCAGGCTTAAGTCTCCCGGCGTGGCCGCCAGCGTAGGCTGTACCAGACCTTCCTCGATCCGCTTCTCATTGCTGCGCCGTCCCCGCACAAGGTCGCCGAAACGCTGCACGATCACACCGCCGCCCAGCATATTCGACAGCTTCGCGATACTCTCGCCGTAACCGTTGCTGTCCTTAAAAGGCTCGGAAAAATGCTTCGCCACAAGCAGCGCAAAATTCGTGTTCTCGGTCTGCTTATCCGCCCCCTCATAGCTGTGTCCGTTCACCGTCACAATGCCGTTGGTGTTCTCGTTGACCACGATGCCGTGAGGATTCATACAGAAAGTGCGCACCCTATCCTCAAATTTCTCCGTCCGGTAGACGATCTTACTCTCATACAGCTCATCCGTCAGATGGGAAAAGATCACCGCCGGCAGTTCCACGCGCACACCGATATCCACACGGTTGGATTTCGTCCGGATATCCAGCTCCCGGCACACATGTTCCATCCATTTGCTGCCGCTGCGCCCTACGGATATGACGCATTTGTCACATTCAAAAGATTCCTCCTCGCAGACTACACGGTAGCTTCCTCCCAGATTCTCCACCGTTTTGACCGGCATATCAAAGTAGAACTCCACGCTGTTCTTTAACTCCGCATACAGATTCTCAAGCACGATATAGTTGATATCCGTCCCCAGATGGCGCACGGAAGCATCCAGCAGACTCAGCTTGTTCTGCAGGCACAGCTTCTTGAAATGCGTTCCGGTAGTACTGTACAGCTTCGTACCCTCCCCGCCGTATTTCATGTTGATCTCATCCACATACTTCATCAGGTCGATGGCCTGCTTCCGGCCCACGTACTCATACAGCGTACCGCCGAAATCGTTGGTGATATTATATTTTCCGTCGGAAAAGGCTCCTGCCCCGCCGAAGCCGCTCATAATCGAACAGGTCTTACAATGAATGCAGCTTTTTACCTTGTCACCGTCGATCGGGCAGCGACGCATCTTAAGTTCATGCCCGGATTCAAACACCGCGATCTTCAACTGCTTTTCCTGCTGCAGCAGTTCATAGGCGGTGAAGATGCCACCCGGTCCTGCACCGATAATAATAACGTCATATTTCATCATTGCTTACCCTCCATACGCTTACCCTTCTCTGTTACCGTGCCGCTTTGTCACAGCCTGCCAGGACTACACAAGCACAGGCCCGAATCATTGTATCATGGGGCCATCCGTCTGTCACCCGTTTCCTGCAAAAAATCCTGGAAAGAAGGACAAGTCACTGTAATACACTCCTGCCCCTGATCAAGATGAAAGCTTCCGCTCCCCTTCTTCCCTGTCAGAATATAGGTACCCTTAAATCCGGTAAGAACCGCCATACCGTTTTCGTCTGTCCGGATCTTTTCTGCCGTATGCCACTCTCTGTGGACCAGATCCTTCAACTTGTGATAGGAAGGCTTCTCACTGTTATCTGTCCTCAGCACGCCGCTTGGCGCCCCGAGCCATGCGCCGTCCGTAAAGTCCCACCCGGTGATCGCTTCTACGAGAGGATGCGCAAAGAGGAATCGATACATATCTTCCATTTCTTCCGCCTGTCGCTTCTCTCCCTCCGGCGTACTCGGCCATTCCGGAATCTGATAATCATTCAGATCCACAATATGGGACGGCATGATGTGACCGGATACCAGTGTATTCTCTGTAAAATGCAGCGGCAGTCCAAATCCCTCAAACCGCTCCAGGATCTCTGCAAGCTTCTCTCTGCCCATATATCCCTGGTGCTGGTGTGTCTGCAGACCGATCGCACTGATCGGCACACCGGCATCGAGACACTCATCGATCAACTTCGCATACCTGTCGCTCAGATTAAAGTCATTGATCAGAAGCACTGCCTGCGGATTGGCTGCTTTGGCCGCCGCGAACACTTCTTTGACAAGATTGAGACGCCCGTATTCCTTACAGATCCTTGTGACTGCATTATCATATTTGTCGAACTCCGGCATGATGACCACTTCATTGATCACATCCCACATGTCGATCACGCCGGCGAAAGCCGTCACATCTCTGTGGATCCTTTCCAGCTGTTTGTCCATAATCGTCTTGTTATCATATTTCATCAGCCAGTCCGCACACACCGTATGCCAGCAGAGGGGATGGCCTTTTATCTTTTTGCCATGGTCCTGTAAATATCCGGACGCATTCATGCGGCTCTCAAATGCCGGAGCATTCTCCTGTTCCTCATATCTGCCCCAGTAGAAGGACATCGTGCCATAATTATACAGTTCCAGCCATTTGTGCATCCGCTCTTCGTAGAAAGCATCCCCTTTTTTCTCGTTGGTCAGTGGAATCGCATCAAAGGCTCCGCAGCCGAACAGGAAATCATGATTCCGCAATTCTGCCTGAAATTCTGCGTTTTTAACTATATTACCGGTTTCATCCACCACTCGGATGCGGGCGGCTGCTTTTCTATGTGTATATTGTTCCATACTTCCTCCTATTCTACCGTTCCTTTACGATAGTTTCTCATGTTCTTATCTTACCATAACGCCATCGATGATACAAATGCGATCATCGCTTTTGATAGATATGCTAAGAAAACAGCAAGGCGGCATTCCTGCCGCCTCGCACTCTCAGTTCTTCTGCATCACTCGCTCATAATCGTATCCACGATCACCCGTCATCGTTATCGGGCAAAGCTCAAAATACACCACGCCATGTTCCTTGATTGTCAGAGCAGCCTGTACATTTTGATCCGCTGCTTTCAACTTTCTTTCGGCAAGAAACGGCCGCGCAGCCTCCTTGAGCAGTTTCTTCTGTCTTTCACTCAGGTGGACAGGCTCCCCCATATCATGCCAGAACCGTATTGGATTACAGGTATCCTCGTCTACCGTCTTCGTAATGAGAAGGTATTCTCCCTCCCCGCCTACCGGAAGATCGATCATAACCTCCAGTTCCCGTCCCGACCTTTTCCTTGTCGTATTCCACACAATGCCCTGATAACCTCCGTCTTTCGTACAGAGCACTACCATATCCTCTGTCTTCAGGACACATTCCCCACACAAGTCCTTATAAAACTTGAAGGTCCAGAAGGTCGGTTTCGGGATACACCCGTTGGCTACCAGTCCGAATCCGCCATGGAACGGTGTAAAGGGAACTCCCTGCTCTTCAAAGATATCTCCGAATGTCCAGTAAGAATAGGACTCATTCACATCGCCCAGTCTGGATAACTGCCGTGCAATATAAGCGGCATTCTGGTTTGTATCATGAAGCGGGCAGTTCGGAATGTAAGAGGTATTAAATTCCGTTATATATATTTCCGTTCCTCTGTATTCATCAAAGCTGTCAATAATATCTCTGGTCGTCTTAAGGTTGGAAAATCCCTGCTCGGCATCGGTAAGTTCCGTATATCCGTAATGGCCGATATGTTTCGGCAGTTCTGTCGTATAGTGGTGTCTGGTCACGAAATCCGGTCTGATCTCCTCCCTCCGGCAGAAACTCAGAAATTCCCTGATCCAAAGTTCATCCTGAACGCCGCAGATGGCCGGACCACCCACCCGGAAGCGCGGATCCAGGCTCTTGATCGCCCGGAAAGAATACCGAAATAACTTAAAATATTCTTTCATATCGGCGTCTTTCCAGAACCCGGGCAGATTAGGCTCGTTCCACACCTCGATCGGCCAGCTCACGACCTCTTCCTCTCCATAGCGTTCCATCAGATGACGCAGAGTGGCCGTCACCATATCGCACCACGCCTCATAGCTTTTGGGCGGTGTGGTATTCCCTTTCCAGTAGAAAATGGTCTGTTCTCCGGAAGCCATCTTCTCCGGCATAAATCCAAGTTCAAGGAACGGGCGCAGCCCCAGTTCCCTGTAGCTGTCCATCACCAGATCTAAGTATGTAAAATTATACTCCGCTCTCTTAACGCCGTCCGCATCCTCATACTCCTGATAGATCGCCATATCATCCGAAAAAAGGCCATGGCCGCGAATGTGACGAAAACCGATCTCTTCCTGCACAAGCTTAAGCTGGTCCAGATACTCCTTCTGTAAAGCCAGACCCATCCTGCCTGTGCCGATGCAGTGATCTACCTGATTATGAAAAGGCATTCTGCTGCTTCTGTCAATTTGATAATGTTTGCTTTCTTTCATTACTACTCCTTCCTTTTTTCTGTTCCCGGTTTATTTTCGTCGTTTATCGTATGTTCCAGAATCTTTACGATGATTATTTTAACATATTTTGTGCATTTACTCCTATATTTCTGCAATTAAAGCGCTGCAAATTCACTGTTAATGAATTTGCAGCGCTTTAACAGCCATAAGCTTAAATCTCAAGCTATAAGCCAGTTATCCCTTAACCGCACCGATAGCAATACCCTTCACAAAATACTGTTGTACAAAGGGATAAACAATCATGATCGGCAATACTCCCATTACCGTCAGCGCCATGCGGACAGAAGTTGAAGGCAGGTCCGCCGTATTCACACTTCCGCCGGACTGCGCCTGCTGCCGCAGGGAATCGAGATCCCTCTGAATATTCATCAACAATACCTGAATACTGAACATCCGGTCATCGTTAAGATAATACAGACCATTCATCCAGTCATTCCAATAAGCCAGGCCAACCAGCAGACCGATCGTTGCAATGATCGGCAGAGCCATGGGAAGCACGATACCGAAGAGGATCTTAAACTCACTGGCGCCGTCCACCCTCGCCGCCTCGACAACGGCATCCGGAATATTGGATGTGAAGTAGGTACGCATCATAATGACATTGAACGCACTCAGCAGCAGGTTCGGAACCAACAGTGCAAATATAGTATTGCGAATATGGAAAGTCTGCGTCCACATCAGATAAGACGGTACCAGTCCTCCGGAAAACAGCATGGTGAAAAACAGATAAAAAGCAAAAACATTACGTCCCGGCAGTTCTCTCCTGGATAGCGGATAGGCATACAAAGTAGTGAACAGCAGATTGCACAGCGTACCCACTATCGTTATCATGAAAGAAATACCGTAGCCACGTACCACTGCGGAGGATTTCGTCATCAGATACTCATATGCATAAGTACTGAATTTCTCGGGAAAGAAACTGTAACCGTTGGTAACAAGCGTCTGCTCCTCCGTAAAGGAAGACATGATCAGCAGTACAAAAGGCGCCAGCGCACAAATAACGAGAATGACAAACAAAATATGGGCAAAAATCTGAAACCCTTTTCCCTTTTCTACCATAATCTATACCTCCTTCTTTAAAACAGGGAACTTTCATTGTCCACTTTGCGGACAACAAAGTTGGCGGTTACCACCAGAATGAATCCCACAACGGACTGATATACGCCGGCGGCGGAAGACATACCGATGTTGTTGGTCTGCATCAGGCCGCGATATACATAAGTATCGATGGTCTGAGTCACACTGATCAAAGGACCTGAATTCTGAGGCACCTGATAGAACAGACCAAAATCAGAACGGAAGATCCCGCCAAGCGCCATCAGTGTCAGAATAATGATCGTAGAACGCAGGCTGGGCAGCGTAACATTCCATACCTGCTGCCAGCGGTTGGCTCCGTCCACCACGGCTGCCTCATATAAAGTATGATCGATGCCGCAAATGGTAGCATAATACAGGATCATGTTATATCCCAGATTCTTCCAGACATTGATGATGACCAGGATAACCGGCCAGTATTTCGGCGTGTTGTACCAGTCGATTGCCTCCATGCCAAAAGCCTTCAACAGCGAATTGTTAATATAGCCGTTGCCGCTGCTTAAGAAAGCAAATGCCAGATAACTGACAATAACCATCGAAATCAGATACGGAATCAAGATTACGGTCTGATAGAACTGCTTCGCTCTTTTACTGCGAACTTCATTCAGAATAATGGCAATGGAAACAGCCAATACAGTTCCCAATGCAATAAATACCAGATTATAAAGCAATGTGTTACGAATCATAACAAAAGCATCGTTTGTCCGGAACAAAAAAGAAAAATTATTGAACCCACACCACGGACTGCCGTAGATGCCGTCTCTGGCGTTATACTGCCGGAAGGCGATCTGAATACCGAACATGGGAATATAGCAGTTAATAAACAAGTAGATAACGCCGGGCATGAACATCAAATAAAGGGGCCAGAAACGCTTCATTGTTTTTCCGAATTTCTTCATATTCATTCCTCCATAAGATTTAAAAGCGGGCTGAGAATTTCCCATACCCGCCTTATCTTTACAACATGATCAGTTATACAGCTTCTAAATTTCTCTTACTTCCCTGCAAGAAATTCATCCAGCTGTTTCTGTTTCTCGGCAATGATCTCATTGATCCCGGCAGCCTCCAGCTCGGCAATGAACTTCGGCAGATTCTCTGCCGGATCCATAGCGCCCCACCGTAAAGCCGTATGATATGATGAAATTACGTTATTGCAGGCAGTAACCTGATTCATCACAGAACTGCTGTCCCAGGAAAAACCATGTGCCGGGCTGGCAGCTCCTTCATTGTTGAACTTGTTAAGCTGTTCCCACAAGTCAGTATCAGTGCCTTCCCAGACCGGCGTAAGCTGCTGATTCGGCCAGGACCAGTCAACGGAAGAATATCCGCTGGCATTGGGATCCACACCTTCAGGAGTCGTAATGGTAGTCTTGGAATCGTCTGTATAGACCCAATGTTTGCCTTCAATACCATTAATAAGCAGATTGGACACTTCAGCGTCGGTGTACATCAGATTCCACAGCTCCATAGCCTTCTCCGGATGCGGAGAGGAATAAGGAATAATAAAGGAATTGCCATTGGAACAGTCCGTATATTTATAAGGCTCGATGACCTTCATAAATACGACTTCCTTACCTGTTGACTTATAGTTCTCAAATTCCTTGCCGGGCTTCCAGTTCTCAAACATGGCAAACCCGTTGCCGGAAAGCAGGTTATTCTCTGTCGTCGTCGTAGCATCCGGCATGATCAGCCCTTCCTGATTCCATTTGTACATCATCTCACAGAATTCACGATAACTGTCCATAGCATAGTAGTTAACAACTTTTGTGCTGTCACTAAATGCATTCTCCAGAACTCCCAGATTATCTCCGAGCGGATCAATCGGGAACGACTCCTGCATACCGCCGCCGGCCCAGGTAGGGACCAGAGGATACATATCAGGGTACGCCTCGTGGACCTTCTTTAAGATTTCATACATGTCATCGTATGTACCCATCTCCGGAACAGTTATACCCAACTCATCTACAATATCTTTCCGCATGGAAAAACCGGCAGAATGAGAAGTATCCTTCATATCAGGAAGCGCATACAACACGCCGCCGAAACGGCAGGCATCCAAATCCACAGGATTGATCACTTCCAGGGCCCCCTGGCCATACTGCTCAACCAATTCATCCAGGCCGGTAGCATAACTGTTACGCACGATCGTAGCCAGCTGACCGTTCACATTATTATAATTCAGCAGATCGATAGCCTCCCCGGAGGAAAGCGCCAGATTAATCTGTTCCGCATCCTGACCGCGAACCAGTTCAATCTCCACACCGATCTTCTCGCGTGTGATTTCACTGACTGCCGCAGCAACCTCATTACAATCCTCCGTATCGGCGGTGCCAACTCCCCAGACAACCAATTTTACGATCTCACCATTGTCCGTTGTACCGCCTGTACTTTCACCGCCGCCTGAACCGCCGTCACCTGTACCGGACGCACTGCCGCCTGAACCGCCGCCACATGCTGCCAGGCTGACTGCTGTCAGACATGCAAGCATGACTGCTGTACCTTTTTTCCAAAATTTCATCATTTACACATTCAACTCCTTCATAATAATTGTAGTAGTTATTAGCGCCCCTCTCCAAGGGCTGTTTTGTTTGTTTAACGCTAAACAAGCTTGTATTCACATTTTACCCCCCCCCCCGGTATAATGTCAACAAAAATCAATCAAAAAACAAAAAATGGTAGCATAATGATCGCAACCATATTTGTTTTTTTATTTTCTTTCTTAATTTTGTACATATATATCATTAAATCATCTTTCTGCTTCATGCATACCGCACGAAAAAAACAGAGGGCAGACTACGCTGCCCCCCTGTCAATTCTATTCTTTCTGTTTATTTCATTATTATTTATTTCACTGCTTTTCTGGCGTCAATAACAGGCTGATATTTCTCTGTATCGAATGCTACCAGATCGTTCCAGCCGAAGCCTTCCAGCTGTGAACACATATCATCCCAAATAGCCTCAAAGCCTGCCTCGTCTGCCGCAAAGATTGCTTTCCAGGAAGCATCACATACGATGGTCTTACACTGGCTGCGGATCAGGCCGATGTCTGTCGTATCAATCGCAAGAGACATGTTAATGCTGGGTACCGGAGTCATCATACCATTGCTCTTTAAGTACTCAACTTCGTTCTCTGCGCCGTATTTTTCTTTCCACTCTTTGTTGGTCTTGGTATTGTTCTTCTCCAGGTAAGATGCCCACAGATCAGGCACATAGCTCTCGCCGTTAACCGGGTTTGTATCGTAGCCCTGCACGATCCACTGGTTAACCTGGTTGTTACCGTCTGTCCAGTTACCACCGCCCAGTTCTTCAGGAATCATGATCTCTGTCGTAAATCTGTTGTAACCGTCTTCTGTCAGCGTATAAGTTCCGTCATCATTTACAGTATAGATAATGCCTTCGTCACCGACATGCTGAACCGTACATCCTTCAGGAGATGCCAGCCAATCAAGGAACTCCATGATACGTGCCTTCTTCTCGTCATCTACCTGAGAGCCGATACCGAACACACGGCCGCTGCCGTAATAATAATCGGAAGTCTGGAATACCGTCATATCTGCGATAGGCATACCCATGTAGTTAGCGCCCTTTTCTCCGATCTCAGGAGAATTGGTAAATCCCTGCATCCAGTTGTTCCATACCAGATAGGTTCTCTTCTGCTTCATCTTATCGTTAGCGGAAGTCCAGTCCTGTGTAGCGGAATCCGGGTCAACGATACCGCTCTGATTCGCATCGAAGAAGAAACGGAGCATCTTATAATACGCGCCGTTCTTGTCGGTCAACGGTGTAATGGAATGATCGGAGCCGATCAGAACGGAACCGTTCACTTCCTGTCCGTACCACTTCGTCAGCTGGTTAACGTTCTCGATGGATGTGCTGTCCCAGTCTTTCCACATAGTTATACCGTAAGCCTTGTCGCCCGCTTCATTGGTGGGATGTGCAGCCTGCATATCCACCAGTACCTGGATCAGGTCGTCTAATGTGTTCAGGTCAGGCCGTCCAAGCTCTGTATAGAAATCCCACGGGATTCTCGGCATGGAGGAAACCGTCTCAGCCATATAAGCAGTCGGTCCGTTGGTGTTCATCTCTGTGGGGATCGCCCAGATGCCGTCGCCGATTCCGGCATTGAATTTCTCGATCTGCTCCCAGTATCTCATCAGATTCGGATAGCTCTTGATCTCTGCGCTCATGTCGGCAACGAGACCTACATCGATACACTCCAGCATATCTGCATTATCCAGCAGGATGATGTCACCCAGATTTCCGGCAGCCGTTCTGGTCTGATACAGCGCTTCACCGTCACCGGATACCTGCGGCGCAATGATATTCAGAACAATATTAAACTTATCCTTCAGGATCTTGCCATACCATCCGCTCTGCAATCCCTGATAGTTGGACGCCACATCATAAACCTCAAGCGTCAGCTCTTCGTCATGGGAAACCGTCGGCGCTGCCGCCGCCTCATCAGTAGATGCTTCCTCTCCGTCAGCAGCCTCCGCGGCATCGGACTCCGGAGCCGCTTCTTCTGCCGGCGCTTCCTCTTCCGCCGGTGAAGCTGTTTCTGACTGCCCGCCGCCTCCACAGCCGCTCAGAATCATGGAAGTTGTCATTACAACTGCCAATAATGTTGCTACAATACGCTTTTTCATTACTTACCTCCTTAAAAATTTGTCTTATTTACTTTTATAACAAGCGGTATATTTCCCGCCTATCATCATTAGGAACCTCTATTCTGCCGTTAACCTTTGACCGCACCGACCATAATACCTTTAACAAAGTACTTCTGGAAGAACGGATACACGCACATGATCGGCAGCACCACAATAATGGTAATCGTCATACGGATACTGGTAGCGGTCTGGGTTGTTGCCGCAGCCGCAGCCAAGGAACTCGAACTGCTGGTATTCGCCAGAGCCGACAAGGAACTTGCCTGATTCAAATACTGGTACAACACAAACTGCAGAGGATAAAGCTTCGTATCCGTAACAAGCAGCAACGTATCCTGAAACGCGTTCCACTGATTAACCGCCGCAAAAATAGCAACCGTAGCCATGATCGGCTTAATAACCGGTATCATCACCTTAAAGAAGATCGTCAGGATACCCGCACCGTCGATCTCCGCCGCCTCCTGCAGCTCCTTCGGCACTGATTCCACGAAAGTCTTCGTCAGAACGATATGGAACGGCGACACGATCATCGGGAGGATGTATCCCCAGAAATTATTTGTCAGATGCATATTCTTCATGACCAAAAACCAGGGAATAATACCTGCATTAAAGTACATCGTAGCGATCACCAGTCTGTACCATACCTTCCTGTGCCACATCTTATCCTGGGAAAACATGAATCCCAGAAACGCCGAAGCGCTCACGGTACAGAAAGTACCCAGAACAGTACGCATCAGTGAGATCTTAGCCGCCTGGAACAGACCGTCGATTCCCAATGCACTGCTGTAATTCTTCCAGTGCACGCCCTGCGGCCAGAATAAGATCACGCCTCTGGAACTTAAGTCGTTTGCACTGATCGTATTGATAAACATATAATAGAACGGATACAGGCACAGGAGCGCGCAGATCCCGAATACTATGTAACATACAACGCTGACCATCCGGTCCCCAAAACTCTCATGCCTTCTTTTCTTCAAAGCAATCTCTCTACTCATGAAATCCTCCTTCTTACAACCCTTACAGGAAACTCTCGCCGCGCGTCATCTTAGAAATGGAATTGGCGCAGATCAAAAGGATCACACTGACAACACTCTTAAGCATACTCAGAGCCACGGATACGGAATAACTGCCGCTTCCCATCGCCAGATTGTAAACATACAGATCCAATACCTGTATATAGTCTTTATTAAATGCGTTCTGGAAGACATAATACTGTTCCATGCCGTTCGACAGGAAATTACCAATATTCATCATAAGCAGAACGAAGAAGGTCGGCAGAAGACTCGGTATCGTAATATAGCGGATCATCTGCATTCTCGTCGCGCCATCCACCTTAGCCGCCTGGAACAGCTCATCGTCGATACTGGAGATCGCTGCAATATACATGATCGCCGCCCATCCAAGATTCTTCCACGTAAGCCACAGCCACTGTGTGAGCCACACATGTTCAGATGACTGCAGCAGGAGCACCGGCTCCTTGATCAGTCCAAGATTCAACAGCAGCGTGTTCACCATTCCGGTGCTGTTAAACAAGCTGAAGGCCAGAGAGTAAACCAATACCCAGCTGATAAAATTCGGCAGCGTCGTAACCGTCTGGACAAACTTCCGAAACGGTATACATCTGATCTCATTGAGAAATACAGCAAATATCATAGGCAGCCATGACGTCCCAAGCGTGATACCACTCATAACAAAGGTATTCTTCAACACCTGGAGCAGCTGGGAAACCTTCACCGGATTCTCCACCAGCGATTTAAACCATTTCAAGCCGACGAACTCAGCCTCGGAAAACGGTCTCGGCGGCCTGTAATCATAGAATGCGTACAGCCATCCGTACAACGGGTAGTAGGCAAATAACAGTACCAACACCAAAAAAGGGAGTACATAAAGAAACAGCTTAATCGAGTACCATTTCTTCTTATCAATCTTACTAAGCATCATTATCCATCCTCTCTGATTTGTTTAACGTTTAACCACCTATATACAAACAATACAGCCATTTTCACTTTTTGTCAATATTGTTTTATGCAATTATTACTAATATTTTACCTTTTTTTTTTTTTTTAGTGAAAAATGCCATATTTTTTCTAATTCCAAAAAAAGCATATTTACATTCCACATATAAGTATCGTTAAACCATTTATCGCGCATATTTGTTGTGGAAAACCTTATAGAAAATGGATGCTCAGAGGATATCTCAAAGAGAAACAGCGCCGTCCGGGCGCTGTTTCATCAGAACTTATTATTTCTATTTCATAGTAACGCGAGTCTTAACCTTTCTCAGGGAAGGATCCAGATCTTCTGCAGCCGACATACCAAACTCCGGCCGACCGTCCTTACGGAAATGAACCCGCCTGATGCCGTCGCATCTTATCGTCTGATCCAACGCAGTCTCCGCGTGATAAGCAATCATCAGATCCCCTTCCTCACCGATAAAGAACGAATTGTGTCCGGGTCCATACTCTCCTGCTACCGAGTAGAAGGAAAGCACCGGCGCACAGCTCTTCGACCACGAGGCCGGCTCAAGCAGATCGTCTTCCGCCCGTGCCGTCAAGAGCCCAAGTACATAGGTATAACTGTTGGCCGAACCGCCCGAATAAGTGAGGTAGACCTTGCCGTCCTTCCGAAAAGAATAGGGTCCTTCATTGTTGATCGTCCCCGCCACGTTCTCCCATCCCAGGAGAGGTCTGGTAAGCAGTACCGGCTCGCTTGACAGTTTCCACGGTTCTTTCTCGTCAATGGTGGCAATGTAAAGCATCGAACCGCTGTCCAGCGGTGTTCCGATATGCTTTCTGTAAGACCATACCACATAGGAACTTCTGTCCGTCTTCAGATACGTCATATCGAGCGTGATTCCATCCTCGGTCAGCGCACTGCCGTCGGCTCTCACTACCCTGATCGGATCCTCCCAGCTGTCCGCTTCTATGATGGACTTTCCTTTCCGTAGTCTCATCATATGGCACTGGGGCCCCCACACCTGCCCGCTCACCGCAAACAGAATATAGAGTTCACCGCCTATCACATGAAATTCCGGCGCCCAGAAAGTCTGCAGCAGCTGCCGCTTCTCGTCCTCCGCCAAGATCAGATGTTCCACCATATCCTCACGGAACAGCCCCCTGACATCGTCCGCCTCCCGCACATACAGTCCGATATCGTTCAGGTTGTCATTGGTGGAGATATAGTACCACTTCCCTTCCCAGGGAAAAACTACCGGATCCCCATATCCTACAGCCACCGGAAAAGGAAAGCTCTGGTCCACGACGCTGCCTTCCACCTCGTAACTGCCGCCCGGTGTAAAATCAATCCCCGTTCTGTCCCACACGACTCTCTTCGAGTGGCAGGAACCGTCCGAATAGACTGCTTCGGCTCTGATCCGATCCAAGTCTTCTCCGGAATCCAGCTCGACACATGCAGGCACCCTGATCTCTGTGTTGCAAACAGGCCCCCAGTATTCTGCCGCCCTTTCCAATACGTCTTTCCTGGCCGAAATGCAGTCCCCTGCGCTCTCCCAGCCGCTTTCTAACAGATCGACCAGCCCCAGACTGTCAAAGCTGATGAAATCCCTTGTCTTCCACAGCAGAACCTTACCTTTGCTGTCAACGTCTTCTTCTCCGTTTTCCTGCACTCTGACTGCCGCTATACCGTAACTGCCATCCTCCAAGCCAAAGATTCTCGGATGCTTCACTGCTTTCGTGTCAAGGGTATCATCCGGCCGGATCTGCGCCTGTGCAAACAGAATCCCGTAGTTCTTATGCCAGGGTCGAAATTCTTCTTCCCCCTCACGGGATGCCATATGTACGCTGTAAGCCAGCCCGGCCGGATAGTCAACCGCATTTGGCTCTCTTGTATATACTTTTATTTCCATAATTCCCTCCATGCCGAAATATTTTCTATTCTCTGCAATTCACGCAGCCGGCATCTCCTGCGCGGACTGCTATTTGATCCGGAACATCATCACGCTGCGCGGCGGAATCACAAAGGACAGGCCTCTGTCTTCCACGGTAAACGCCGTAAATTCCTCTTCCACAACAGTCTCCGGCTCATCAAAGGTATTGTAGGCATTCATGTCTCCATGCACAATATATCCCTTCACATCGACGGGCTTTCTCTCCTCAAACAGAAACTCCATATTGTGGGAGTCCTGCAGCGAGTGGTTCGTGAGCGTCACCGTCACAACCCCATCCCGATCGATCGAAGCCGACTCCTGCACCATACTATCCTTCTCTTCCTGTACCTCCAGACAGCTTCCGATCAGCTCTGCTCCCTGATGATATTTGTACATGTGGAATACATGATAGGTGGGCGTTAACAGCATACGGCTGCCTTCCGTCAGAACTACCGACTGCAGAACATTGACGATCTGCGCAATACAGGCCATCTTTACCCGGTCACAGTGCTTGTTGAAAATATTCAGGGTAACGCCCGCCACCACGGCATCCCGCATGGTATTCTGCTGGTAAAGGAATCCCGGATTCGTACCCGCTTCCACGTCATGCCAGCAGCCCCACTCATCAACGATCATGCCGATCTTCTTGTCCGGGTCGTACCGATCCATGATCGCCGCGTGTCTTCTGATCAGCTCTTCCATCCCCAGTGCGCGTTTTAACGTCGCATTCCATTCGTCTTCACCAAAATCCGTAGCGCTTCCCTTATGCTCTCCCTTTTCCACGCCCACATAATAGTGCATGGAAAGCCCGTCCATAAAGCCGTGAGCGCTTTCGGGCGCCGGCTTGCGGAAGCATTCATGAAGTACCGTATCCGTCCATTCATAGTCCGTCGAATCCGCACCGCCACAGACTTTGAAAACCGGACGATCCTTATGATAATTCCGCACGTAAGTCTGATAACGGCGGTATAAATGCGCATAATGATCCGGCGCCATATTGCCGCCGCAGCCCCAGTTCTCATTGCCCACACCGAAATAATCCAGTTTCCATGCCTGCTCATGCCCGTTCTCACGCCGCAGGTCCGCCATCGGGGAGACGCCGTCGAAGGTCATATACTCTACCCACTCGCTCATCTCCTGCACCGTGCCGCTTCCCACATTGCCGCACACATAGGTCTTACAGCCAAGCTGCTCACACAACTCGAAATACTCATGGGTTCCGAAACTGTTGTCCTCCGTCGTGCCGCCCCAATGGGTATTGACCATCTTCTTTCTCTTTTCCTTCGGGCCGATCCCGTCCTTCCAATGGTACTCGTCCGCAAAGCATCCGCCCGGCCAGCGCAGTACCGGAATATCAATCTCCTTCAACGCGTTTACCACATCGATCCGCATACCCTTCTCATTGGGAATCTCGGATGACTCCCCTACATACAGACCGTCATAGATGCATCTGCCCAGATGCTCGCTGAAATGCCCGTAAATCTCCGGTGCTATTACCCCTTTTTTCTGGTTTTCATGAATATAAAGCTTCATAGTCCCCACCCCTTTCCGTTTTTGTTTAACGTTTAACCATTATGGTAATTATAGGGGCATGTTGTTTTTTTGTCAATCCAAGATGTATTTTTGTTAAAAAAAGCCGGGACAATTTCTCGCCCCGGCTGCCAATCTTTAAATTTGATGTATGGATTCACGCTCTATAAAAGTACAGGGTATCAAGATCCTCCCCGCCTCGTCATCCTGCTGCCCCTGGCTCTCTCCGCCTTCGATCTTCTTAAGCAGCACCTCGGCAGACACATGCCCGATCTTTCTAAGCGGCAGCGCCATCGTCGTTAATCCCGGAATGAAAAATTCCGAAATCTCCTGCCCGTCAAAGCCTGCCACCGCCATATCCTGTCCTGCCCGTTTGCCTTGCTCATTCAGGCAGCGGTAAACTCCGCCCGCCATTCTGTCCGCCATACAGAAGACCGCCGTCACCTCTGTCTTCAGAAGTTCCCGTGCCTCTATATACGCGCTCTCCTCATCCCATGCGGCGTATCGGATCCACTCCGGATTATACAGGATCTGATGTTCAAACAGCGCCTTCTGATACCCCAGAAGTCTCTGCTTCGTATGAATATTATCCGCCCGTCCGCCGATAACGCCGATCTTACGGTGTCCCTTTGCAATAAGATACCGCACGATCTCATAGCCGGCCCCCTGGTCGTCAATCCCGACAGAAGGAATCCTCGGATTGTTGTCAAAGGCATATGCCATCACCGCCGGTGTGGAAAAGTCCTCCGCAAAGCAATGTATCACCCTGGCATGTCCGGCAACATAGATAATCCCGTCCACCATGATCGAAGTCAACTCTCTGAGCGCCGGCTCTAAAATAGCGTGATAATCCGAATCCTTATTATACCAGGAATCACTCCATCTGGCATAAAGACGCAGGTTCTTAACAATCGACCGGTAACCTCTCTCTTCACAATATCTCATAATGCCCTCCACGATCTCGGGCGTCGTAAACTGCGCAAGGTCTTCCACTATAATACCGATCATCTTCGTCTTCTGGTTTCGCAGGCCCTGTGCTATGTAATTGGGCCTGTATCCCAGTCTGTTAACGGTCTCCAGCACTCTCTCTCTCGTCTCTTCGCTGACTTTAGGTTTGCCGTTCAAAATATTCGATACGGTTGTCGGCGAAACATTACATTCTCTGGCGATCTCCTTCAGTGTAACCATTCTAATCTGTCTCCCAATAATTCCGTCCTTACCAGTAGAATATAACATCTCACCGATTACAATGCAACCAATTATTACAAACTACAAACAAATCCATGGGAGACTCTATAAGATCCGTGCCTCCACAGTCCGGAATTCCTCCGGCAGATCCCTCTCCTCTGTCACATCCAGCATCGGCTCCCCGTCAATATCGAAATGTGTTCTGCGGGCAGCGGAAGAACGCGGTCCATCCACGCCGGCCCGCATATGGTAGAAGTTCCACACCAGCCCGTTTTCATCGGTCACATAGGAATTATGGCCGGTGCCGTACTCGCCTTCCACACTGGCGGAAGACATCAAAGGATAGTTACTCTTGCTCCAGTTCTCCGGATTCAGGATATCACTGCCCATCACCGGCTTTAAGAGTCCCACCGTATACGTCGCATCGACAGCCGCCGCGGCGTAGGTAATCATCAATTGGCCGTTCTTCTCAAGCGCATAAGGACCCTCCACCACATAAGTATGATTGTTCTCCCAGCCGTACTCCGGTTTGGCAATGCAGACCGGATCGGTCAGAAGCTTCCACGGCTCCTTCTCATCAATCTGCGCCAGATACAGCCATGCGCCCTGATCCACCGGCAGAAACTGCCGCTGAGACCACATGACATATGTTTTGCCTTCATAGTCAATCGTCGTCATATCCAGTGATATCACTTTACCTTCTTCACACAGTGGCGAACCGTCCTTCTTCACAACCATGACAGGCGCTGACCAGTCCTCCTTACAGATCGGATCGCCGCCTTCGCGCAGCTTCCGTACCCGGGATTCCTCATGGTAGAATTCGCCGGAAGTGGCCGCATGGAACACATAGAGCTTTCCGTCCACCTCATGGAATTCCGGCGCCCACAATAAACCGCCGATCCCCGGATAGGTCTCCGAATCCAGGAAAAGCTCTTCCTTCGCCGTCAGGATTCCCTCCAGCGTGTCGGCACAGCGCATGTACAGCGTGTGATTGTCATCCGCATCATTCGTGGCAATAAAATAATACTTTCCGTCCCGGTACATGCAGACCGGATCCGCCCGATACTGCGCAAACGGATTCGGGAAATGCTCCTGATGCACTCTGCCCCGTACCACGCGGTTGTCGCCCTCTGCCGTCTCCTCCCAGTCGATCTTCCGCTCTACTTTCGTCCCATCGCTGTAAGAGGCAACCGCCTTGACTGTCTTAAGCTCCTCCACGGAATGGAACGGCCCTTCCTTAGACAATGTCATGCCGATACAGATCGGTACCAACAGTTTTTTCGACAGATACGCTCCGGTCTCTTCCGATACCTCAACCGTGTTACAAGGCACAACACCCTCGATCTCTTCCAGTTCCGCCGGCGCAAATGACGGTACCGGAATCACCGGTTCTTCTGTCTCCTGCACGGAATCCGGTCTGGGCAGCGTATCTTTTGGCGCACTTTCCCAGGCGTATTCCCGAAACTCGCCCACGCCTTCCATCCACTTTCCTGCCTCTGTTTTCCAACAGATCCTGTATGCTTTCTCGCCCGCATCATAAGTACAGCGGACTTCCGCGACCACACCGTCTTCCTGCAGGCGGCACAGTCCCTTTTCCTCATAATGGACCAAATCACGGCTGGCAAAAAAAAGCACACAGCCATCACTGGCCAGATCCGCTTCTCCCTCTGCCCCGGTACGCACCGCCAGAACACCGTAACCGCCCTCCTTCATCTCGAAGAGCCACGGCCTCTTCAAACTTCTCGCATCCAGCGTGCCGTCCTCCGGATTCTGCAGCGCCCTGGCGTAAAGAATGCCTTCATTGTGGTGATAAGGATGGAACTTTCCGTCCTCTCCCCGGTACGCAAGATGCATACTGTATGCCATCCGCTTCCCGTAGATAATATCCTCTTTCGGTTGTCTTGTATAACTTAGTATCTCCATCTCGATTACTTTCTCCTTTTCCGGAATCTGCCTCTGCTCACAGCCGTCAGTTCCTGTCATTGCTGTATATATCGGCAGGACTTTCCTTTACAGCAAGGCTGTCATGCCCATTTCTTTCTATTCGTAGGCATACAGCTTCACCTTAAGCATCGTCGGTTCCTCATATATCATACTGGACGCTTCATCACCGTTAAATCTGCGCCCTGCCGTCCACGCGCCGTCCCGGAACCGGCCTTCCTCCAATACCAGTATGCCGGCATTCGGTTTCTTCTCATCCGTGGTAAAGAACGCAAGTCCGGCTTCATGTACCATAACGTAGAAGGTATCCTCCGTCTCCTTTAAGACCAGACACACGCCCCTGCTGTCCTTGATCCGTGCATGTTCCAGGATCACCCGGAAACCGAAGGAACCGAACACCATCTCATTTTCCTCTTTCCGCTCGCTGCATACCGCCTGCAGATCCGCCGTTCCGTATTTAGCGGCCAGAAGCGGCATCATCTCCTGCAGATTATGGGTAAACCAATAATATTCCTCCACATTCTGAGGGGTTTTGAGCGCCGGATCGCTTACATCCATACCGAACAGTGCACCTTGCTGTGCATTGAACGGTTTACCGATATCTTCAAACCCGAACGGGGAATAGCACATAGCATGGTAATGTCCCACTACGTACGCCTCCCGCACGCCCGCATAGCTGTGAGTAGCACATTCCGGAATAAACAGCGGATTACCCCTCTTCGTATAGGCATCACACACACCCGGGAAATCCGGCACGTAGATATCCGGTGCAATCACGTCGATATGCGGTGCGCAATACTCCCACACCTCCATCATGCGTGCTACCGGACCGCCACTGGGATACATCCCCGGCTTCTCCCCCTTATCAAGCCAGCAGTTGACCGTCATCGGCAGAGGATACTCCGCTTTCCCCGCAGCCGCCACCGCGTTCACATAAGATGCGATATGATAGGCGCTGAAAATCTCCTCTGCACACGCGCCGAACACCTCTTCCCAGCTGCCGCTGTCCGCACCCTTCTGCACGGCTTCCTTCACATCCGGAACAAGCGTGTGCACATTCGCTTTCATATGCTCCACAAATGCCTGCGGCACAGCTTTTGCATAAAGAGCGTCCGCCTCATCCGACACTTCTCTGGCATTGCCCATCACACCGGTCTCATTTTCAACCTGTACGGCCACTACCGTGCCGATCTCTCCGTCCACCTCGCACAGATGCCGCATCAGCCTGCCAAATGCCCGCGCGTCCGCCTCTCTGGTTTCGTCACACAGATATGACAGGGATGTGTACGACATTCCGTAAAAATCTTTTAACCTGACTAGATTCTTCCCCTTCTCCATCTGTGCCCGACGGAAACGTACCGGATCGGTCTTCACCCACGCCGGCGCGTAATAACACTGCGCATTCTTCCAGGAGCCAAACCACAGAAAACCAAGCTTCTTCCCCCGCGCCCTTGCCTGCATGATCAGCGCGTCCATCAGAGAGAAGTCAAAAACTCCCTCTTCCGGCTCCACCAGTTCCCAGGTCACCGGAAGCAGCAGACTGTTCATGCCCAATGCATCCGCCTGGTCATAGACGCCTTCCATATACTCCACGGAGGAAGAATTGGAATTGTGCACTTCCCCCGCCAGCATGATAAAAGGTTCCTCATTTACGATCAATACTTTCCTGCCATTACGTGTTTCTACCCTGGATAATACCTTCATGATTCGCACCCTTTCCGTAATCTTGTGCTTTTTCTCTCTCTAATTCTCATTCTCTTTCCTGAATATCCGGATTCATTACCGCTGCTCTGGCGATTCTGTCATCCTACTCTTCTCCCCGATAACTGAACCAGTCAAAAGCGGCATATTCCTCATAATCCGTCCCGTTTCCGCTGGCAAACATACCGATATAAGCGCCCACGAAGCCGCCTGCCGTCTCGCTTCCCAGGAAACCACCGTCAACCTGCCCGGCAAGCACGGTCTTCTTGCCGCTTTCATCTTCCACGGCCAGCGTAAACGCCTGCCCTTTGGCACGAATGACCAGCACCGTCTTAGCCTGCTCCCAGGCTGCTTCTCCCAGGATTTCCTCATGATATGCTTCCTGTTCTTCCTTGTGCAGCAGCGATACTTCCTTGGAACCGAAGCCGCAGACTGCCCGGGCCACCTGCTTTCCGCCTTCTCCAAGACCAACTTCCACACGCAGCTGCTGATAGTCATTCTGTAATACTACAAGCCCCGCCGTCTGTTTGTCTTTCGGTGTAAAGCATAACTTTGCTCTGGCCTCAAAAGACATATGCTGCTGTCTTCTGCCGAGAAAACCCGTGCTCTGGGGTTCATGCGCCGCGGATCCGAAACTGTCCTTCTTCCCCGACATCCCCTGTCCCATCGATTTGTCATAGAGCTTTAATTTCAGACAACCATCTTCCAGCCTGCAAGTGTTCTCGTCCGGAGTTCCGAGGAAGTTAAAATGATACGGCAGGCTGCCGCCGTCGAAATCCTCCTTCTCCGGCACGGCAGGCACGTCAAATACCGGCAGTTCCGGTCCCGCATAGGTAAACTCGATACGGCCCGTTCCCGGACTGACAACCGGCCATCCTTCTTCCCATTCTACCGGCGCAATAAAGGTCTCTCTGCCCAGATTCTTATGATAACCGCCGTAAGGTCTGGATGCCAGGAAGACAATATACCAGGAGCCATCCTGTAATTCCACCAGATCGGCATGACCTGTGTTGGCAATAGCCGCTTTCATCCCCAGATGACGCTGCGTCAGAATCGGATTACCCCGATAACTCTCGTAAGGACCGGTGATCTTCTTTGCCCGGGCGATGGTCTCCGAATGGAAATGTTCCGTCCCGCCCTCTGCGATCATCAGATAATAATAACCGTTCACCTTATACATATGGGGCGCTTCCGGCCACGCGGCATTCTCCATCGCACCGCCCCAGATCTTCGTCTTCTCGCCCACCAGCTCAAACTTCTCCAGATCGATCTCGGAGAGCCAGATCATCTGCCTCTCTCCCGACCATCCGCCGCACGTTCCCGTATAGTAAGCCTTCCCGTCATCATCCCAGAACAGCGACGGGTCAATACCCTCCGCGCCCTCGATCCAATGAGGATCAGACCATGGGCCTTCCGGTTTCTTAGCCGTCACGATAAAGTTACCGCCATAGTTCACATTCGTAGTGATCATGTAAAACAGTCCCTCATGATAGCGGATCGTCGGCGCAAAAATCCCGCCGGAGATCGCATACGGACCAAGCGGCAGCTGCTCCGGCCTATCCAGCACATGCCCGATCTGCTCCCAGTGCGCCAGATCACGGCTGTGGAAAATAGGCACGCCCGGATAATAGGAAAATGACGATGTCACCATATAGAAATCATCTTCCACCCTGCAGATGGAAGGATCGGGATAAAATCCCGGTAATAACGGGTTATGTAAGGTTACGCTCATTGTTATGCCTTGCTCCTTTCTTATACACGCTTCAACTCTTTACCAATTCGTATCAATCTGCTCACCCGCCAACAGATGGGAAAGTTCCGTCCTCAGCTTATCCAGATAGGCAGTGCGCCCCTCAAAGCTGGGATTCCCGTTCAACACGATACCCATCCGCCTTGCGTTTTCCAGTTCATAGGCTTCCAGACGGTCGCTGCCACCGTCCAGATAACGGTATTCCACAACCATCACCGGTTCCCCGGCATGACTGTCTGCGTTGATCTTCTCGATATCCACCTCCAACAGGAACGCATAGAACTTCCGGAAAAGACCGGCATCCACTTCCTTGCCGTCAGACGATACCCGCAGCGTCTCCGCCTGTTCTTCTTCTCCCTCTCCGTCAAAAGCCAGAGAAAACAGATATTCTTCTCCCCGCAGTTTCAAATAGACTTCTTTCACCTCATCGATCTTCGGCAAAAGCGCCATTCCAAAGAACAGGTCGTCCACCGTATCATGGAAAAAGGGCAGTCTGCTCTCCTCTATTATATATAACAAATCCGAATCTGAACAAGTAAAATATCTGTCCCCGTTTTCTGCGGCAGTTTCTCCGACCGTCAGTTTAAGTTCTTCGCCGTCATGCCGGACCGTCAGCTCCATGGACGGCTCGTCCAGCCCGTACCGTGAAGCTTTTGCCGGATCGTAAATGCCCAGGATCTCCTTTGCGGAAAGCCCGAACAGGGAAGCGATCTGTTCCCGCACTACCTTGAGAGAAGTCTTTACCTGGATCGGACTGACCAGTTCATAGGCTGATGTGTAGGCGTCAGCCGGTTCTGCACAAGCTGCGATCTCCAGCGGCTCTTCCAGATCCGGCCGTTCCACCACAATCCTGTCCAGATGCTTTGTCATCTCCTCCGACGTGGATGTCAGCGCCGGGATCAACGTTCTGTCAAGCAGGGTATAAGGCGCCGCCATCATCTTATCCCCGATTCCCCTGCTCAGACAATATATCCCCTCTTCCCCCTCCTTCATCGCATACCAGACGGACATACTCTCATTCCAGCTTCCCAGATACAAAGTTACCGTCTCCTCTTTGGCAGTAATCTTCACCGCAGCGCCCGGCTCCTTAAGCCCGAACTTCTCCTTCTCAGAATCCTGCTCATAAATCCGTGTCGCAGAAACGGAGGTGAGAAGCCGCACAACAGTCTGTAACGCCTCCTGATCCTGCCTGTAGCGCTCATATCCTGCAAGAACAAATGCCGATGCGTCCGATGCGGCGATCACATAATCCGCCTCTGCATTCCGGATCTCAATTCTCTCTACCTCATCCGCTGTAAAATCAGACAACATAACGACTTCTGCTTCCTCTGCTTCTTCCGCCTCCTCGCTGCCCCCTTTACCCGTTTTGCTTTCCTGCGTGGCAGACAGCACACCCCAGATTCCCAGCAGACACACGAGCGCCACACACAAAGCCGCCAGCAATTTCCTTTTCTCTCTCATTACAACCGCCTCCTGCGCAGCCACATCACGATGCCGGCCACGAATACAATACCGGGCAGCACACTCCCGAACAGCACGGAAACCGTGGTATAGTCAGATCTTGTAAGCCGCAGTTTTTCATAAGCAAAGCTCACGCTGGGTATACTGATCCCGTTCTGTTTCCCGGCCAGTGTATTGATCAATCCGACCGTAAACTCCTTATTCCCGAAATTATCGCTCACGATCTGCGAGGAGGAGAACATGGCCGCGGAACCAAAGGCTGCCACATAGGATCTGTGCGCCTCCGTGCCCACATACTTAAGCCGGTCTCCCAGAACGGCGATTCCATACGCGCCCTTCTCTTCTTCCTCCGGATTAAAATACGCCTCGCCCAGCGGATATAACGTGCAGGACTCTCCGGTTTCGATCAGATACGCTGCACTTCTGTTATCCTTTTCCTCCCAGAGAACAGAAAGCGGCCTGCAGTAATAACTCAGGAAGGGAATGGACGGATTCTTCATCCGCTCCAGATAGGCTGCCGACGCCTCCCCATACAGCGCGCTGAACATAAAACCCTGCTGGTCATACACATTAGTCGATTCCGTCTCCACAATCAGGCTGCCGCCCACGCCGATGCCCCACTCCGCCAGAAAGCTTTCCAGTCCCGGCAGCTGCGGCTGTTCATGGGAAGCCACATAAATAAGCGACTTGCCAAACATTCCCTCGTTGTCCAGGAAGCGATCCAGCTTCTCTAACTCCTCCGGTGCATAATCCGTGGTAGGCGCCAGCAGAAATACCAGCTGTGCCTGTGGATCGATCTCTTCCGTGGAAATATTCTGTTCCACCACCCGGTAATTATTTTCCTGCAGATAATTGATCATATCCTGACAGCCCACTTCCGCATGGCCCGTAAGGATACACGCCGTCATGGCCGACTCCTCGGTCACATACAGGATACCCGATGTAAGCACCTGCTCGGCCCGCGACTTATACAGATACGTATAGTTCGTATAATCTATCTCCGTCTCCATACAGTCATTCAGGCTCACCACCTTAATCCGCTCGTCAGACCGAATCACAATACTGCCGTTTGTTACCCCGTAATCTCCGTACTGCGCTGATAACTCCGGTTCCTTCAGAAGGTCCACGAAGCGCAGACTGATACCGCTGTTAAGCCTGCCGTAGCCCTTTAAGATCTCGTAGGTCTGCCGTCCATATTCGGTACTTTTCAGGTCCTCTTCTCCGTAACAGACGATCAGTTCCACCGGTTTGTCAAGCGGCTCGATTACCCGCGTCGAATCCTCTGTCAGCTGATAGATACTGTTCTGCGTCAGATCGATCGCCGGAAGCCGCTCTAAAACCATGGCAGCCACCACGTTAAACAGGACCACCACCCCCAGAAATACCACTGTCACCAGTAAGGAGAGTCCTGCACTTTTCACCTTTTTATCCGCTACCCATCTGCCCCTGTCCAGCACGCGCACGGTAAAAAAGTGAAATACCACCACCACACTGACAAAAAACAACACATTGGCGGCCTGCAGGATACCGGCCGTAAAGTCCGCATAGCGCCCGAGGAAGGATAATGCCCGAAGCGGCTTTTCCAGGAACGCCAAAGCCGGCGGCAGCGCACCTCCAATCCCGTCTAACAACATGAGAAACAGCATACACCCAAAGGTTCCCACTGCGGCCAGCACCTGGCTCTCCGTCAGCGCAGAAATAAACAGTCCCACACTGACGAGGGCTGCCCCCAGCAGCACAAGCCCCAGGAAATTTCCTGTAAAAATGCTCCACAGCGGCGCGGAAAATGCACTCAATACAGCAAAGTAAAAAACGCACACGACGATGCCCATCATATATAACGTAAAAGCCGCCAGGAATTTACCCCACACGATCTCACCCAGAGACACCGGCGCCGTAAAAAGCGCCTGGTCCGTATGCTGCCGTTTTTCCTCCGCAAACAGCCGCATGGTAAGAAGTGGCAGCGTCAGGGCTGCCACCACGTACATGTTGGTAAAGATACCGGAGATATCATTAGTCCCCACGTAACGAAGCTGCATCAAAAAGAACTGCCCTCCCAGAAGATAATATACCGCCAGACAGATATACCCCTGCGGATTCTTAAAATAGGAAGACAATTCCTTTCCGTAAACTGCTGTCATCTTACTACTCGTTCCTCCTTCTTAAGTTTTCACCTGTTCGCACCCACAGTCAGGCGGAAGAAGATTTCCTCAAGGCTCGTCTCCCGCCCGTTCTGTCTCGTCAGATTTTCCTTCGTATCGTCCGCAGCCAGTCTGCCTTCACACAGAATCAATATCCTGTTGCATACCGCCTGGATCTCCTGCAGAATGTGCGAGGAGAGAATAATCGTGTGCTCTTTACCCAGATTCCGGATCAGGGTTCGGATCTCCATGATCTGATTCGGATCCAGCCCCACCGTAGGCTCATCCAGAATCAGGATCTTCGGATCACCGATCATCGCCTGGGCAATCCCCACCCTCTGTCTGTAACCCTTGGAAAGATGCCGGATCAGCCTTCCTCTGACATCCGACAATTTTACCCGCTCACAGATATCCGAGATATGCGCCTCCCGCTTCTCCTTTCCGGATACTTTCTTTAACCGGAACATGAATTTCAGATACTCGTCCACGGTCATATCCATATACAGCGGCGGCAGTTCCGGCAGATAGCCGATGTTCCGCTTTGCTGTCAGAGGATCCTCGGACAGATCCGTGCCATTGATCCGAATCTGTCCGGAAGACGCCGAAAGATACCCCGTAAGCATATTCATCGTGGTGGATTTACCCGCTCCGTTTGGTCCCAGAAATCCCAGGATCTCCCCCTCTTTCACGGAAAAGGTAAGGTGATCCACCGCCAGATGTTCTCCGTAATACTTGGTCAGTTCTTTTACTTCGATCAAAATCTCTCCTCCTACCGTATCCTGATCAATGCAATGCCGTCTTTCGGCAGTGTAAAGGATACCTGGGCGCCCTTCTGTGTACGGGACACCTCCAGCGGTTCCTCTTTAAGTCTGGACGCCAGATACAGTCTGTCCATCTGCTCCGCATCCGGATAATCAGGACATCCCATCTCGTCCCACAGCTTGCGCGGGTTCGCATGATCCTCATCTACCCGAATGATCTCTGCGCCGGAAGCCTCGAAATGCTCCACCGTCAGCACTACCTGTTCCTCCTGCGCCGGTTCTCCAGGCACCTGCTGATTGTACACAAGAATACATAGTCCGCCGTCTTTGCCGGAGGCGGCAATCATCCCGACATTCCCCTGCTCTTCCGGTCTGGGGTAACGCTCACTTCCAAGCTGATGAAGCAGTTCAAAAGCCCGGTAGGTCGGTTTCGGAATCCCATGGATCGTCTGCAGGCCGAAACCGCCGTGGAATTCTCCCCTGTGCTGAGGATGCTCCTCGAAGATATCCGTAAACGTCCAGAAAGAATAGGCATCCACATATCCGATATTATCTAACACCGACTTGGTCACAAGGGCCGCACTGTAAGGATAGTCATGACATTCGTCAGGCAGGATGGCCGACGTGTTCCACTCCGTATAATAGAGAGGATACTCTTCCGCTTCCTTTCTCGTCTTCGCAATCATCTTCGCCAGCACGCCTCGTCCATAAGTCTGCGCCTTCTTTCTTGCGTCCTTTTCGCCCGCCTGCTCCTTCTTGCTGACTTCCGCAAAAAAGCTCTCCAGGCTCATACCGCTGTTCCAGAGCGGATCATCCGTCGGATAATGATGAGTCGAGATAAAATCAAGCGGCGCTTCGTGCTCCCTGCAGTACGCGATCAGATCCGGCACCCAGGCATTCAGCGCAGTGGCCGGACCGCCCACCTGCAGACAGCTGTCTACTGATTTCACCGCCCGTGCCGTGTGCTCATAGAGCGTAAAATAATCTTCTTTGGTTCCCGTGAAGAAAAACTGCAGATTCGGCTCGTTCCACACTTCAAAGAACCACTGCCGCACTTCCGCCAGCCCGTAGCGTTCCACGAAATGCCGGATCATGGCGGTAATAAAAGCATCCCACGCCCGATAATCCTTCGGCGGTGTGATGTTTCCCTTATAATGGAAACAGGTCTTCTCTCCGGATGCAAACGGCGTGGGCATAAAGCCGATCTCCACGAAAGGTTTCATCCCGATCCGCAGCAGAAAATCAAATACATTGTCAATATTGAAGAAATTATAGCTGTACTTCCCCGGCGCCGTCTCCTGTACCACGCACATATCGTCATCCAGAAGCCCGTGAAACCTCACATAGGAAAAGCCCAGATCTTCGCTTGCCTTCTGCAGCTGCTGTCTGTAGTCCTCACGAAGCGCTGTGTACCCGTGACAGGATCCCACGCACTTTTCCCAGAAATGAGGCAGCCGTTGTCTCGGCGCCGCCGCGTCTACCATAAAATTCACGTTACCCATAAATCACATACCTCCTTCGTCTGCGAAAAATTCTCTCATTATTCAGAATAGTCAACACGAAAGTTTTTATATAGGTACGATCTTGTTCAGTTTTAGTCCTTTTTTGCTGGACACGGTTTTTATATCCTGCTACAATAAAAAAACGAGCAAACTCGAATAAGCGGAAAGTAACCATAACCAGGGGGAGGAGCATTATGTTATATCAGGAAACTTATCATGCAGGCGGCGATCCGCATAAACTAAATGTCAGCGGCGTAATCTACATGCACGATTCTACCCCCCCCCACCCCGGATTCTGACACCGGTTACGCTTTCCCTTCTCACTGCCACCTATTCTATGAGATAGATTATACCCTGGCAGGCACCTGTCAGTTCGAGTTCGACGGCAGGCTGGTAAATGCCGTGCCCGGTTCCCTGATCTTCCATCCTCCTCTGTCCGTACATTCCATTCGAAACGACAAACGTAAGGGACACCTGATCCTTCAATTTTCTCACAAGCTTTTGAGTCTTCTGGACAACAGCCAGGAAGGCGTTCTGCTGCCCGCCGGGGAACTGCATCGGCAGGGAATCGTTCAGCTGCAGGAAAACTCTCCTGCCTGGAATTGTATACAGAAACTTCTGACCGACGTACCGACTCTCACTCTGCCTGTTCCCAAGGGAATGCATGAGATTACCGGTTATCCCTTTTCCGAAGGGCTTCGTCTTAATGCCCACACGCTTTCCCTGCTCTCCAGTCTGCTGGACGCAGGACTGATCCGGCCGGAATATACCAACTCTCTGCCTATCCGCCTGGAAGAAATGCAGCTGCTGATCAACCGGCTGGTCACCCATCCGGAAGAAAAGCTTTCCATGGAAGAAGCCGCGGCCTTCACGCACATGAGTTATTCCAACTTCTGCCGTTCCTTTAAGCTGATGCTGGGTTACTCCTATGTGGATTTCTGCAACATGATCCGAGTCCGTCGAGCACAGGAACTATTACAGAATTCAAATAAGTCGGTGACGGAGATCTCAGCGCTCCTGAACTTCGGCTCCGTCAGCTACTTTAACCGGATCTTTAAGAAGATCACTGGCTGTACTCCCCTGTCCTACCGCGCTTCCCGACATTGAATGCTCATGCAAAATAAGACTAAAATCAAGCAAATTCATTTGTAGATAAAATGCCCAATCATCCTTATCATAAAAGGTGATGTTTGGGCATTTTATCTTTTGTCCGGGCAAAATCAAAGAAAAGGAGAGGATTATCATGAAAAAAGTATCCAAAAAAGCCTTCGCGCTGCTTCTGTCTTCTACTATGGTCGCTGCGCTGGCTGGATGTGGCGGCGGCGACTCTGCTCCCGCAGCTGACAACGCACCTGCGGCAGATACCGGTTCTGCCGATACACAGGAACCCGCAGCAGAAAGCAATGCAGAGGATTCCGGCAGTTCTGAAGCTGCAGCATCTTCCACGAATCTTTCCGGCGCTCTGGACATCTGGGCCTGGGGTGCAGACGACGAAGCAAAGTCAAGAGAGGGCGCACTCGAAATATTTGTTGCGGAACATCCTGAACTTGATGTTACCTACACCATCATTCCTACCGCTGACAGCGTTTGGGATCAGAAGGCATCTGCTGCACTTGCTTCCGGTTCTGCCGGCGACGTTATGCAGATGAGTCCTGACTATTACGGCATGAACACCGATTACTACATCGATCTGAATCCCTATGTGGAAGCCGACGGCGTTAATCTGGACGATGTGCTGGTAGACGGTATTATCGACGGTTATTACGATACAGACGGAAAGCTGGAGGGATTCCCTCTCCTTGCGAACTGCTTCGTAATGGCTTATAACAAAGACATGTTTGAAGCTGCGGGCGTTCCGGTTCCGGAAGCCGGCTGGACTCTTTCGGATCTGGCTGACTGGGGACAGACTTTTGCAGGCGGCGAAGGCGCTAATCAGACTTACGGTCTTGCAAAGCACTGGGTAATGAACAATATGATGCCTTTCGCATGCGGCGGCGTTCCTTACACAGATGACCTGAGCACTTCCAAGATGGGGGAGCCTGAGATCGTAGAGTCACTCACCCTGTACAAAGATCTGATCGATAAGGGTATTGTTCCCAACGATACTGCATTGGAGACCATTCCCGCCGAGACACTTTTCGTATCCGGCAAATGCGCTATGTACCCCTGCGGTGGTTTCGAGACGATCACGGTTACCAATGACGCAGACGAGAACGGTATCAACATCGGCTTCTGCCCGATGCCCAGCGACAGCAACGGCAACGAGATCAACGTACAGTACGCTACCGGATGGGCTATCACAGCTACCAGTAAGAATCCCGATGCCGGATGGCAGTTCCTGAAAGAGAGCGCTTACGCCAACGATGAAATGGCTAAACAGACTGCAATCGCAGGTATGCCTTCCAACAAAAATGTGGCTGAAACTTACTACGGCGGCATCACCTTCAAGGGCGAAGGTCTTGATAACAGCTACTATGTTGAGCATATGGGTAACACACACCTGAATCCTTTCGGCGGCACACTTGCTTCCTCCGGTAATATCTGGACTTCCATGATCGAAGCGGTTCTTCTGGATAACCAGGATCCTCAGGCAGTAGTAGATCAATATGCTCCTCAGATCGAGGCAGAATTCTCCGGTTATTCTTTCAACAACTAAGAAACCGGTCTACGACTACCCGGCAGTTTTGCTGCGGGACGGGGGTTTATAAGAATCGAATGCAGAGGGGAGTGTTCTCCTCTGCATTTTCTAATCCATTATGTTTTTACGGCATATTTTCGAGGAGGTAACTATGAGTAGTATGAGTAAAAAGAAGAAAAAAATGTCCGGTATTCAGAAACGGAATAATATTAACTTTTATCTGTACATATCACCGTGGCTGCTGTTCTTTATCGTCCTGACCGTTTATCCGATGTTAAAGTCTCTGTCGCTGGCCTTCACAGACTCCGATTTCAGCGGTAAGGGGAATTTTATAGGGTTAAACAACTTTATCCAGGCTTTCACCGTGGACGTACAGTTCAAGGCAGCCTTTCGCAATACGATCTGCTATGTGCTGATGTATGTGCCCTTAAGCCTGATCCTTTCCTTCTTCCTCGGCTGGCTCCTTAGCCGCAAAGTAAAGCTCTTAGGCTTCTGGCGTACTGTATTCTATATGCCCTACATCACTTCCGGTGTTGCGGTAACGATCCTCTGGGGATGGATCTTTAACGGTACTTACGGCATCATCAACTATGTCCTTTCCCTGTTCGGTATTACGGGTCCCAACTGGCTGGGCGACAAGCGTCTTGCGCTGGGCTGTATCGTAGTGATGTGCCTGTGGTCATTGGGTAACCAGATTCTGATCATGCTGGCCGGCATCCAAGACATCCCGGATTCTTATTATGAGAGTGCACAGATCGACGGCGCCAGCACAATCAGACAGGTATTTGCAATCACCCTGCCACTGTCCACGCCAACCATCTTCTTCAATCTGGTCATTGGTGTGATCTCGGCTTTCCAGCTGTTCAACCAGCCGTATATCCTGACTAACGGCGGCCCTGTTGACTCTACCCTGACCGTAGCCATGGTAATCTTCCGTAATGCCTTCCAGTACGGTAAGATGGGTTACGCATCCTGTATCGCATGGTGCCTGTTCATCGTGATCATGATCTTCACCGGCATCATCAATGCTTCGCAGAAGAAGTGGGTATTCTACGATAACTAAGCCGCAATCTGAAAGGAATACAAGCGCAGTCTCAACAAGTTGAGACAATAGCAGCGCAGAAAAGGAGTATAGATATGAATAAACGTCAAATGTCCAAGACAACTGCCAGACGAATCAGTATGACCATCACTTACATTATCCTGATCGCCTGTGCAGTGGTATGTATTTTCCCGTTTTTCTGGATGCTGACCACCGCATTTAAATCTACGGCGGAGGCCTATTCTTTTCCACCTACTTTCATCCCGAAAAAATGGCTGCTCTCCAACTTCAGCAACGGCCTGCAGGTGGCTGATTTCGGACTGTTCACGAAGAATACCGTCTTCCTTGTCCTGATCAACACGATCGCAACGGTGTTCTCTTCCGCAGTGGTAGCTTACGGCTTTGCCAAATTCCCTGCCACCGGATCCAAGTTCTGGTACACCTGCCTGATGGCGACCATGATGCTGCCTACCCAGGTAACACTGATTCCCCAGTACCTGTTATACTTCAAGATGGGAATGGTGGATACCTACTGGCCGCTGATCATACCCTCCGTATTGGGCGGCGGCGCCTATAATATCTTCCTCTACCGGCAGTTTTTCCTCTCTCTGCCGCAGGAGCTGAACGAGGCCGCCACCATAGACGGAGCCAATTCCTTCCAGACTTTCATCCACATCATGCTGCCGGCCGTAAAGCCTGTCTCCATGTGCGTGGGCGTTATGTCTCTGGTATTTAACTGGAACGATTTCTATCAGCCGTTGATCTACCTGAATTCCACGAAGAAATTCACGGTGGCTATCGGCCTGCAGTTCCTGAATTCTTCCATGGGTACTACCAAGATCGGTCAGATGATGGCCGTGTCTCTGACTATGACGATCCCTGTTCTGGTGATCTTCTTTATCTGCCAGAAGTACTTCGTACAAGGTATTAAGATGCAGGGTATCAAAGGTTAATCGCACCAAATAAACCACTCCGCCGAAACAGCGGGGTGGTTTATTTGGTGATAACATCAGCGCATCAGTCGAAATACCTGCTCTGCCGTATCCGCCATATTGCGCTTGGCATTCTCCCTGTCCATCGCCTCTTCCAATGACACCGCAGCGCGCACAATCGGGAAGAAAGCGTCAATACCATGGTCATTACATGCCCGCGCGTCCTCCGTCACACAACCGGAGAAAGCCACCACACGCTTACCGTGTTTCTTTGCCAGCGCCGCCACGCCGATAGGCGCCTTACCCATGACAGTCTGTCCATCCAGTCTGCCCTCGCCCGTAACAACGACGTCGGCATCCTGCAGCTTATCTTCCAGCTTCGTTTCCCGCAGAATAAGCTCCACCCCCGGCTCCAGAACACCGTGCAGAAACGTCCGAAAAGCAAAGCCCAAACCGCCCGCCGCACCCGTGCCGGGATAATCCGGATCCACCTTCTCGTCAGCACAGGCTGCAGCTGCCAACGCAGCATAATCTGCAAACCACGCATCCATCTTACGGATCATATCGGCGTCAGCCCCCTTCTGTGGCCCAAACACCGCACTGCATCCCTCGGGACCGCACAGCGCATTTTTCACGTCACAGGCAATATGGAATTCGCAGCCCTTCAATTCTTCCATGGCATGTTGTGTGCCAATGCAGACCAATTTCTCCAGCCCCTGTGCACCATAAGCGACCGGCTTCCCTTCTTTGTCCAGAAATTCAAAGCCCAACGCCTGCAGCATCCCCACGCCGCCGTCATTGGTCGCACTGCCGCCAATACCGATAATGAACTTCCGGCAGCCTCTATCTACAGCATCCCGGATCAACTCTCCTACGCCATAAGTAGTCGTATCCATCGGATTTCTCTTCTCCGGTGGAACCATGGTAATTCCTGCCGCATCAGCCATCTCCATGACTGCCGTAACCCCGTCATCCAGAATTCCATACTTACCGTTCACTTTCTCACCCAGCGGTCCCGTGACGGACAGATTGCGTATGGCGCCGCCCATACCGCTGATCAGGGTCTCTACCGTTCCCTCTCCACCGTCCGCCAGCGGACACACCTGTGTCTCAGCGTCCGGAAAGACCCTTTTGATTCCTTCTGCCGCCGCCTGTCCTGCCTCTATCGAGGACAGACTTCCCTTAAAGGAATCTATGACTATGACTGTTTTCACTTTTACTTACCCCCTTGTTATCTTCGTCAGTATCTCTTCGTGTTTCTCCTTATACAGGAAAGTCCAGGCACAGCCGCGTCTGTGTGTAGGGTCTTACTTTCGTGTTCGCCACTTCCACATGTGCCGGATGAACGCTGTAACCTTTCAGTGATTCCTCGTCTGCAAACGTGGAATCCAGCATCAGGTCAGCATTGGAGGATGCCAGTCCGTCCATCTGAACCTTGATCTCCACCAGTCCGGGAATCTTCCCCTGCAGTCCTTCCAGTCCTGCCTTGATCCCTTCCTTGATCTCCTGTTTCTCCTGCCCTGTCAGCTCGTCCTTCAGTTTCCATAGAATAAGATGTTTAACCATGTTCCGTTTCCTTCCTGTTTCTTATATTTATTATTATGATATTGTATATCATTGCACATCTCCTGTCTGTTACCGGTCTCCGCTCTCAGGCATTGCCTCCGGTCTCTCACAGGTAGATGTCACTTCCTCAAACTGTCCGCTCTCGCTGCTTCTCATCATCGTATCAACCACATCCAGCACATGATACGCCATCTCCTTATTGGCCCGGTTCTTCCGGCCGGAGAGGATCGCATCCGCCATCTCGGAAGGACCGATGCCG
Source organism: uncultured Lachnospiraceae bacterium (assembly GCA_947644545.1). Lineage (GTDB taxonomy): Bacteria > Bacillota > Clostridia > Lachnospirales > Lachnospiraceae > UBA3282. Next base: position 88,635 of record CANRZW010000007.1, read on the forward strand.
CGGCTGTTTTCCTCATAAGGAAATACGTTCTCGACCTCCTCCCAGACAGGAGGCTTGGAAAAATCGTCGCTGTTGGCCATAAAAACATTCTTACCGCCGAACTGGTTCGGATCGGTCAGCTTTAAGATACCCTTCGTTCCGTAGATCGCATACATGGCCTGATCCGTAAGCACGGAATCACCGTTTAAGGCGAAATTGCCCATAACGCCGCTTTCCAGTTCCACAACGGCACAGACCTGACTCTCATTCGGATACTCAAACTCTTTGCCATACTCCGGAGACTGCGGCGCCGCATTCACGCGGACGGTTCTTTGATTCTTAACAGACGCCGCCACACGTTTCACCGGACCAAGCAGACTCACCAGCGTCGTCAGATAATAAACACCGTAATCATAACAGATCCCGCCGCCGGGCATACACAGGAAACCGAAAAGACCGGCCAGGAAATCCAGATCGCGGTTGGCGCTGATCTGAAAAGATGTGATCTCACCAAGCCTTCCCTCATCGATCATCTTTCTGGCCGTCTGCCAGGACGCCCCCAGAAAAGTATCCGGCGCCGATCCCAGATACAAGCCCTTATCCTCCGCCAGCTTTACCAGTCTGGCCGCCGTATCCGGCGCGATCGTCATCGTCTTCTCCGTGTACACATGTTTTCCGGCTTCCAGTGCCCTCTTCGCCAGCTCATAGTGCGTGGGCGCCGGTGTCAGGATGACCACCAGATCGATCGTCTCATCCGCCAGCAGTTCCTCCACCGTACAGCCTCTGATGCCGTACTGTTCCCCTTTCTTTTGCGCATTCTCCACATGAGCCGCCGCACACGCCACGACCTCCAGATTGTCGAATTCGCCAATCATGTTTTTCAGGTAAATATCACTGATCGCGCCGCAGCCGATCACCCCTGTACGTAATTGCCTTTCCCCCTTCATAGCCACCTCCATAGAACCTCGTTAAATCCTTAACGATTATACAAACTACTTTCCGCCATATTTCGCTCTTTGGTCTATTCTACCATTCCCCTATCCGTATGTAAACAAAAGTAAGCAAAGTATCCTGATCCTTCAATGACTGCCCAGATTCTCCGGCCCAAATCCAAAGGGCAGCATCTCCTTCAACGTTCGCTGCAGGCACCTTCCCTTGCCGTCAGCCAGGATGATCTGGAAAGTTTCCGGATCACAGAACTCCATCATCACCTGACGGCAGACGCCGCAGGGTGCGCACATTTCGTCCGCTTCGCCGCCTTCCGGACCGCCCACGACCGCGATTTTCGCAAATTCCCGCTCGCCATCATAGACTGCCCGGAAAAAGGCGGTCCGTTCCGCACAGTTTGTCGGTGAGTATGCCGCATTTTCGATATTGCAGCCGTGATATAGCTTGCCGCTCTTCGTCATAAGCGCAGCCCCTACCTTAAAATGCGAATACGGCACATAAGCATGTTCCCTGGCTTTTTTCGCTTCCAAGATCAGTTCTTCATTTGTCATTCCGGTATCCTCCATCCCAAATAAAGCTTTCACGCTTTCGATCCGCTTTCCGGTTCAATAACCTGCTCCGTCATCCGACTGCGTGACGATGCTGATCATCCTGCTGGTGCCCAGTCTGTCTGCACCGAGCGCGATAAATTTCTCCGCGTCGTCCAATGACGCAATGCCGCCGGCGGCTTTGACCTTCACCTCTTTGCCGATGTGCTTCCTCATCAGCTCCACATCCGCAAAAGTAGCGCCGGCAGTGGAAAAGCCCGTGGAAGTCTTAATATATTCCGCCCCTGCCCTGGTAACGGTCTCACACATTCTGATCTTCTCTTCTTCGGTGAGCAGGCAGGTCTCGATGATCACCTTTAAGATCCTGCCGCCGCAAGCCTCATGGATCTGCCGGATTTCATCCTCGATCTCCTGGTATTTCCCGTCCTTCACCCAGCCGATATTGATCACCATGTCAATCTCTGCCGCGCCGTTTGCAATAGCGTCTTTCGTCTCATAAACCTTCACCGCCGTAGTACTGTATCCGTTGGGGAACCCGATTACGGTACAGATCGGCAGCCTGCCTTCTGCATAATCCGCGGCCTGTTTCACATAGGCTGCCGGAATACACGCCGAAGCGGTTTGATACTTGATTCCTTCATCCAGAATCTTACGAATCTCCTCCCAGGTAGCCGTCTGGGTGAGAAGTGTGTGGTCTACTGTCTTTAACATCTCTTTCTTATCCATCATGATCAACATACTCCTTTTCATAGTGAAATTAACAAGTTCTCTTATAACAGTTCTCCCAGCACGGACGTTCCGATTGTTCCCTCCGGCATCTCCACGCCGAAATTATCCGCAATGGTCGCCCCGATTACCGCAAAGGTCTGTGTATCCTCCAGCCTCCCGCTTCCTTTCATCGACGGAGAGTATGCGAGGAAGGGCACCTTCTCTCTCGTGTGGTCCGTGCCCGTGTGCGTCGGGTCATTCCCGTGATCCGCAGTAATAATCAGCAAATCATCCTCTCTGAGCAGCGGCAGGAACTGTCCCAGCTTCTCGTCGAACTTCTCCAGCTCCCTGGCATATCCCTGAACATCACGGCGATGTCCCCACAGGGCATCAAAGTCCACCAGGTTCACAAAACACAATCCCTCAAAGTCTCTTCCCGCGATCTCGATCGCCTGCTCCATGCCGTGAACGGAGCTTTTGGATTTATTGGACTCCGTCAGACCCTCACCGTCAAATATATCAAAGATCTTGCCCACCGAGATCACGGCAAATCCGGCATCCTTCAGGGCATTTAACGCCGTCCTGCCATAAGGTTTTAACGCATAATCGTGGCGGTTGCTGGTGCGCTTGAATTCACCCCTCTTCCTGCCCACATAAGGTCGGGCGATCACACGGCCTACCTTCCACTCATCCTTCATGGTAATCTCTCTGGCAATCTCGCAGCAGCGGTACAGTTCCTCCAGACCGAAAGTCTCCTCATTGCCACAGATCTGCAGCACAGAGTCCGCCGACGTATAGACGATCATATGCCCTGTCGCAATCTCCTCCTCCGCCAGTTCCTCCAGAATCTCCGTGCCGCTGGCGCTCTTGTTGCCGATGATCACGCGGCCGGTCCTTCTGGACAGCTCCTCTAACAGCTCTTTCGGAAAGCCGGTCTCCGTAAAGGTCTGAAAAGGCTTCGTGATATGAAGCCCCATCATCTCCCAATGACCGGTCATGGTATCCTTACCCGTGCTGGCTTCGTTCATTTTCATAAAATAGCTTAAGGGCCTTTCCACCGGCGGTACCTGCTTTAAAGGATGCAGGTTCGCCATGCCCAGCTTCTGCAGGTTCGGAATCTTAAATTCCTCCATACGCTCAGAGATATGACCCAAAGTATCCGTTCCCGCGTCCCCGTAAGAAGCGGCGTCCTGCAGGGCGCCCACTCCCAGGGAATCGATCACAATCGTAAATATCCTTCTATACTTTCTCTCCGCCATCTTACACTTCCTTTCCAAGTCCGGCAATCCGATCTTCCTTGATCAGTCTTCTGATTGCTCCTACCGCCACTTTGATAGCCGCCTCCGTATCATGTATGATCGGGTTATCCAGACCCTTCGCATTTCTTTCCTGGTTCCCGACTACCAGGAAATCAGAACCGCAGCGCACCCGTAAATGGCTGGCGGCGATAAACAGCGCTGCCGACTCCATTTCGGAAGCCTTACACCCCAGCCGCTTCCATGCTTCCCATTTGTTTAACAGCTCGTAGCTCACCGGCATCCGTTCCGGCTCATGCTGCCCGTAAAAGGCATCCTTACACTGTACTACGCCCACATGATGGGGTACTCCCAGCTCTTTACAGGACGCCACCAGCGCATTTGTCACCTCGAAATCAGCCACCGCCGGATACTCTATAGGCGCATACTCCCTGCTTGTGCCTTCCATGCGCACCGCCCCTGTGGCAACCACGATATCACCGCCTTTGACATCCAGTTCGATGCCCCCGCAGGTCCCCACACGGATAAAAGTGTCTGCGCCGCAAAGCGTCAGCTCCTCGATGGCGATCGAAGCGGACGGCCCGCCGATGCCCGTAGAAGTAACGCTCACCTTCTCCCCGTCAAGGTATCCCGTGTAGGTCACATACTCTCTGCTATCGGCAATCATCTTTGCATCCTCGAAATGCTTCGCGATCTTCGCACACCGCTTGGGATCCCCTGGCAGGATCACATACCGTCCCACATCCCCGGGCCTGATCTGCAAATGATACTGTAATCCGACTTCTCCCGAATAATTCTGCATAATACTTCCTCCTGTCTTATTTTATGATTCCCATATACCTTTCCTGATACCTTTCGTTCAGCCAGACACATGCCCGCCCAGAAAAGGCTCCTGACATGTGTCTGCCAGAAGCCCCAAAAATACAGCACATTTGAGCGAAACCGCTAACATCCCTCTCTGCCCGTCTATACATCAAATTCCATCACAAAAGGCTCTGCCTTGCTGCACGGCTTCCACTCGTCCAGGCCATCCCCGTTAGGATTACCCCTCTTCATGAAATTCGTCCAGTAGTCCAACATCCGCTCACTCAACTTCTCATCCGCCTCCGTAAGCGGCCTCCAGCATCTTCTTACCGTACCGAACATATACCATAATTCCGAGGAATGGAACGCTCCCTCCTCGTCTCCCGGCATCTGCCTGGTAAAATAATACACATAAGAAGGTTCCTGCCACAACTCTTCCATCTTATAACTGAACGCGGCACATCCCTCATACAGGGTTCCCTTCTCACCTGCTGCAAGCTCCTCTTTCGTCACCATGATATCATTTTTCGTGCTTCCTAACAGATACGGAATGTGTTTCAGCTTTTTCTCGTCAATGATGCTTTTATACCCCTGCTTCAACAGACAGTTATCTATATTGGGTACCAGAAACAGTCCCTTGCCGAACGCGAATGCTTCCTCCATCATCTGACCATAAGGTTTCTCCAATTCCCTGGCGGACATGGCGCGCAGTTCCTCCAGATCTCTGGCGCCTGCCAGCTCGGCAAATCTCTCGCCATATGCCTCCGCCTCCCGCAAAGGCATATCCCGGTTAATCCCATTCCCGTAGCTGCCCCCGCTCTGCAGAATTGCCTTCGCGATCATATCGCCCGTCAGCTCGGAAGACAAAAGTGTCTGCACGCTCATCGCGCCGGCCGACTGTCCGAAGATCGTGATATTGTCAGGATCGCCGCCGAAAGCCTCGATATTCTCATAGACCCATTTCAAAGCCGCGATCTGATCCAGTATGCCGTAGTTTCCGGACGTACCGTTTTCGTTCTCTTCACTCAGCCAGGGATGTGCAAGAAAACCGTACACGTTCAGACGATAATTGATTGTGACAAGGATCACGCCCCGCTTCGCGTATGCTGCGCCGTCAAATTCCTGTTCGCTTCCATAACCGCTCATAAACGCGCCGCCGTGGATCCAGAACGCCACCGGATATTTCTGTCTGGGCATCTCCGTGTCTGCAGTCTCCGGCGCCCAGATATTCAGATACAGGCAGTCCTCGCTGATCTCCACGTCATAGGCAGGATCCGCATAAAATTCCTTGCCGTAGAATCCAACGTTCTGCTCTCCCTGAACCGCCTTGGCGGAAAACCGCACCGCTTCATAAATACCGTCCCAGCCCTCCGTATCCTGCGGCGCCTTCCAGCGCAGCTCTCCCACCGGCGGCTTCGCATAGGGTATGCCCTTGTAGACCAGACAGCCGTTTTCTGCGCATCCACTGATCTTTCCTTTCCTGGTCGTAACTACTGTGTTCATCTCGTTTGCACTCCTTCTTTATGCTGAATCTGACTCATTCATTTTGGCAGTAAGCCAGCTAACCGCCGGACTTTCACCTTCCTCTATCGCTTTCTCTACGGATTGCCTGGCATATTCGAGAATCCTTCTGCCCCTGTTTCTGGATTCATAGGCCAGCGTAATCCTGGCTTTTATCTCTTCCTGCACGGAATCGGATACCTTGGGCAGTGGAATTTTGGAAAACTCATCCTTCGTAATATTCGTCAATATGGTTCCGGAACACCCTCTTTTCAACAAACGCTGTATCGGCATGGACTTTAACAGCACTAATAATGTCTCACTATTGTATTGACAGGAATCGATTACATAGAAACCCGTCGAACAAAATGCATGATCGTATTCCGGCGTAACTAACGCACAGCTTTCCAGGGAGCCTTCTATGGATGATGCGATTATCTGTCCTGCTCTGACGACACGCCTGGCTCTCGATGGCAGATCGGCACCCGGAATCGTCTCAACATCCTCGATTTCTCCGTTTTTTCCAATATTGGACAATTCGATGTATTGATACTTAGTGTTCCGATCCGGCACATAGGTTCTGTCATAGATATTACATGCTGAACCGATCGTAGCCGTTGTCTGCAATGCTTCGATCAGCTTATCAATCCCATCCTGATAATATTCCGCATCGAGTCTTCCCGTAATCTGAAAAGTATTCCCTAATGTCTTAATTGTAGCATTTCTATTCTCAAAATCAACCATATTAATGCCTATTTGCTCTAACAGGTACGCTTCCGTCTCCGCAAATATGCTCTTCGACCGGGCGGTCAAATCCAAAAACAACTCATATGCACTTCTTACCGCTTCATACAGCGCCTCGCTGAATGCCGGAATAATAAACTCTCCCAGCCTGCCCAATGTGATCATTTGCTGAACGCCACCGGAGCCGCCTCGCCTGGACTGTAACGCCCCATATTTCCCCATCAGAAACAGCGCCAGAAAGTGATTCGCCTTTAGCTCCGGTGACAATGGCTTAATGACCGCAACGTCTCGATTCATATTGCAGGGTAGCAAGTCGTTTGTCGCTACGGCCACCGATCCCAGCGTCCCTTTAATGGAAATCAGAATATCCTCTGCCCTGACGCTGGCGCGCGCATTGCGTTTGTCTACCGCCACACTGACATAACGCACTTTTGTAAGATCAACAAAACCCTTTTTTATGTTTTCCGCCGTGAGATACCGCACTCCGTTATCCAGGTATTCAACCGAGCCGTGTTCTCCGTCAGTCACTTTATATCGTTCTTTTAATGCAAAATGTCTCCTTTTTTGCAGCTGCTCCATTTCATAAATATATTCTTTCGCATAATATTCAGCATCCAGCCGCTTCGTAGGATCCAATTCACTTAATAGAACTTCACAACATTCATGCCCATCCATCAATTCTTTATACTTAACTTCATCAAAGGAATCCATACATGGGCTCATGGAAAAAAACTCAGACCCTCCTTCTTTGCAAATTCGGCAAAGGCTTCCGCAATCCCATCCTGACTGTACATATGATTGGGATTCGGATTGTCAAGATCCGGATCATGATTAAAAAGATCATGTTTGACAAAAATATGTCCATGCGTATCTTTCACCCGTTCCGTTCTTTCCGTCACCTCTTCTGCCACAAGATAATATTTCTGAATCCGTTTATCCAGTGCCTCATATTCTTCCAGTGAGATTAGCGGATTTCTATTTTGGCCGATAACCGGCATCTCTTTGTAAAGCACCGCATCCTCATCTGACAATGCAAGAAATTCTTTCATCGACAATTCCGGAGGATACTTGCCGGAATCTGATTTTCTTTTCCATACAAACTTACTGTTCTTCAGAATCCATTTCCGGTGTGAATCTAATTGCCCATACTTTGCAATAAATAAGTCCTTGATAAAATCTTCGGAACCGTTTTCCGCCACATGACTTTCTACCTTCTTCGATTCCATTATTTTCTTCTTATAATCGCCCTTTTTGTCCGTTGCGGCATATTCCTTCTCTGTAATCCGCTGTCCGTCGGATTTTCTGATATAGACCTCTTCCGTGATATACTGATAACTCGTCCATGTCACATAGGTTTCCGTTACATAGATCTTATCTCCCGAATTATCTTTGCTCGGTTCCTGCATCGTGGCAAAGAAAATAGGATAATCAATTTTACCGTTTTCATCAGGCTGCGGCTTCGGGCAGATGTCAGGAAATTCATCATTAGCCTTCGTCCATTTTTGAACAAAAAGAACACTTGTCTTGGTTCCCGTATGGGGCTTAAACACATTGGCATGCAGGCCAACAACGGCAAGAATCCGACATCTTTCTGAGATATAATCCCGGATTATCTTATCCCCGGAATTATTAAAGCGGCCCTGGGGAAGAACAACCGCCATACGCCCGCCCGGTTTCAAAAACTTCAGATTCCTTTCGATGAAAAGAATGTCTCTGCCGATCTTATTCTGCAATTTGCCGTTCGCGTTATAGCCCAGATCATAATATTCAATCTGCTCCCTGTTATCCAGATCACCGGCAAAAGGCGGATTTGCCATAAGAACATCGAAGGAAAACGCGCCATACTTATCCTTATCCTTTTTTGCACCCGGCTTAACGCTCAAATTCTCAAGCCGTCTAAACCCTTCGTTGTATTTCGCAGTCCATTTCCTGTCACTGATATAAGCCTTCGTCCAGTTCGGATAGTCAAGAGAATTCAGTTCCAGTACATTTGTGTGTCCATCCCCGGCTATAATATTCAACATCCTGCCTACGCGGACGCTTTTCTCACTAAAATCAATTCCAAATACATTATTCCGTACATAGGCAAGTTCTGCCTGCGTTCTTTTTCTGGTTGTAAAAAGATTGAAAGCCGCAGGATTAAGCTGTTTCCAGACATGAAAAATCGTATGCATGGGAAAACCGCAGCTCCCCGCCGCAGTATCGACCATCTTCTCATGCGGTTTTGGATTCAGCATTTTGACACACATATCTATCACATATCTCGGTGTAAAATACTGTCCCATTCCTTCCTTTTGATTCTGATTGACCAGATGCTCAAAGGCGTCGTCCACAACCTCAAGGTTGGAATTGAAGAGCTTGACATCCTGCAGCTCCTTCACACATGATTTGACAGTTGCTTTCTGCATGTCAAGTACGGCATCGTCCGCAAAGACACCCGGCCACATCGTCTTAGCCTCGTTGAATAACCCGGACAGCCTGTTAAAGATGTCATCCGGCGAATCGTTATCCTTCGCCCGAAACATCATCACACGGAATCCCGTATCGTCTATTTCCTTTAACTCCTTATGATTTCTGTTTCTCTCAAAGGCAATCGTATCGGCATCATCACTGGAAAGCACTTCATCATACAGCTTGATAAAGATCAGCTTGAATATTTCTTCAAACGCCTTATCACTGGAATCATTTGCGCCAAATCTCTGCTCGACTTTTAATATGATATCCTTGAGCGCTTCCGTCTGCAGCCGGTCTCTCAACATCAGCTGCTTGACGGTAACCCTCTGCTTTTCCTTCCACTCATCTATATCCTCTCCGTTATACGGAAACGTGTCTATTGCAAGTTCCTCATCAAAGTTCGGCGCGCTATAGAATTTCTGCAGATTATCGCCATTCACAATTACCCCTATTTTAGGCTGTAAAGCTCTGCAGTATGATTGCATTTGTTGAAATGCCGTCGCCGCTTCTCCCTCATGGGAAGCATTCTCATCCTTCACCTCAGGACGTTTCACCTCAATAACGATGTCGATCTTACTCTTATTCTCCTTATTCGTGACAGCGATATCGGCTCTTTTGCGGCGCACATGCTCCCTGCCGGCATAGTAAACATACGGCTCAAACACAAGCTGCTCCTTCTCATAGTTATATTTCTCTAACAGCATACGGGCATAATGTTGTCTTATAATCTCTTCCGGCGTCAACTCAAAAAAGTCACCGTCACTATTCTTTCCGCGGACAATGCATTCCACTCCCGGCTTTCCATCTATTCGGACTTTTATTCTACTGTTAATCCAGTCTATATCCTCCCTGGAAAATCTTGAGATATGTTCGTATTCCTCTCTCTTTAGAATCTCTTTGATCGTCATATGTTTTCTCCAAATTAATGATAAGTTTATCCTGTTCTATCGTATGCCGCCGCATGAAATCACAACAAGCAGATGCCTATGAACGTCCCACTGCACCAAGCACCGCGATCAGCACCACCACGCCGATCACTAGCGCATGTTTCTTCCAGGTCAGACGCAGGTACCCGGCGTATTCTTCTGCAGATTTCCTACCGTCGGCCAGATAGCAAGATAGCCATACAGCAGAACCGAAAATAAGATGGATAACAGATTCGACGGTTTGACTCCTTCATGTCTGATCACTCTGATTCCTTCCACAAAAAACACAAGAATCAGAACCGCCGGAAAGGCAACCAGACATCCCACTGCCACATGGCTGGCTCCTCCTATCCACCTGCGTAAAATTCCCTATATGGCAAAAAACGCCCGCGCAAACCGCTCCAACGCCGCCTGGTCCTTCGCTCCCATCATCTCGCAGGAAGAATGCATTGCCAGCAGACCCACGCCCAGATCCGCCGTCTTCATGGGCAAATGCGAGGAAATGATGGAGCCGATCGTCCCGCCGCCTCTTGTGTTGGAATGCTTCACAAAACGCTGATAAGGAATCTCCTTCTCTTCGCAGAGCGCCATCACTGCGCCAAGGATTTCCGGATCCCAGGAATAGCTCTGGTTGCTGGCCGTCTTTAACACAAATCCCTGATTGAGTACCGGGTAATTGGTAATATCCTGACTTCCCGGATAGTTCGGATGGTAAGCGTGGGCAACATCTACAGAGAGCATCATGCCGTCTGTGATATCCGCCATGCAGTCTACCGCGCTTTTACCAAAAGCCTGCCATATTTTCTGGATGATAACGGCCGGCAGCTGGGAATCCGCCCCCTGCTTGCTGAGACTGCCGATCTCCTCATTATCAAAAAGACATACCAGATTGACGCGATCGGCATTATCGCTTCCAATCAGGCCATGCACCAGCGCACAGACGGAAGTAATATCGTCAAGCCGCGGCGCGCAGATAAACTCACCCGTGATACCTGCCTGATAAGGCTGCTCGGTATTGTAGACACACAGGTCATAATCCAGAATGTCCTCTTTCTTAAGATCGAATCTCTCTGCCAGCAATTCCGTAAATGTGGTTTCCTTGTTCAATTCCTCTCCTATAGTGCCAAGCAGCGGCAAAAGATGTTTCTGGTTATCGATAGGTACACCCTTCTCATTCACTTCCCGGTTCATATGCACTGCCAGATTCGGCAGATACAGCACCGGTTCCTTGAAATCTACCAAATGGCTTACCGGCCTGTCGTAACGCTCCCCGCGGGTCACCACCTTGCCGGCCAGGGAAAGCGGCCTGTCAAAGAACGTATTCAGGATCGGTCCGCCATACACCTCCGTATTTAACTGCATATATCCCTGGGTGAAAATCTCCGGCCTTGGCTTAATCTTGATCGCCGGGAAATCCGTATGGGCGCCGCCGATGTGAATCCCGTTCGCCAGCTCACACGCACTGCCGATCGTAAACGCATAGAGCGTCGTACCAAAGGGCATACAGAAGTAACGCCCGCCCTTTTCCAGCTTCCACGTCTCTTTCAACGCCAGCTCCTCGAATCCTACCTCCAAAAGAAGCTGCCGGCTGTGGGCAGCTACATGATAGGCCGATACGCCGGCGCTCAGATACGAAAATAAGTTTGTGACTTCCTTTGACAGTTGCTGCATTGTATAAACTCCCTTCTATTTCATCATTACATATTTATTTTCCTGCATTAGCATACCTTATTCTTCTACTCCATCTTAAGCCCCAGACACTTTGCCCTTTTACAGAAACTTTGATACTGCCTGTCCGTGATAAAATCTGCTCTGGTAATGGGAGCCGTAAAGTGAAAATCCACCTTCTCCATCGCTTTCTTCGCCGCCTGCCTGATCGTCATCTCCCCAAACTGGTAAGGCGCATCCATATCCCGCATAAAGTCAATATCGAAAGCGTTGTTATGGTCAAACAACGGATGACAGCCCAGAATCTCCATCGTCTCCGTGTCATAATAGAAGCCCCAGTTCTGCCCATGCCTGTCACGGTTGCTGATCAGGAAATCCACGATCCACATTTTGTAAATGCTCTCCCCGTCAATCTCCATCATCCGGACATCCGCATCGATACCGTTGACATTGCAGTAAGAGATAAATTCCATCCCGGTCAGGACAGCCTCCCTCTCCGTCGTCATACAGGGACACATACACACATACTGATCCTCATCCTGCCCGGCTTCGTAATGCACATGCTCCACATTCATCTTATCCAGAAGGTTGGAGCACATCACCTCAATCCGGGACTCCGTACTGCCGTTTGCCCCCAGCTTATACAACCACAAGTTGCCGTCCTCATGCCGCCTCCACGCCTTGGCATAGGCGCCGTTTGTCGTCAGCTCCGGCGTCACCGGAGATCCCTGAAATGTCAGGGACTTCCCGTGCAGCGCCACCTGCGCGACGATCTCGTTGAGCGGATTGCGCTTCACGTCCACACTGCTCCAGCTGATCTCCCCGTCATCATCGAACTTCAGCCAATACGGATCCAGCGCGGAAACCGCCCGACATACCATGGCAATCTTCATATGCTGCTCGGCCGTCCCGGTCTGTTCAAAGTGGAACAGGTTATAGATCCACTTGGCATTGGCCCGGCTAAGCAGCAACACCCGCCCCGTCAGCCAGCTGACTACCGCCTCCTCATTCTTACGGACGGCAAGCAGGGACTGCGACATATCATAAGCGGTCTTAATGGTGTCCGGAGACGGTATCTTCTGCAGTTTTCCCTTGATCGGATAGGGCAGATATTTTTCATTTAACACTTCATAGCACAGCGTATCAAAATCAACCCGCAGGACTGCGGTATCCTTCATCATGATCGTAAACGCCTTGATCCCCTCCACAGAAAATCCCTCCACATTTCCATTTCAAAATAGTTTTCCTGACTTCTACTCATTTTCATGAAGCAAACGCCTGAACCAGCTGTCACTCAATTCGTGATGTCCAGATTGAGCATTCCCATTGGAAAAAGAAACAAGTCTGACACGATCAGCCACTCGCTTAATCGCAATCTCCACGTTCTCTACTCCTACAAAATACATATCCACAAAATATCCCAATGCTTTCGCTTTCTTGATCGTCTTCATCGTTCCGACTAAAGTTGTCTCCTGATTAAACGATATTCCCTGTTGCAGACAGCTATCTATCATTTACTTTGCATCAAACATAGCCTTAACCTGATTCTCCGGATTGCTCCAATCACCATATTCTCTCTTCAATATTTCGTCATAATTGATCCGTACCGTTCCCTCGGCAAGACTTTCATTCAAATGATATAGTGTAGATTTACCGGCTCCATTCACGCCTGCAAATATAATATACCTTTTCATGCTAGAAGACCCCTTTTTCAATGAGTTCCCTTTGCTTTTCTGCCAAAAAGAAATTAGATATATGAACTGCAAATCTACGCTCTTTTTCCCCTGCTGTCAACTTACCTTCCCCCGCCGATCAGCACTTCCTTCCCGCAGAATGCAAATCCATACCTGCGGATACGCTCTGCCGGAATCCCCCGCTCCAGTAATTCCGCGGCATACCCTTTCTCTTCTATCTGCGCCAGTGCGGAAGCCACCGTGTCTTCCAGGTCTTTCTCTTTCCTTGGCTGGAAAACCTTGAATTCCAGAATAAAAGCGTCATCCCCGGCACGCTTCGGTTCCAGCATCACATCATATCTGCCGAAGCCGCTCTCCCGGTTGGATCTAAGCAGGTAGCGGTCCGATAAATCCACCATCAGCCCCAGAACAAATCCATGATAGAACTTCTCCGGCTCTGTCCTTCCCGGATTCTTTCCCGTATCAAAATAACTGAAAGAGTCGAAAGCCACCCTGTTCATATACTCATTCATGGCATCCACGTCATCCTGCAGGAGCGCTTTAATAAAGTCATTATAATCCCCGCTCCCGGATAACCAGTCCTGGATCATGATCTCAAACATCAGAGTGACTTCCCTGTTGGTCAGGGCCAGATCATAGTAGGTACGCCCTGTTTCTTCCATCAGCGTCGTACTCACCACCTTCAGATAGCCGCTGGCAAGTAACAGGCTCCAAACCGCATTCTTCTTCGCAGATAACTGGTTATAGACAATCTGCTCATCAATCTCCATACTGATCTTTCCGCCGTACAATAAATCCTCAAATGCCTGTTTGATATTCGCATCTCCTTCTCTGAGCAGCTTTCCCACCAGACTGTTGGAACTGGTGTTGGCCCAGTAAGCACCGACTTTCTTTTCATCAAGATAATTGATAATTGACCATGGGTTATAGATATCGCTCTTTTCTCCGAACGTAAAACCATCGTACCAGTCTTTGACCTTCTGCTTCTGATCCGACAGCCCATACTCCTCCAAAGCCGCAAAAACTTCCTTCTCCGTAAATCCAAAGCATTCCTCATATTTCTCCGTGGCCGTTGTCACTACTTCAAGATTATTCAGATCAGAAAAATTTGACTCCTTACTGACTCCGGTAATCCCTGTCAGCATCGCCCGCTCCAGATAAGGATTTGTTTTAAACGCAGCATTAAACAGGCTTCTTATGAAAGCCACCATCTCTTCCCAATATCCGCTCACATACGCTTCCTGCATCGGCGTGTCATACTCATCCAGAAGAATGATCGCCTTTTTCCCATGATATTTGCAGAGGAAATCCGCCATTGCCCGCAGAGACGACGCCGCCGTGCTATCCGACATATCGGCGGTAACCTCCTGATAGAACGCCCGCTCTTTCTCATTGAGCAGATCACCCTTAAGCAGATACTCATTCTTGTTATACTGCTCTTCAATGATCCTGCAGATACTCCGTCTTGCCTCTCTGAAGGTATTCTCCTTGACCCGCGCGAAGCTGATGGAAAGCACCGGCCAGGTTCCCTGCATCTGCCGGTACTTTTCTTCCTGCCATATGGAAAGCCCTTCAAACAGCTCTCCGCGTCCGGCATACTTCACGGAAAAAAACTGCTCCAGCATACTCATATTCAGCGTCTTGCCAAACCGTCTCGGGCGCGTGATCAAGGTTACATCGTCCTCCGCCTCCCACCACTTTTTGATAAAATCGGTCTTGTCGATATAGAAATTATTGTTTACTCTGATCCTCTCAAAGTCCTGTCCGCCGATCCGAATCGTTCTCGCCATATTCAATCTCCCTCTGACAATCTTTCGATCAGACACTGATGCTTTTTCTCTTTTCTGGAATAACTGATTCCGACGAGCAGTACCTCTTTGTATTCTTCCGTTCTCTGCATATAGTTCTTCTGCTTTATCTGTCTTATCGCGTTATCTGCAGTATCATCGACCTTTAATTCAAGAATGATCGCCGGCTTCCCGCACTTTTTGGGCAAAAATATAAAGTCGCAGTAGCCTTTCCCGCTTTTTGCTTCTCTTTCCACCCGGTAGTCTCTCCGCGCATACAGATAGCACAGAGTGATCACACAGGACAATGCATTCTCGTCATTATATTCCAAAAACGGTATCTCTCTGTCATGTACGCTTTCCAAAACAGCCGCAACTTTATTCGCATCAGCCGCCAGAGTTGCCGCCAGCATTTCTTTGGAGCTGTCCACGATCTGCTTGACTGCTCCCATGCTTTCCCGCGCTAATACTCCCTGATATTTTTCCATCAGTTCATGATTCGGGATGCTCAAAAATCCGTCATGATACAGGAGAAAACCATATACTACCATAGCTGACAGAATCTCGTCCCTGCTGTTCATCTCCTGTTCAATGACGCTGTAACCAGTCAGATCAGCCTCGACCGGCAGGCCTGAGACCATGCGGACAATGTCCTCCCGCACTTCATCCACGTTATGCTCCACACAATCCGCAACTTCATTCATGGGGCCTGTCTCTGTCCAATAATTCTGACAATGCCCGTCAGTCAGCGCCCTGTTGACGGACAGCGGGTTAAATAAATGCCTGCCGTCGCCCATACGGTAACCGTCATACCACCATTCCAGATCTTCATAGCTGATATTCTGATATCTGCCGCACAGTTCCCTTACCTCGTCTTCCGTCAGTCCGAACTGCTCCTCAAAGGTGCGGTCATTCATGAAATTGTATTCCCAGAATACATTCAGTTCCGACCCGCTGGAATATTTGGCGATCGGAAGCACGCCCGTCATATATGCCAGATCTACATACGGTTTATCCTTCAACAAGGCTTTCAAAAACTTCATAAAATGAATCTTATCTTCACTGGCGATATAATTTTCATAAAAAATGGAATCCCACTCATCAAGAATAAAAATAAACGAGTCACCTGTGGCCTGCAGCATTTCACTGACTCCGGTAAACTCTCTTCCTGCCAGTGCAGGATACGTTTCAAGCAGATCTTCCTGCAGTTTTCTGACAATGCTTTTTATATAAACATGATATTGATCGCAAAAATCGGGCATGCTGCTGAAATCAATATGTATCACATTATACCTATTGATATGGCTTTCAAAGTCCTTTGAACCGGCAATTTTTAATTTTGCAAAAAGAGTATGCGTATCATATCCTTTTGTGTAATACGCCCCCAGCATATTGGCATTCACCGTCTTGCCAAACCGGCGCGGCCTGGTGATACAGATATACTTACTGTTTGTCCGGATCATAGGCGATATTTTCTCGATCAGCATACTCTTATCCACATAAATCTCACTGTTCAGTGTATCCTGGAACAATATGATCTGTGCATTCGTATTCAAATAATACATGCCTCTTCCTCCATAGACTCTTCCACCATAGACTTTTCCTTATGGCGTTTCCTATAGTATACACAAAAAGAGGCCAGGCCACAACAGGCCGCCGTATGTTATATCAAAGGTTCCGCTTCCTCACATAGGCCGCCATATGTTCCCCTGCTACCATCCCGGTTGTAAAAGCACATCCCACAGCCGCTCCTTCATTATCATAATAAGGCACGCAATAGCAGCTTCCGTTATCCATCCCCGCCACATACAGCCCTTCGATCACGCTGCCGGCAGGCGTCAGCGCACGGCAGTATTCATCCGTCTTCACGCCGCCGATGGTACACCAGGCGCTCTGCTCATATGCAAACAGATAAAACGGCGCTTTCTGAACAGGTTTCATCAGATAAGCCGCCTTCCCAAAGCGGCTGTCACAGCCCTGACTGCACATCTGATTATATTCCGCTGCCGTCTCCGGCAAACAGGACAGTCCGAAGCTTTCGGCAAGTTGTGCCAGCGTATCCGCCTTTGCGGCGCAGCCCTGTTCAATATCCTTCTCCAGATCCTCCTCCCTGTGGTTCTGCGGACGGTCGTGAACGGTCCGGCCTGCATGCCATTCCTCGGGTCTGCCGTAATAGTCATAGAGCGTTCCTCGATCCAGAGAATGATAATAATCGTCATCCAATACCGCATAATAATGCCCTTCTCTGACGGTACTCTCCCCGCCAAGAGACAGGGGTTTATCGGACATCCTCTGCTCATTCATAAAGCGCCGCCCATTGCGGTCTACCAGAAGACCGCCGCCGATGGCAAAATACATATTGGAGGAAGATCTCCCTTTCATCCTCGAGTGATATCCGCCGAATTCATTGGTGCAGACTCCCCAGTTGCGGTCCAAAAGACCACCCGCCTTAAGAACCATGCGGATGCCCGCACCGTCGCTGAGCCTGCTGCCCAGTGCACCTATATGGATGTCTCCCAGATGTTCCCTGATCATCTCCTCATTGCCAAGATACCCGCCTGTGGCGATCAGTACGCTGCCGGCTTCAAATTCTTCCTCTCTGTCCGCTGCCAGATTTCTCACCGCCACGCCCTTAACCGTTCCATTTTCATCCTGCAGTAAGCGTTTTGCTTCCGTCTGCAGGATAATCTCCACGCCCAGGCTCTCCAGCAGATTCTGCAGCCGCTGCCATCTCTGCTGCACAGGCGTCAGGAAGAAATGTCTGGCCCGGAAGCCTACCCCATAGGTATCTTCCAGCAACATCATTTCAATTCCTGCCTCCTGCAGCGCGGTTTCCACCTCACGGCCTTTGGCGATCGCATTGCGCAGCAGCCCCGCATGAACCGTCCCCCGGGAAAACTCATACATATAAGTAAAAAGCCGCTCTACCGTGACGGTCGCAGCTTCCTTTTCCTGCAGTCTCGTGTCCGCCAGCGCCGGACCGCCGCAGCGGGCCGCGTTGCTGGATAGGATGCTGTTCCCCTTTTCCAATACCGCACAGGAAAGACCTGCCCTGGCCGCTTTCCAGGCCGCCATCATTCCCGCGGCTCCTGAACCGATTATGATCACGTCGTATTTTTTCATATAAGCCCCTAATAATTTCGCATCACGGAATCTCAAATCCAAAAACAAGCGAACTTGTCTGAGAGCTCCCGTCTTTTGAACATTCTCTCACTTCGCTCCATTACCATTCATCAAAGTCCATCTGCAGGCGCGCAGACTTCCAGCATCCACTGGATCGCCGGCTCCAGATACTGATTCCAGAAAACCCAGTTATGAATACCCGGACTCTCATGGTAAACATGCTCGACGCCCTTCTCCTGCAGGAAATCGCGAAGTTCCCGGTTGTTTTCCAGCAGTCCGTCCTCCGTCCCGCAGGCCATGAAGATCGCCGGTATCCTGTCACCCGCCGCCTGATGCCTCCGGATCAGTTCTTCCGGATTGTTGATGCTTGTGAGCAGTTTATCCGGTTCTCCGAACATCAGCCTGTAATACTCGTAATTGGCTACCGGATTCCCGCTGCCCGGCTGCATATGTGCAACCTCGTGTACGATCAACGCCGAAGACAGTGCGAATGCCCTGGCAAAATTGTGGTTAAACTGCAGCGCGGTATGAATCGCACCAAAGCCGCCCATGGACAGTCCGCCGATATACGTATCCTCCATCCGCTCCGCCAGTCCGAACGTCTTACGCACATACTGCACCAGCTCTTCTCCCACATAGGTTGCATACTTACGCCCTGTCTCCGGGCCATCCAGGTAGAAAGAATTCTCCCCGGCAGGACACACCACCGCCAGGTTATAATTCCCCGCCAGCTCACAGACCGCGCTTCCCGTCATCCAGTCCATACTGTTCCCGGTATAACCGTGCAGCAGGAACAAAGTCTTCATCGGACGTTTGTAGTGCGGATTGTCCGCCGTCCATTCTTTCGGCAGATCGTTTGGGAGCACAATATGGAAATTCACCATCCTTCTCAAACAATCTGAGTTAAATTCAAATCTTCCGTTTGCCATGATCATTCCTCCTAACTTATACATATCAAATTTATACCTGCTTCCATTTTACCCCCTGGCTGCTCCGACCACAATGCCTCTGCCGGATATTTCTGCCCGCATCCTCAACATAAAACACTTCGGAATGGAAGAAAAACAGGTATGATCCGAAAATACCCCATACAATCAAAAGACTGCACAGGGTATCTTTTAGCCATAGTCAAATTCTATTATACCAAGCGTATAACCATCTATTACAACGGAAGATCCCCATGATGTCAGACGATCTTAACATATTATTATGAAAGTCTCTGACTTTCACAGCATGAATGGCCATGCGGCTCGTTGCTCGCGGGAATAAAGTGCCAATGGACGATCACTCTAAATAACACATGTTATATATTTCCCTCTGTATCTGCTTTGTCATATCCCACACGTCGCAATCCTGATTAGACAAGATTGTCACAGATATGTCTTCTTTAGGATAATAGTTAAATCTGGCGGCAACGCCGTCATTCTGCCCGTCTTTATAGATACAGAAAGGCTCTTCCCTATCCGGCAGGAAAAGAAACTCAAATGCATAACCGTTTCTTTCATATAATCCGGGAATCCCCCACCATTCCTTTTCCCGTGTATATGGGCAGTGGGCCGTAAGAAGCAGTTTTGCATGTGTATCATCCAGCAGAATCTTCTTTTGTATCGCGGTCAGAAAAAGGTTCATATCTTCCGCCGTTGTATACGCCCCTCCATCCGGCGTTCCCATAGGCGGAAAGCAGTAAATGTTTTTCCTATATCCGACCGTTTCTCCGTCTTCATTGTACAGAGTCAGATAACCTTCTGCCGTATTTTCATTGATAAAATCCATTGACAGAAAAGCAGTATTTCTCATTCCCGCTTTCCGGAACACATTTTCCGTCACATATTCCCGATAGCTTTTACCTGTGATCTTTTCGATTGCAAGTCCCAGCAAAACATAGGAGCAGTTACAATACCGGACGTCCGAACCCGGTTCAAAATTAGGCTTCTTATAAGCAAAGTTTTTCAAAAAATCCTTGCATTCCTTAATTGCATAATTAGGTGATGCGACAAAAAGTGCAGAATATTGTTCTCCCGCCTCCTCTTCCGCATCATCATGAATACCGGATGTATGGTTCAACAGCTGCTCTATTGTAACGTCAGGAGAAATTTCCGTTCCCTCCAAGTCAATCATTTGCGTTATGTAGTCTGACAATTTCAGTTTTTTCTCCTGCACCAGCTGCAGAACGGCCACTGCCGTAAACAATTTCGTAATAGACGCCGTATCAAATTTCGTATCGATTCTATTGGGTATTTTAAATGCCCGGTTAGCAAAACCATACGCCCCTGAAAATACGGTATGTCCCTTACATTTTATCATGCATACACCGCTAAACTGATCACGCCCGGCCCAATCTTCACATAGTCTTTCTGCCGCATCTTTTATTTTCCTATTTATCTGTTCCATATTTACTTCCATTCCGAAGCGCTTTGCGTTGAGAACGCGAGCAGCATTTAGGAGTTTTCCGAAGAAATACTCCGATTTTGCTCTGCGATTGAGGAGTTCTTCCCTATAGTATCAGCGTATGCTCAAAATCAGATTCCGGTAAAATCATCCTTCTTCTCCAGAATTGCCTGACATGCCACACATGCAGGACAGTCGCAGTACTTTGCTCCTGCTTCTTTGATCTCCTCGGCATGCGCCAGTACTTCCTTCGCCTTCTCGACCCCGAATACCTGCGCACCCATCTCGGATCCGGCAAAAGCGATCAGTCCATCGATCGTCACAATGTCCGCCTCCAGCTCGGCGATCAGCTTCTGCGAAGCCTCGGCCTCCTGCTCGGTGCCCAACGCCTCCAGCCAATTCTGCCCCACTGCCTTCGCCTCCGCGCAACAGGTCGATGCATTGATGAGATCCTTTACTTTTTCGGTTACATACACTTTTACATTTTCTTTCATTGTCATTTACCTCTACCCTTTCGTACCATCAGTGCAATAAATACACCAATCTGTTTGAACTGTTGCCTTTGAAAAGTAACTCAACATCTGCTTTTGTTCTTAATTCTATTATGTTTTAAAAGTTGTGTCCATACAAAAAAGAGAGTACAATACTATTAATAACCCCGGAAGAAAGAAATTATTGCCATGGCATTGCCTATTTTGTCCGGAATCTTTTTTGTCCTATGGGGTCTGTAATCTTATTAGAGCCATTCCTCGTTTAACCAGTCAGTCCTTTATACATCATTCTATGGAGGCGCCACATGCTTTACCACTACACCACCTTTGCCGCTTTCGACGGCATCATCCGCTGTGCTGAACTGCGGCTCAATAATATCCTGAATATGAACGATGCTTCCGAGATGCGGCTTTTCATGAACGGCATATGCAAAGCTGTGACCGAGAGGCTTGCGCAGAGCGGAGCGCATGATAAATGCCGCGAAATCGAAGCCTTCTTTCAGAAAGAGCTGGAAGAAGAATTCCATTATTCCGCCTATGCGGCCTGTTTCTCCGAATACCGGGATGACGCCGCACAGTGGGAGCGGTACGGCTATCTCGGACAGGGCGTCTGCATCGCCTTCCACGAAGACCTGATGCAGAAGATGGTGGGAGGCGTCATATCGCTCCAGAAAGTATACTATCAGACCGACATGCGGGAACACCGGCTCGTAGACGATTTCTATGAAATGGTCAAAGATGCGGATACTTTCTCGGCCTGCTTTCCCTCCCTGCAGAATCTGATGAACGACGCCTGGCTGCAATCCGCCGCCTTCAAGCATCCCTCTTTTGCAAGCGAAAGGGAAGTCCGCCTCGTGGTATCGCCTTTTATTGACCAGATGGTCAACCATCCGGCCGGCTCATCTGCAAAATGCGGTTTTACCATGGAACCAAAGTACCACGTATCTTCGGAGCGAATCAAAAAATATTATCCGCTTGATCTTTGTAAGATGTGCGGCGAACTGGATCTTAGCCTGTCCGACCTGGTTGGCGAGATCATCATCGGTCCCACCTCCTCCCAATCCCTGCCCATCCTGCAGGACTATCTGGAGGATTGCGGGCTGGGTGTACTCAAAGATAAGATCAGCGTATCCGAATGCCCGCTCAGAAAACCACGGCCATAACAGGAAGACTCTTTGCAAGGAGGTATATATGAACAGAGAAACCTATTGTCTGCTGGAAGAATATATGCTTTGCTCAATGGACGATGCCGCCCATGATAAGGAGCATATATATCGTGTATTGTACAATGCACTGGAGATTGCGAAGACCGAAAAGGATGTGAATTATGACGTCCTGATCGCGGCGTGTCTATTACATGACATCGGAAGAAAAGAACAATTTGAAAATCCCGCTTTATGTCATGCAATCGTGGGAAGCGAAAAAGCCTGTCAATTTCTTGTAACCCATGGCTTTGAAACATTCTTTGCAGAACAGGTAAAACAGTGCATCAGGACACACAGCTACAGAAAAGAGGACCCTCCTCAAAGTTTAGAGGCAAAAATATTATTTGACGCCGATAAATTAGATGTCGCAGGAGCGATCGGCATTGCAAGGACACTGCTTTATAAAGGCATCGTTTCCGAGCCATTATATTCTGTGCTGCCAAACGGAGTCATTTCGACAGGCGAAAATGACAGCACGCCATCTTTCTTTCAGGAATATAAGTATAAACTGGAAAATTTATATTCCAGCTTTTATACAAAAAAAGCTACGGCCATCGCCAAAGAGCGGCAGCATATTGCCGCTGCATTCTATAACAAACTGTATCAGGAGATAAACGCATCGTACCAGAATGGCATAGATGAACTTAACAATGTCCTGGAAGATAAACCGCATACAACTACCCCGGATACCGGTTCGTATTAATATATCACGAATCATAATTCGCCATGCCGTTTGCTGCAATAACTGCGATTCCCATTCAGAGACCAGGTAACCACAAATGGCATTTACGGAGGAACGCAAGATGGACGATTTTGGCATAAACGAAATGATGGAAATGCAAAGAGCCCTGCAGGACAAATATAAGCATAGATGGGAACCCATCTGCCCGGAAACAGGACAGAACAAGCTGTTATGGATGGTCGGTGAGATCGGCGAAGTCATTGATATCGTGAAGAAGCACGGCGGCGCAGCCGCCTCCACAGACGACGCTTTAAGAAAGGATCTGATCGAGGAGCTGGCCGATGTTCTCATGTACTACAATGATGTACTGCTTTGCTATGGAATAACCGCCAAAGAGTTGAAGCAGGCATATACAGAGAAGTTTGCCAAAAATAGGGAACGCTGGTAATTCCGGGCTGCCACAGCAAGCAGAATACCCCACGGCCATTCACCAGGTGCCCGTGCCTGCACGGCACCTGACTCAGTATGGTTCGCTTCCTGTTTCTGATGTAATTCCTGCCATCCTCGCCTCAAACTCTGATATGCTGGATACCGCCGCTGCACATTTATGCCATCCGGCCAAAACATTAAGATCTGTCTCCTGCGTGATCCGCTGCGCAATCTTTGTCGGAATCTTCCCCAGCTCTTCCAGTAATTGCATAATGTCTTCTATTCTACCTTCTATTTTGCCCTCTCTCCTGATTCTATCCGTTATCTCACACATAATGTCCACTCCCTTTCGCTGAATCTTATAAAAGTTTACCCGCTCCACGATCCTTGGAAACGATTCTGTCTGATAAAATGGATCCGAATTCTGCAAATAGTGCAGCAATTCGTCAATCTTCGCATCCTTGGTCGAATACTTCAAATTAAAATATCTCTCATGCACTCCGTTGCCCACATCAATCGACTGGCTCTTGCCTCCTGCCTTCCTATGAATCTGATAGGATCCCCTCTTATGGCCAATAAAATCGCTTTTCGTAATGTAGAGTACCGTCACGTCCGGCAGCTCATAGTATTCCCTGCCTTTTTCCAGAATGCTCATGTCAATACATGAGGTGTAATACCGAGTTCTTCTAAACGGCTCATCCTCACTGTACATCTGAAATTCTACGTTGATCATATTGCCGATCTCCTCTTCAGCCAAAAAATCCAACTGCACCGAATGACTCTGCAAATTCCTGATCACATATTGTGTCCTGACGCTCCTAAGCCGAAGGCCCGGCTTCTGCATCAGGATACTGCAAAGCTCCTGGCTGGCCTCCACATCCTCAAATACTTTTCCTGCAAAAAGATCATTGGTCAGATTGAATTCCTGTACCCGTTCTCTCTTCTGCTCATAGATTTCCAAAACATTCTTCACTTCCACGATAGACCTCCCTGTTTACAAATTTAACGCAGGAAAGCCACAAAAGAATATATATAACCGTCCTGCCAAACAAATGTGAATCTTCGGCAGAACCGCCCGACCACACACAGAATACTGCAAAGGACAAAGAAAAAACAATGTATACTGTGCGCATTTAAGAATCAAGATTTGTTTTATTACTGGAAGTATAGCACATCATTTTCACAATGGCAATATGATTTTCACAAATTTATAAACGTTTTTTCGATCAATCTAAAATTTTGCATAAAGACACCGATAAAAAAATGCCATATACAGCCAAGCTGCTGTATATGACATCTTCTTTGTTTCCTGTATCGTACAAACTCCCTCTTTGCAGAATCTCAGATCCGAGTACAAAATGCCTGCACGTTTCCACTGATTCCAGTAAACTTAGTTTGCTGCCTGTACCGCTGTGATATGCGGGTTAGCGCCTTCATACCAGTAGAGGAAACCTTCCATATCGATCGTATCACCAATCTGCAGCTCCTTCACCGCCTTGTAGACATCTGTCGAGCTGTCGCACAGATAAGATTCAACGGTAAATGTGTAGGTTGCTCCGTCAAGGGATACGTTAAAGTAAAGGTCATCTCCCTCCTGACCGGAACCGTCCCATTTATAAAGGAACGCCACGTCATTGCCTGCGTCATCCTGGCCTGCCGCCTCAACAGTCATACCCTTAAAGGACACATAACGGTTCTGGTAATCCACCAGATCATCCTGCCCAAGATAAGGGGTAACATCCATAGCCTCTGCCACGTAATTACCTTCTACAATCTCAAATGTCGCATCAATGATCTCCACCTCACCGGACCACTCTGCCTTATAACCTGTCACCTTGATCTTCGTACCGGGTGTCAGCTTCTCATAATCTTCTTCGGAACATGCCATCTCATAGATGAAATATGCGCCGTCATGATCCTGCGTATAGAGAGTCGCCTTGTCCTCCCACCAGGACTGCTTCGCCTGCACATAGGTCTCAACCACCACTTCCGTGTCAAGCTCTGCTGCCGCATACTCTGCATAAGTCATAACGCCTTCGGACTTCTCCTCTGTACCGGCGCTCTCTGCCTCAGCCGGCTCTTCGCTCTCGGTTTCTGCTGTCTCAGTCCCCTCTTCTGCTGCATCCTCTGCCTCTGTCTCTTCCGGCGCCGCTTCCTCTGTCTCAGTCTCTTCCGCTGCCACATCCTCAGCCGCCGTCTGCTCCGGTGCTGCTTCCTCTGCCGCACCTGCATTGTCCGAGCCGCAGCCCACACATGCGAACGCAAGCGCGAATGCCATCAGTAACGCTGTCATTTTCTTCATAATTTTCCTCCTCTTTTCACCTTATATAAGGTGTCGTGCAGAGTAAACAGTAACCGTTTCTTTTTTATTTTCACTGTTACACGACATTACTCTGCCATATAAATTTCATTCCGACATAAATTATACGCGTTATTTCTGATATGTCAATCATTTCCTTGTTGCTTTAGTGTACAATGAAAAATACCCTCTACAAGCAGGAAAGAATGATTATTACACTGACCTGATCTTTTTTCATAGAGAACTACAATGCCTTGTTGCGATTGAATTGAAAATAGACGATTTCAAACCCGAATACCTTGGAAAAATGCATTTCCATCTATAAAAATATAATAGATTTATAAGGCCTGTCAGATGATGATGGACTTTGCGGGGATGAAGAAATTTAATGAAAATGCAATAGAAATGTGAAAGTGATTGTGGTATTCTGGCAGAGGTACAAATCAGTATATGAGGAGAAAGGTAGATGCAGCATTTCTGACAAATACGGGATTATTGACGAAACCGTATGAATATATCTTCTGCAAAGCGATAAAACGGATTCAAAGCGGAAAAGCAATTCCTAAATTTATGATGGACGCTGTTATGGGCAAAGATAACAACAGTATTATAGAAATGCTTTATCCGAACATTACATCAATTACTATAAAAAACGCATGTGAATTTATGTATTGCTACAATATCCCTGAAAATATAAAAAGTTACAAGGGAACTGTCCTGTTTCGGCGAGGTTCAAATGAGCAATACCCAGGGAAAAGTGTTACATTATTAAAAAAAATATCTGCCTGCTGTCATAGATGTAGAGATTGAACATATGGGCATGGGCAATATTTACATGAACATAGTGATGAATATGCAAGTAAGCTGATTGAATATCTGCAAAGTTGATACGATTTCCAGTCTGTTTAAGCAACCATCACCACAATCACAACTGAATAAGCAGCACAGCGTCAGAGCGTATAGAAACCAATCTATGCGCTCCATTTTATTGCACTTTATTTTGCGCTTTAATGGGAGTGAGATATTCATTTTTCGTATAAATATAAGCGGTGAGTGGCGAAAATAGTCAGTAGTAACAAATAGTTATAACACTTATGACCCCTTTCTCTTCTTCCTCACGATTCCGATTCCCACATACAGCAAAATCAGCCCCCACGCCACACCGAGACTGGTGAGCAGGATTACCGCTGTCCGCGGCAGCTTCCCCAGATCACTTCTGCCGGAGGTCATGCCGTTTTGCCGCTCGATCTGATCCAGACGGTACAGCGAAGACACATCCGCATAAAGCTCTTCCATATAGACATCGTCTACCGTCTGCTTCCTCCGCACCGACTTCACCGTATTCTCGATCATCTGTCCCGCGGCGTCACGCAGAGATGCCGAACCGTTAAACACCGGCGTCACGAAGGTGTCTTCCATATGATCCAGCAGCAGACCGGCCGCTTCGATCTTCACCTTATAGTGCGCCTCATCCTCTCCACAGGCAGCAAGATACGCCTTGTATTCTTCCGACTCCTGCGCTTTGGAAGTGACCGGCACATAGCCTTCCGTCCCCGCATAGGCGATCTGCACCTCGTTGGTGAGCAGATACTGCGCAAACAGCCAGGATGCAAGCACTTCCTGCGGATCCTCCTTATTGAAAATACAGACCGAAGGCCCCTGCGAGATCATCTTCGGTTGCGCCGGGTCAAACTGCGGAATCGGCATCACCACCGTCTCAAACTCCACGATCTTGTCCTCACTGATATCGGAGAGAGGAGCGTCCGTCCCCATCCAGGTAGCGCCCGCCGTGGAATCCACCGCGAAGATACACTGCCCGGCATTGAAGAAGTTGGCCGGATAGCTGGAAATCTTAAACGTGGAAAAGGCCCCGTTTTTCGCATGTTCCGCTATGGTATACAGCAATTCCTCCGTGGTGTCGTTGAAGATCGCGATCTCTCCGGTCTCCGTGGAGTAACCTGCCTCTTTCTGCCGCAGCATCTGGATCATCATATTGTCGGTGGACTTATAAATAAAAGGGATCATGACGCTCTGGCCGTTTACCAGATAATTCTCCTCCCCGTCCATCGCCATGGCGGCCTCCGATACCTCCCACACAAAATCCCAGGTCAGCGTTTCCGGCAGCGTATAGCCCATGGCCTCCACATAAGTCTTATTGACGTAGCAGGCTTCTGTGGAGCGCATATATGGCATGGCATAGTAATGGCCGCCAAAGGAACACTCCTCCAGAAATTTCGGGATGATCTCCTCCGCCCGCGGCGCATCGAACCGTACTTCGCTCCCGCCGGAGCCGTACCGCTCATCCGCAAACAGTTCATCCAAAGGCACTACAAGATTGCCGCCTGTCAGATAGGTGGCGATATGATCCGGATAGGTAATGCACACATTAGGCGTGGTATTCGTGGCAATGTTGGTGATCACGTCATTATAGATCTTGCCGTAATCCGTATAGAGACGCAGATTCACGGTGATATTCGGATAAAGATCTTCAAAATCCTCGATCGCTTTCTCATAGATGGCCGTCTGGTTCTTATTGGTGTCATTTTTGGCCCAGAAAGTGACTTCATATTCTCTGGAAAGATCGAACTCTTCCGGCACGGCAAAACTGCGCATCCCCTCGCTGCCGTGACAGCCGGTGAACAGAATCGAACCGCACAGCATAAGCGCCGCCGCACACACTCTGCTTATTCCGTGTCTGTATGCTTCCCCCGGCAGACCGCTTATTCCATATCTGTATCGTTTCTCAAACAGACTTCTCATAAGTCCTCTTTTCATAGCGATATCCATTCCCTTTGCAAACTCATTTCCTTTTCAAAGCCGTTCCTGCATCATCCGCAGCGCAGACACTCCTGACTTCTGCCTCCTGACCTCTGTCTCCCGCCAGTTATCCTTTGATTCCGCCCCTTGATACTCCCGCCGGCTATCCTTTCGTTCCGCCCCTTGATACCCCGGCCATAACCTTTTTCCGGAAGATCAAAAACAGCACGATCAGCGGCACGGAAATGACCACCACTGCCGCCATCATAGCCGGAATATTCTCCCGGCCGAATCCGTTTTCCCGAATCTCCTGAATACCGTTGGACACCAGATAATAGTTTTCGTCATCGGTGATCAGCCGCGGCCAGACGTAAGAATTCCAGCACTCGATCACTTTCAGAATGGTGATCGTGATCAAAGTCGGCTTCGAGATCGGAATCATCACCTTAAACAGATATTTCAAGTCAGAAGTCCCGTCCACCTTCGCCGCATAGTACAAGCTGTCCGGTATCTGCTCGAAATTTTCCTTCAACAGATAAATATAGAAGACGGAGGTGACGGAGGGCAGGATCAGCCCCGGAAATGTATTGCGCATCTCCAGATTGGTGATCGTGACGAAATTGGTGATGATCACCAGCTCGCTGGGAATCATCATCAGGGAAAGGAAAAGCACGAACAGCACATTTTTTCCCCGGAAGTCGAGCCTTGCGAAGGCGAAAGCCGCCAGCGTGATCACTGCCAGCATCAATGCCGTCGTCACCACGGTAAAGATCGTTGTATTGAGCAGATAGCGGCCCAGCGGCACCGCCGTAAACGCATCCGCGTAATTCTGGAGCGTAGGCGACAGGGTAAAAAACTTCGGAATGCTCTCCGCGTTATAGGCGCTGTAACTCTTGACGGAAGTTAAGAGCATCCAGTAAAAAGGAAACAGCACGATCGCCGCCCAGACTGCCAGCAGGAAATACGTGACCGCATTCGCCGTGGTTTTGCGGGCTTTGGCCGCCTTCTCTATTCTAATATAGTCTCTGCCACTACTCATATTGCTATAGTTTCTGCCACCACTCATATCGGGACTCTCCTCGTCTTCTGATACAGTCTTACGCTCATCCGCCCTGCTTTCTCAATCTGTTTATCTGCCCTGCAGATGATTTCGATTCCTGTTGCTGACCAGCAGGTTGATACATGTGATCGTCAGCACGATCGCAAACAGCAGGATCGCCGCCGCGGACGCGTAGGAAGGATATCCGCCGCTGTCCCCGTAAAGCATATCGTAGACGTATCCCACGATCGTATTCATCTCCGCGGCATTTAAATCCGTCCCAAACAGCGCCACCACGTCGCTGTACGCCTTGAATGCCCCGATAAAGCCCGTGATGACCAGGTAAAAGATCATCGGGGAGATCATCGGTAGCGTGATCCGCATAAAGATCCGGAGCGCCGGAGTACCGTCCACTCTGGCCGCCTGATAAAGCTGCGGATTTACTGAAGCCAGCGCACTGGTCAAAATCAGGATCTTAAAGGGCATCACCACCCAGATCGTATACAGGCACAAAACAAACATCTTCGCCCAGTACGGTCCGTCGATAAAATCAACGAAACCGCCGCCGAACCATGCAAGCAGCAGATTGATCAGCCCGTCCGAGTAGGCCGTCTTTTTAAACAGAATCATAAACACCAGCCCCACCGCCAGCGTATTTGTCACATAAGGCAGGAAATAGATCGTCTGGAACAGATTCCGCAGCGGTCTGATGGCATTAAGCCCTACAGAGATCAACAGCGCGATCACGGTAGAAAGCGGCACCGTGATGATCACCAGCAGAAATGTATTCCGGACTGCCTGCAGGAAATAAGGATCATGCAGCACATAGGCATAATTGTAAGCGCCGATCCCGAAATGCGTCTGGGATGCAGAATTGTACCCCTCCTCGAAGGAATAGACGAAAACATCAACCAGGGGGTATACCATAAACACCCCCAGAAAAAGAATCGCCGGCAAAAGATACAGCCATCCCTTAAGGCCGCTGTCCCTCCATCTCTTCTTCATCTCTTCCGCACCCCTTTCCGGAAAATCATGACACTGTCTCAATGCGATCCAGCCACGATTCCGCTATCCATAATAACATATCATTACATCACTCTGTTATCTCACCGTAGAGCCGCTCCTCTGTCTCCTTACGGAAAAGAAACACCTTCTGCGGCTTTAAAGAAAATCTGACCGTACCATCCTTTGCATCCACCCGGTTCTCCGCACTGATAATCGAACGGACCGTCGGATTTAAGGATGCACCGTGCCTGGAGACCACGCTGATATCGCGCCCCATCACCTCCACGCTGCCAAATTCACAGCTAAGGCTGCCCGTCTCGCAGAGTACAAAGCCCTCCGGCCGCACGCCCACATAAACCTCCTGATCGGCAATGCCCGAAACGCCAAGCACGGCATCCTCTCCCAGATACAGTCTGCCGCCCCTGCACTGCCCGGCAAACACATTGATCGGCGGCGTGCCAAGGAACCTGGCCACAAACAGGTTTGCCGGATCGTCATAGACTGCCTGCGGCTTCCCGATCTGCTGTACCACCCCTTCTTTCATCACCACAATCCTGTCGGAAATGCTCATGGCCTCCTCCTGATCATGGGTCACAAAAACAGTGGTAATCCCGGTCTCCCTCTGAATCCTTCTGATCTCTTCCCTCGTCTGGAGGCGCAGGCGGGCGTCCAGATTCGATAAAGGCTCGTCCAGCAACAGCACACCGGGCATTTTCACCAGCGCCCGGGCGATAGCCACCCGCTGCTGCTGCCCGCCGGAAAGTTCCCCGGGCTTACGGTCCATCAACTCATCTATCTGTACAAGCCTGGCCGCCTCGTTTGTCTTCGATAACATGACCGCCCTCGACAGCTTGTCCTTTCCTTTCAGATTCTGCAGCGGAAACAAAATATTCTGCTTTACCGTAAGATGCGGATACAGCGCATAATTCTGAAACACCAGCCCCACGCCCCTGTTCTCCGGCGGCAGGTCAGTGATATCGTCCTCTCCGAAAAAGATCCGCCCGGCAGTCGGTTTCAAAAGGCCGCTGATCAGATTGAGCGCAGTGCTCTTACCGCAGCCGGAAGGCCCCAAAAGCCCCACCAGCTCCCCGTCCGGAATCTCGAAGGTGAGATCGCTTACTGCCGTCACCTCCCCGGCGTTCTTCTTTCCCCTGCCGGGAAATTTTTTTGTCAAGTTCTGTAATACAACTTTCATGTCCGCTCCCATTCCGCCGCGTCGGCCCCTGCTCCGTTCAAGCCTTTACTTTCATTTTGTACCGTCACTTTTTCTTCCCTATACAAAAGGTACAAAAGAATTCCCGCCACTGCAATAAACCCGGCTCCTCCGATCAATCCCGTGGGCGCCGGCCCCAGGAAGACATTGTAGGGGCGTTCCGGTGAAGTGAACAAAATTCCCGCAGAAGCAAATCCATTCAGGGTGCCATGTCCCATGACGGCCGGAATACAGCTTTTCGTCTTGATCGTAACATAGGACAGGATAATCCCCATCACAGTACAGAACAGGCACATAGCCAGGATTCCCGTAAAAGGATAGCCGGCATAATCGACGCCATAGTTATGTCCGATAACGGTCAGGGGAAGATGCCAGAGCCCCCAGATCACCCCGCTTAAAAGAACGGCCGGCACCACCTTAAACTGTTTCATCATCCGCGGCAGCAGAAATCCCCGCCAGCCCCATTCCTCGCCGAAACAGTTCAGCAGATTTGCAAAAGGTGCAATCACCGCTCCCATCGCAAGCTGTACCACCACTACCTGCTGTACCTGCGCCTGTGTAGATTCCAGTCCCTGCGCCTCAAAGAGCGCTTTCATGGAACCCATTCCGGCATCAAACTGATCCCGGAAGATCAGGAAATACAATGCCGCGCCAAAAAGGATCAGCAGATCAAAACCGAGCCACACCAATCCGTAATATCGCAGATTCTTTTTCAGGTCGATCGTAAGCATCAGACTTCTCAACGTAAGTCGCTCTTTCGTCAGCAGACGCGTGAGCAGGGCTCCCAGCGCCGGAAGAAACATCACACTGGCGATCACACTCTGAACAATATAAGCCTGCTGCGCATCTGCATTCTTGGCCATGGGCATAATGCCGAAGATCTCCACAACATAGGTCAGCACAAACGTGATCAAAAGATAGAGGCCGATCTGCTTAAGGTTCCTTTTCTTTTCTTCCTCGGGCGTCAGTTTCGGCGCGGGTTTAACGCCGCCTGCACCGTTATCCTGTTTATTGAATTTTTTCCAGATTTCCTGCATCTCCTGTTGGTTATGATCTGTATCCATAGATACTCCTCCCATTCTCATTCCGGTACAATATAGTTTCCGTTGATATACCCTGACAGCCAGTCGGATATTGTCCATCTGTCTTAGATATACTATACAATATTTTCCTGTCTCCTGTAAACCGTCATACAATACTGCTGCCA
>CANRZW010000008.1 GCA_947644545.1 uncultured Lachnospiraceae bacterium
AGGTGATTCCGGGAGGAACCACGGAGGACACAGAAGATCCGGATGGCAGTGAAGAGGAAACACCTGATACGCAGGAACCCCCTTCTCAGGAGGTGATTCCGGGAGGAACCACGGAGGACACAGAAGATCCGGATGGCAGTGAAGAAGAAACGCCTGATATGCAGGATCCCCCTTCCTCGGAAGAAATTCCACCGGAAGAGAACCTGGAGGACGCAGAGACTCCGGAGGATACAGAAGATCCGGATGACAGTGAGGAGAAGACGCCTGTCCGGCAGAAGGATACTGTGCAGGAGGGGAAGGTCTATCCGCTGGAGCTTCCGGCCGAACTGATCAGACGTGACAGTACGGTTCCGACACCGGCAGAAGCCTATGCGGCTATGATTGCTTTGAAAGACCTGGATATGTATAAGGAAGGAACGACATGGACCGATGACGAGCCTTATGCATCTCCTAACTTTTACCGGTGGAAGGGCGGTCCCCTCGGTGGGCAGAATATCGCCGCCGTTGGCTGCGTAGCCTTTGCGTTTATCCTAAGCGATGCGGCATTTAACAGTCTGCCGGGCAGGATGTATGCAGAGGGCGAGTTTTCTTATGAGGATATAAAAGTCGGAGATATCCTGCGGGTAAGCAATGATACTCACACCGTAATCGTGCTTGAAGTGAGTGATGCCGGTGTGGTGGTTGCCGAAGGAAACATAAGCACCGGGGATCATGTAGGCAAAGTTCATTGGGGACGGGGGATCTCTAAGGAATGGGTGATGAGCAACACCAGCCATTATATTACCCGTTATCCGGAAGGATATATGCCGCCGGATGATCCGGGTGCTGATGATTTACTTGCAGACGGATCTGCAGGAGGCCTGACCTGGAAGTTGACGAAAGCGGGGACATTGACTGTCTCCGGCCGGGGAGCTATGCCGGATTACGGCAGTTACACAGAACAGCCGTGGAGTAATGTGAGCAGCCAGATTCGCAAAGTTGTTATTGAGGAAGGCGTTACCAATATCGGTAATTGTGCTTTTTGGAACTGCGATCTCATCAGCGTAGAGATTCCCTCCAGTGTGACGGCGATTGGCCGCTATGCTTTCCATAGTTCTTCGATCATTTCCGTGACCATTCCCGCCAGCGTGAAAACAATTGGTGACGATGCCTTCTACAGCTGTCGGAATCTTAGTTCGGTAACGATCAGCGAAGGGGTGGAAAAGATTGGGCAAAGGGCTTTCTACTCCTGCACGAGTCTTCCCACGATAGCTTTGCCGGCCAGCATTGATGAGGTAGGCGCCGCAGCATTTTTTCAATGTACGACATTAAAAGGCGCCACGTTTGCCCCTGGAAGTAAGCAGGTAAAAATGGGCGACCATGTGTTTGCGGAGTGTTACTGGCTAATGGGTGTAACGCTGCCTGTGAATATAGACCGCATCGGTGAAGGGATGTTCATGAATTGCGGGATGCTTGCCGGAGTGGAGATTCCACAGGGAGCGGAAAGCATCGAAAGCAATGCCTTTTCGTCCTGTCATGGTATGAGTACAGTCATTATCCCCAACAGTGTAAAGACGATCGGGATAGCCGCATTTGCGGATTGTCCGCTGAAAGATATATACTTTACCGGTACTAAGGCACAGTGGGACAGCATAAGCAAAATAGGGGGTACGGCAGAGGCAGTGTCAAAGGCAACGATCCATTATAATTACACGCCGGAACCCGATGACGATAATAAACCTGGCGACGGTGATGATAATAAGCCAGGCGGTGGGAATAACACAGGAAATAACTCCAATGCAAATAAGCCGGGCAGTAATGCAGACGGCAATAAGAACAATAGTGCAAGATTGCAGAGCAGTAAGGCTGCGGGGGATTCAGGAACCATAGCGGTTGTGGAACCATGGAAACCGAAGACTCCGGAGGAGAGAAAGCGTTACGCCTGCCTGGGGAAAGAAATTGTCCGGTATACCCCGTCGAAAGACAATGATTACCAGATTACAATAGAGAATGCAATGCAGGGTCCTATGTGTTTTCAGTCGTTTGAGGCAGTCCTGGGGGATTATAAAATCGGAAGGACATATAACATTTACTCACGTTCCGACAATATCTACAGCATGGATGAGGAAGTGGAATTTACGATAAAAATCCCGTCTGCTGTTTATAAGAAGAACAGGGAGTATAAGATGATCTGCGTAACAAAGGGCGGTCAGCCGTTTGTTTATAACGATTTGGACAGTGATCCTACAACGATCACCATTAAAACAAATAAGTTCTATGCGTATGCTTTGATTTACAGGTAGAAGTACAGAAAAGGCCATGTGTAATGACAATGATTGTATAAGAGAGACTCTTAACGAGCCGCTTTTATACAATCATTTTTTTGTGTAGACGGTTTGTTCGCATACCTGCTTTTCCGCATGAAAAAAATTTCGTAGAATTCATTATTCTGCGAAATTTTTTGATTGACAAACAGGAAAAATTATCAATACAAAGTAAAATAATTTTCCGGCCTGTCTCTATAGGTACTGTTTAACATTATACTTGATACGGCTCTTACTGTCAAATATTCTATTGCGAACAGCATCTGTCAGAATATCGAAAAATTTCAAATGCTATGAAAATCCCTGCAGTCCAATGGAAATATATTTTAAAATTTAATGTGGTCATAAATGTGGTCAGAGAAAGGAGACAAAAAATGCCAAAACATGGGACTAATATCCGTAAGCGTACTGATGGACGATGGGAAGGGCGCTATAAAGTATTCCAAGATGACAATTCCTGTAAGTATAGATCCGTTTATGGAAAAACATGCAGCGAAGTGAAAGAGAAATTGCAGATGAAACTGAAAGAGCAGGAGGGTATCAACCGACAAATACAGTCTGTTTCTGAGATAAAAACAGGAGGAACAGCAAATGCAGTGACAGATGTATGCAGGGAGGAAGCGGCAGTAATCAATAGGGAATCAATGCAAGACTTCACTTCCGTATCCGTAAAGTGGCTGGAGAGCATCAAAGAGACAAGAAAATATTCTACCTATATTAAATATCGTGGTCTTTATGAAAGACATATCAAAGATCGGATTGGCAATACGGCGATCCGTGACATTTCTTACAGTCTTGTAAATGAGAGAATATTCAGACAAAACGACAAGATCCAATATTCCCAAAATCTAAAGCACAGTATCCTTGCAGTTATCAATCAGATCTTAAAGTATGCGGCAGAAAATTATGGCTGTCCCAAAATACAGTTAACAAATAAGCCTGGCCATATCGGCGGAAAAAGGGCAGAGATCATGAACCATACGGAACAGGCATTGTTGCTCCGGTATCTGCATCAGGAGATGGACGCGTCTAAAGCAGGGATCTTACTCTGTATTTATACCGGGCTGCGGTTAGGAGAGATCTGTTCCCTGAAATGGTCTGACATTGACTTTGAGCAGATGATCATTCACGTGCGCAGGACGGTACAGCGTGTGGCAATAGACGGCGATTGCAGCAGGACGACGCTTCTCATAACAGAGCCGAAGAGTGCATTTTCCGTCAGGGAGATTCCGATCTCGCGAGGGACGGTGCAGATATTGCATAAGATCCGGCATGAGGAGGAGTATGTAGTCGGCGGCAAAGCGCCCCTGGAGCCAAGAACTTATCAGAACCGTTTTAAGAGATATTTGAAGGACATTGCCATCAGAGAATATAATTTTCACGCATTACGCCATACCTTTGCGACAAACTGTATCGATCATGACATGGACGTGAAGAGTTTGAGTGAGATCTTAGGGCATGCGAATATACAGATCACACTCAATAAATATGTGCATCCGACGATGGATACCAAGCGCAGGCAGTTGGCGATTCTTGATTCTGTATATGGTCAGTTTTGTGGTAATTATGGATGATATCGTGTGTTTATAAGCGTTATCGGCGGCGATTCGCAGAATAATGAAATCTACGAACAGTATATCTTGAGTCTGTCGGAATTATACAGATATCTGACAGACAATGATACAGGTGTCTGTATATTGATCCATACGAAGAGTGTTTGACTTTACAAAAGTGCGGGGAGGATGAAGCGGAATGCTGGAATTGACGGTTACGACAGGAATGGAACTGCAGATCGGGGATGATGTGAAGATCATCTTCAAGGGAAGCAATGCGCCGGGGCGCATGAGGATCGGCGTGGATGCGCCGAAGGATAAAAGGATCGAACGGGTTGCGGCGCTGCCAAAGCAGACGGAACCGAAGATCGTCATCGTGAACCAGAACGGGCAGAGAAAGCAGCACACCCCGGAAATGTCATCACTATGAGACCGGCACAGAAGCAGGCGCTATTGGAATGCACTGTCAGTCTGCATCAGGCGCACGAGGAGATCAGGGACGCATTGCAGCAGGAGGAATGGGAGCCTGCGCGGAATATGCTCTGTGAATGTCAGGAGTTTGCCGCAGCTCTGGGAGAAAGCCTCGAGAAGGCAGAAGGGGAAGGGCACTGTACGGTAGCGCATGTGGAATGCTATTGTGAGACGTTGTTTCAGGTGTTTGAGAAGATCGGCGCCGGACAAAGCAATGCAAACAAGCTGTATAAGGTCTTGCGCAGACAGCTTCTGGCAGTGGAGAACAGCATCAAAAACGATATTTCTGTCAGGAAAGAGGTAGTGTTCTTTCCCTATAAAGCGTCTATGTGGGACAGTCTGGAAAGTGTCTATCTGGCAGCCAGGGAAGATCCGGACTGTGATGTTTACTGTGTGCCGATTCCCTATTATGACCTCAATTCCGATCAGAGTTTTGGCAGGCAGCATTATGAGGGAGACCGGTATCCCGAGCAGATTGAGATAACCGACTGGCAGCAGTATTGTTTTGAAGAAAGAAGACCGGATGTGGTCTATATCCACAATCCTTATGACGCCTGCAATCTGGTTACCAGCGTGCATCCAAGATTCTATGCGGCGAACTTGAAGAAGTATACACGCAAGCTGGTCTATATTCCCTATTACAGTACGGCGGGCGGGATGAGTGAAGCGCAGAGTCTGTGCCCGGCCTATCTCTATGCAGATCATATAGTGATTCAGGCGCCGAAGTTTCGGGCATATTTCGATGCAAATCTACCGGACCGGAAATTCCTGCCGCTTGGGTCACCGAAGTTTGACAGAGTGATCGACAAGTGTAAGAATCCTCCCGAACCGCCTGTCGAGTGGCTTTCCAGGATGACAGGGAAGGATGGCAGGCGCAGGAGAGTGATCTTCTATAACACGAGCATCAGCGGGATGCTTAGCGATCCGGAGAATTTCCTGAAAAAGATGGGATACGTTTTTACGTGTTTTGAAGGAAGAGAGGATGTCTGCCTTCTGTGGAGGCCTCATCCGCTGCTGGAGACGACGTTTCGGTCCATGTGTCCGCAGTACAGCAGGGACTATGAGGCGTTAAAGATGTCATTTTTGGAAAAGGGGATTGGCATCCTGGACATAACACCTGATATTTCTGCGTCGATCGCATGGAGCGATGCCTATATCGGAGATCAGGGAACCAGTATCATATCATTGTTTGGCGTGTCGGGGAAACCGATTTTTATATTGAATAGCAGGATGCTTAAGAAGCCGGGCAAGGACGGCTTTAAGGAAATCGCGAAGGCCGGATTTGAGTTTCAGGAGCGTGACAGCTACACCATCATCCAGGGGAACCGGTTATACAGATCCGGGCCGGGGCAGTATGACTACCATTATTATTGCGATCTGTCGGACAGACGGCGCGGAAGAGAATACGCGGTTGTGCTGGAAATAGAAGGCAGGGAATATGCCTGTCCTGCCTCTGCGCAGGATATCCTGATCATAGGCAGGCAAGGGATTATCGGTAAAAAAGAGTTAAAGAAAGAAGAAGTAAATGAGAAAGCGTTTGCCAATGCATGGAAGTACGGCCGGTTTCTGATATTACAGCCATTCGCCTATCCTGCCGTGGTGCGGTACGATACGGTGACGGGAGAGTGTGCGTATTTCAGGGAGCATCTGGATGTGTTTTTGAAAGAGGAAGACGGGTGCAGGATCACCGGCGGGGCATTTGTATACCGGGGATGTCTGTATCTGGCTTCTCCGACGGATCATCGGATGTGGGTACTGGATATTGAGCGCGGGGAAACAGAGGTTATCGAGATTCCGATTCGGAGCAGATGCGGCT
This sequence comes from uncultured Lachnospiraceae bacterium, assembly GCA_947644545.1. GTDB lineage: Bacteria > Bacillota > Clostridia > Lachnospirales > Lachnospiraceae > UBA3282. The sequence continues at coordinate 6,144 of CANRZW010000008.1, forward strand.
GTAATGAACTGACCGCCTATCAAGACGAGCTGTGGATGCTTCCCTATCAGGGAGACGTGATCGTGCGGTGGAATCCGCAGACCAAAGAAGCAAGAGAGTATCGGGGATTTCCGGCAGATCTTATCTGCATCGACCAGGCAGGCGGGCAGGCGTGTGAGAAACTGCCCTTTAGCACGATGGCCTTTTATGACGGGTATGTTTATCTTGCACCGCGGCAGGCAGACAGGTATCTGAGACTCCAGATCCATACAGGGCGGTTTGAGACGTGGGAGCCGCCGCTTGCAGGCAGGGCCGGTCGGGACGTCTTCTTTCCGTGGTGGAAACCGGAGGAGGAAGAAGGATGGCTCAAGATCTATTCCCGCGTCGAACGGAGGTTATACGCAGTGAATATGAAGACAGATGAGAGCAGGGAAATAGAGATCAAATTCGATCGAAAAGAGTTGGAAGACCATGAAGCCGGATTCGGTATGTGCTCGGAGACGCTGCCGTATGCCTGTATCGAAAATGTTTTGAATCCGCTTGACAGATTCTTGGACGGAGTGACGGCAGGAAACCCTTTTGACAAGGAGAAACAGCTTGCGGCATACCGGGAAACTGCGGCGAACAGCGACGGCAGCTGCGGCCGGAAAATATACGAATTTATCAAAGCGCAGGAATAACGGGGTGCGAGAATGGTTAAAGTGATCACTTATGGAACCTTTGATCTGTTTCACGAAGGGCATTATAAACTGTTACAACGGGCGAAGCAGCTGGGAGACTATCTGATCGTCGGAATCACGACGGAAGAGTATGATCTGACGAGAGGGAAGCTGAATGTCATGGATTCCCTGCCTGTCAGGATAGAGAATGTCAAGAGGGCAGGGTTTGCCGATGAGATTATCGTGGAGGAATCGGAGGGACAGAAGTTTCGGGATATTAAGAAATACAATATCGATATTTTTACGGTGGGGTCAGACTGGATCGGCGCCTTTGATTATCTGAAAGAGTACTGTAAGGTTGTCTATCTGGACAGAACCAAGAATATATCCAGTACGATGCTGCGGACGAAGGAGTTTCCGATTCAGCGGATCGGCATTATCGGTACGGGAAGGATCGCAGAGCGGTTCATGCCGGAGGCGGCGTTGGTCAGCGGCGTCAATACGCAGTGTGTCTATAATCCGCATTTTGAAAGCGCCAGGGCTTTTGCCTGCAAATGGGGCATTGATGCCTGTGAAGACATAGAGTCATTCTATAAAGCGTCGGATATCGTCTATATCGCTTCTCCCCACGGCACCCACTATCGGTACATAAGGCAGGCATTAGAGCATGGCAGGCATGTGCTGTGTGAGAAGCCGATGTGCCTGAAACGGGAACAGGCAGAAGAACTGTTCGCCTATGCAAAGGAAAGGAATCTTATCTTATTTGAAGGGATTAAGACTGCCTACTGTCCGGGGTTTGCCAAGTTGTTGGGGATAGCCTGCAGCGGTGTCATCGGGAGCATCAGAGGTGTGGAGGCCTGCTTTACGAAACTGGAGAAGGAGAACGGCAGAGAACTCGGCGACACGGAATACGGCGGCAGCTTTACGGAACTTGGCAGCTACTGCCTGCTTCCGATCCTGAAGCTGTTCGGGCAGGATTATGAGGAGGTCCGGTTTGAGACCATAGAAGCGGAGAATGGCGTTGACCTTTACACGAAGGCCTATCTGCGATACCGTAACGGCCTGGCCACGGCGACCTGCGGCCTGGGCGTGAAGTCGGAGGGAAAGCTGCTTGTATCCGGCACGGAAGGGTATATCGTGGTGGAACCTCCCTGGTGGAAGACGACTTATTTTGAAGTGCATCATGAGAACCCGAATGATGTGGAACGGTTTTCGGAACGGTTTCTGGGGGACGGACTGCGCTATGAAATCTGCGATATGCTCTCCCGGATCAACGGCGATACGAGGAGAGAATTCAAGCTGACCAGAGGGGATTCGGAGACGATCGCGGGGATCATGGAGAGGTTTCTATATGATAGAAGACGAGCCATCGTCTAACGGAAACGGACGAGAAGCAAAGTTTGAGGAGCAGAGAATGAAGATATGGGCACACCGGGGATGTAGTCAGAGGTATCCGGAGAACACGCTCACGGCATTTTCCGAAGCAGCGCAAATAGAAGGACTGACAGGAATCGAGCTGGATGTTCAGATGACGAGTGATGGGGAGCTTGTAATTATACATGACGAGCGGGTAGACCGGACGACTGACGGCATAGGATATGTTAAGAATTATACCTATGCGCAGCTTAAGAAATTGGCAATAGAAGCCGGAGGCGGGAGGAGAGAAACAATTCCCGCCATGCAGGAAGTGCTTGACCTGCTGCAGGACAGGATGAAAGATGGACTGCTGTTAAATATAGAACTGAAAAACAGCGAAATACCGTACATCGGTATGGAAGAAAAGGTTATGGAGCTGGTAATGCAAAGGAATCTGCAAAAGCAGGTTGTCTATTCCAGCTTCTATACAATGTCCTTGCAAAGGATCCGGGAGATTGACGCACAGGCAGACATAGGAGTGCTGGATACGAAGGTTTCAGACTGCCTGTATAAGAAAAGGGGCTGTTTTGGTGACAGTGGTGTACGGATAGGGAAGCAGGAACAGGAGACACTTCCTCAGACTGCGCTGCATCCGTTCTGGAAGGGAATGGACTTAAGCGCCGGGCAGCTTGCCGGGCAGACTGTGCGTGCCTGGTTCGGTGGACATCTGTACCCGGAGAAGCCTACCGGGACAAGACTTGCGCTAAAGCAGCTGGAAGCGGCAGGGATTACGGATGTATTTTTGAATGAACCGGAAGTGTATCTGATGTCGATGGGAACGTAGATCTGTTGTGGGAAGTAGGAAGCATTTTGAATTACTATATCTATCGGAGAAAGGCAAAGGCATTTTTCACCGGCCTGCTGTTTTGGATATGCAGGGTATTTCCGCTGCGGCCTGACAGGATCGTTATGTGGACACTGGAGGGAAAAGGCGGCTATACCGACAGCCCCAAGTATATTGCGGAGGAACTCCTTAAGAGAAACAGGGAGCGGAAGAGAAACTATGAGATCGTGTGGCTGACAAACGTATCCGGGCAGGCATTCCCGGATGCGATAAAGGTGGTAAAAGATTCTCTGTGGAACCGGGCATATTATCTGTCTACGGCCGTATTTTGGGTCGGCAATACGAGAACCGGCTATGGTACGAGGAAGAGGACGGGAACGACGTATCTACAGACCTGGCATTCGATTGCCGGAATCAAGCCGATCGGCGAACAGCGGGGAAACAGGCTGCCGGAGATGGCCCGTATCGTGAGCAGAGCGGATTCTCTGCTGATTGATTATGTTCTTGCCGGCAATGAGTGGAGCTGCAGGACTTACCGGTCCGGATTGCTCTATGACGGCCTGATTCTGAGAACGGGCACTCCGCGGTGTGATATTTTGTTTTGGGGGAAAGAGGAAATCCGTAAGCAGTGCAGAGAGAAGTACGGCCTGGCGGCAGATACCTGCATTGTGCTCTATGCGCCGACTTTCCGCGGAGGAAGCCAGAGCGGGAGGCGCAGCGTCAGCGCGGAGGTTGGAACGATGGACTTCGGACGGCTGATCCATGCGCTGGTAGCGAAGTTTGGCGGATCCTGGCATGTACTTTTGCGGCTTCACCCGCAGGTGGCCGATCAGGCGGAAGCAATCATGCAGGGGGAGCAAAACGACAGGGTAGTGAATGTCAGCCGGTATCCGGATATGAATGAACTGCTTGCGGCAAGTGACATGCTGATCACGGATTATTCCAGCTCGATCTTTGAGAGTATGCTTATGAAGCAGCCGGGGTTTCTTTATGCAGAGGATATCAGGGAATATGTGCAGGACCGGGGTAAGCTGATGTTTTGCCTGGAGGATATGCCTTTTCCCGTGGCGTATGATATGGACGGGTTAGAGAGGCGGATCGCAGACTTCGACCGCGTATCTTATGAGAAGATGCTGGAACGGTTTATGGACAGGCTCGGTGTCTTTGAGGACGGACAGGCGAGCAACAGGGTGGTGGATTTCATGGAAGAGAGGATGCTGCATACGGCCAGGGGCGTTTCTTCTATAGGAGGCAGGTATGAAGGATAGGAAACTGAAAGTATTACATTTCCCGATCAGAAATTCCAACGGCGGCGTTACCAGGTCGGCATTGAAATATTGGAAATATATTGACCATGACAGATTTCAGTTTGATTTCGCCACATGCAGTCCCTGCCTGGATTTTGAACAGGACATCCTGGCACAGGGATGTAAGGTGCATTATATTTCCTGTTATGCGGAAGAAGACGCACGGCAGTTTGGCAGAGAACTGAGAGAAATCATGCGGCAGGGATATGATGTGGTTCACTTGAATACCAGCTGGTGGAAGAGCTTCCATGCGGAGAAGGCGGCTTTGGAAACGGGGATTAAGAAGATCGTGGTGCACGCCAGAAGTACGTCGGTGGATCTTGCGGATGATGCACAAAGAGCGAGGGAATTGCTGATTCATGATAAATGCAAAAGGGAGTTCACACAGGAGCTTGCCACCCATTTTCTGGCATGTTCTACGGAAGCGGCGGATTTCCTGTTCGGCCCTCAGATTCCCAGAGAGAGAATCAGGATACTGCATAATGCGTTGGATATCGAACGATATCACTATGATGAGGGAATAAGAGCAGACATGCGAAAGAGGATGGGGCTGGAGCACAAATTTGTAATCGGCACGGTCGGCCGGATGGGATATGCCAAGAACCATGGTTTTCTGGTGGAATGTTTTCAGGAGGTCCGGAAGAGAGCGGACCATGCGGTTCTGCTCTTGGTCGGCAGCGGAGAGATGGAAGACGATCTTCGCAGACAGGTGGAGGCGTATCATATAAGCGATAAAGTCATCTTTACAGGTGCGGTGGACAATGCGGAGGAGTATCTGCAGGCCATGGATGTTTTCGCACTGCCGTCAAGATTTGAAGGGCTGCCGAATGTATTGGTGGAAGCACAGGCCGCGGGTCTGCGCTGCATCTGCAGCAGGGAGATCACGGAGGAGGCAGGGATAACGGACAATGTTATTTTTGCAGCATTGGAGAAAGCGCAATGGATTGACGAAATACTGCATTGTGCAAAGGGATATGCCCGCGGCCGGGTGGATGAACAGATCCGGAAGGCCGGATATGATATCAGGCAGGAGATCCGAAGATTAGAGGAGATATATGCGGAATAGATTGATGTTCGATCGTTGGCAGACGGCATATCGATTAAGGGGCGAGAAGCGCTTTACACTGATTCCTAATCCGAAGTGGGGCTGGGCGGCGGATCCGTTTCCGGTCATGTTTCAGGGCTCTTTGTATGTTTTTGCGGAGATCTTCTTATATCGGTCGGAGCGTAACGGCGTTATTGCCTACTGCAAATTTGAGAACGGTTCCTTTACCGACTGGACGGTCAGCATGGATAAACACTGGCATCTCTCCTACCCGAATGTTTTTGTACAAAGAGACAGGCTGTATCTGTGTCCGGAGACGCGCCAGAGTGATGAGATCGCGGTCTATGAGCTGCAGGCATTCCCGGACCGGTGGGTGAAAACAAAGGTACTGCTTCATAATGTGCAATGTGTGGACACCACTTTTTGCACCGATCAGGGACGAAGCTATATGTTTACATTCCGGCCGCAGAAGGGCGGTGTGAAAGGAGAACTCTGTTTGTATGAGCTGGAAGGGGATCATATTCTTGCAGGCCGGGTGGTTGCGGAGGATACCGGAACGGAATGTGTAAGACCCGGTGGCAGGATCATCCGGGAAGCGGGAAAGTTGTATCGGGTATCGCAGAACGGTTCTCCCGGATACGGTTTCGGGCTGGTTTTCAGCGAGATCGATTCTTTTGCTCCCGTCTACAGGGAACATGAGGTCAGGAGGATAACGGCCGGGCAGATACCGGGTAACTGGAAGAAAACGTTCTCGGGGATCCATACTTACAACAGGATCCGGGAAATAGAGGTTATCGACTTGAAGTACAGGGCATTTTCGCCGGCCGAATACGTGGCGCGGAGAAGAGTCAGGAAAGTGTTTGTGGAGAAATACAAGTAGAATGAGAGCCGGATGCCGGCTTGACAGGAAACAGAGCAGAAGATGTGTGAGAGAGGTAGGATTCCGTGTGCGGCATATGTGGATTTATCACACCAGGCAGGGTAACGATTGACAATTTAAGAAGTATGAATGCGACCCTGATCCATCGCGGACCCGACGATCAGGGAGAAGAACTATATCCGATGCGCGCGGGATGGAGCGTCGGCTTTGCCCACAGAAGGCTTTCCATAATGGATCTGTCAGAGAACGGACATCAGCCCATGCACACCGCAGATAACCGGGTCAGCGTGATCTTCAACGGAGAGATCTATAACTACAGGACATTGCAGAGGCAATTGTCCGGCTACGCGTACAGGACTGCCTGTGATACGGAGATTATCCTGGCCGCGTACCTGAGATGGGGCATACGGTTCGTGGAGAAAATAAGAGGCATGTTCGCGATCGCGCTTTTCGACAGGAAGGAAGAGACGCTGTATCTGATCAGAGACAGGGTGGGAAAGAAGCCGCTGTATTTCTACCGGGAAAAGGAGGGCGGCGTTGCGTTTGCCTCGGAATTGAAGGCAATTATGCAGTACCCGTATTTCGAGAAACGTATCGACAAAAGCGTCGTGGGAAGATTCCTGCATAAGCAGTATCTGGCGGCGCCTGACAGTATTTTTGAAAATGTGTATAAACTGGAGGCCGGCACGTTTCTCAAGGTAACGTGCGGCAGTTTGGAGAAGAGAAGGTATTGGGATGCCGCCGTAGAAAGTTCCAAGTACGGTTTGCTGCCGGTGAAGGATTATGAGGACGCCAAAGAAGAGCTGAAAGGCAGGCTGCAGGATGCAGTTGCGGACAGACTGGCGGTGGACGTTCCGGTGGGGGCATTCTTAAGCGGCGGATATGATTCTTCTCTGGTGTGTGCAATCGCACAGGAGAAACTTGGCAGGCCTCTGCGGACATACTGTATAGGATTCGAGGACCGGTCCCTGGACGAGGCGGCGTATGCTGCGAAGATAGCCGGTTACCTGGGCACGGAACATGAAGAACGCTATATTACGGAAACAGACATGCTTGATCTGGTTGCGGACATTCCCCGGTATTATGACGAACCCTTTGCGGATTCGGCGCAGATACCGAGTATGCTTGTATCGGCTTTGGCGAAGGAGAAAAATTCGGTCGTATTGACCGGGGACGGCGGAGATGAGATCTTCGGGGGATATGATATCTACACGATCCTTCGGCGGGCGCAGGAATGCTATGAGAAAGACCGGGTAAAAGAGCTTCCGGAGACGTCATTGGAATACAGAATACTGACAGATCAACAGGGGGCGGCGCACAGGGTACAGGCGGGAGTCTCCAATTATGTGGACTGTATAAGACGGCTTCTGGTGCATGATTACGATCATTATTATTATGATCGGGAAGCGAGGTACGGGGCAGAACGATGGGACAAAAGGCGGATGCTGCTGGATCTGGACACCTCTCTGCCGGAGTGTATGCTGGCGAAGGTTGACAGGGCGTCCATGATGCACTCCTTAGAATGCAGATGTCCGCTGCTGGACCAGGAGGTGATAGCGTATTCGTTCAGACTGCCGATGGACTTTAAATGCGGCAGACACGGCGCCAAAAGGATCTTGAAGGATCTTGTGTATGAGTATATTCCGAGAGAACTTTTGACGCGTCCCAAGCAGGGATTTTGTGTGCCCTTGGATAAGTGGCTGAGAGGAGCCTTGAAAGAACAGGTTATGGATTATGCGGACAGGGATTTCCTGATACGGCAGGGGATATTCAAACCGGACGAAATGACCGCCTTACTGGGCTGGTATATGCAAAAGGGTGACGAAGGAAGATGGAGCGGCAGCAATTATTCAAAGATTGTCTGGCCATATTTCATCTTTCAGCAGTGGTATCACACCTATGCGGCGTGAGAGTGTCAGATACAGAAGGAAGATTGCAGAGGAGCGGAACATGGAGAGAGCCATCGTATTTGGATGCGGCAGATACTATCAAAGGAAAAAGAAAGTGTTGGAAAGCCGTTACGAGATCATCGGTTTTCTTGACAATATGGTCAAGCCCGGGGAAGTGCGACAGTTTGAAGAGAAAGATATGCGAAACCCGGAGAATCTGGATTTTTGGGGAACAGATATCCCGATTCTGTTGATGTCGGCGGCTTTTTTCGATATGTGGGAGCAGCTTCTTGCATTGGGGGTAGATCCGGGAAGGATCCGCTTTATGGTCACACAGCCGCCGTTTTATGACGAGATAGAGGAGATCTTGGCCAAAACCGTAGAAGAGATCTATGCGGAAGATCGGGCAATGATATTGAAGGGGAAACAGGAAACCGTCAGCGTGACAACGAAGGAGGAACTGTACCGCTGTCTGCGCACGCTTTTTATGGAGAAAGACGCTTATATCGGGCTTACGGCTGCCATGCCGGCCAGACCGGTCAGCAAAAGATTCGGGGCGGAGCGGGGAAAACCGGTGGACAGAGTCTATATAGAACGGTTCCTAATGGAAAACCAGGATAAGATAACAGGTGTTGTGATGGAAATGGCCGATGCGGGCTATACACAGGCTTTTGGGGTTCAGGTAGAGCGCAGCCTGGTGCTTCACTTGAACGGCTGGGGCAAAGGCGTCATCAAGGGGGATCTGGAGACCGGGGAAGGCATTCCGGCAGACAGCGTCGATTGCTTTATCTGTACGCAGACAATCCAGTTTATCTATGACATCCACAGCGCGGTCCGCAATATCTACAGGATGCTCAAGCCGGGCGGCACAGCGCTTGTGACGGCGCACTGCCTGGGACAGATCTCTCTGTATGATTATCATAATTGGGGTGAGTATTGGCGTTTTACCGATCAATCCATGCGGAAATTATTCTCGGAAGCGTTTGCGGACAGCGATATCATCGTGCAGTCATGGGGCAATGTGAAAACGGCGGTCGCTTATCTGTACGGCTTATGTGCGGAGGATCTGAAAGAGGAAGATTTTGCGCTGCAGGATGAACAGTATCCGGTGGTCGTTACGGCGGTGGTCAGAAAACAGTGCATGGAGGATGAGAGACAGCGATGAAGGATCATATAGATACGTATCAGGAACTGTTGGATCAAAAAGATAACTATCGATATGTATGCATGTTTGGCGCGGGATATGCGGCAAGTTACTGGTATCGCTTCCTGGGTGACCTGGGTTACCGGATAGACTTCTTTGCGGATAACGATCCGGATCTGTGGGGCAAAGTTATGATCGACGGCATTGTGTGCATCCCGCCGGCCGAGCTGGCAGCATTCGGCAGAGAGGTTCTGTGCCTTGTGTCCACGTCGGCATTGTATACGGAAGAGGTGGCTGCACAGCTGCGAAATATGGGATTAAAGGTAATAGGCCTTGACCAGCACTGGATGAATCTTGACAGGGTCGTGAGCAGGTATGTGGGGATTGATACTATACTTCCGGTTTATGAGGACGGGGAGATGGGGGAATATGACACGCAGGTGTGTGAACATGAGAGAATCGCCGTCTACACCTGCATAGTCGGAAATTATGACAGCCTGAAACAGCCGAAGGTAACAGACGGACAATGCGATTATTACTATCTTGGTTTTGATCCGCCGGAGAATCCGGGCATCTATCAGTGGATAGATATCAGCCCGTATTTTGAAGGCGGGAAGCCGGATCACACGAGAGTGAATCGGTTTTGTAAACTGCATCCGCATCTTTTTTTCAGGGATTACAAGTATTCCATATATTTGGACGGGGGATTTGAGATCAGGAAAAGCATAGCCGGACTGGTGAGAAAGACCGGCAGTGTCGGCATTGGATTATATGGCAAAGCGTTGACCGGAGACGTTGATACCTACGGGGAGGCGGCGTTTCGGCTGATCACCGGGACGATGAGCGGAGATGACAGAAGCGTTGTCATCCGGCAAATGGAGAGATATGCGAAGGAAGGATTCCCAAGAAACTTTGGTTCTTCCCACAACGCCGTTATTGTCAGGGAGCATAACAAGCCGGCGTGCATCAGGATCATGGATACCTGGTGGAAAGAGATCACAAATGAGTGCAGAAGAGATGAGCTTTCCTTTTTCTATGCGCTATGGAAAAACGGTTTTTGTCCGAAGGATGTGGGATGCCTGGGGGCGACGCTCAGAGATACACCGGAATTCAGGGAGCTTGGACATAACACGGACATATATCCGAAGATTTATAACAAAGGTTAGTGTGAATTATGGAGGGGAAGATGGAAGAGAAAATGACTTTAACTGGAATCATAGATGGGGAAGATACGGTAGTCATATGCGGGTATGGACCTGTGGGCAGGTATCTTCAACAGGAGATACAGGAAGACGGAAAGGAAAGAAAAATCGTATTCTGCGATAATAACAAGGCGAAGCACGGGAAAGAAAACGGCTTTGAGATTTGCAGCTTTGAGAAAGCATGTGCGGAAAATAAAGAAGCGGTCTTTATCCTGACAAGTCTGGAATATGCTTCCAAAATGAAAAAACAGCTGCTGGAACTGGGCATTTTCGAGAACAGAATCTATTTCCATGAGATCAGGGAATATTTGCAGGGGCTGATGGACAAGAACATGGCAATGCGTAAGCTGAGTCCGCAAAATTACCTTAGATTTGAGGTTTCCCTGGCCGAGCACTGTAACCTGAACTGTAAATATTGTTCCCACTTTTCGCCGATTGCCGAACCGGAATTCCTGAATCTTTCACAGCATGAAAAAGATATGGAAAGACTGTCCTATCTGGTTGACGGAAAATCGGACAAAATATATCTGATCGGCGGAGAACCGCTTCTTTATCAGGAAATAATAGAGTGCATGAAAATAACCAGAACATATTTCCCGAAATCCAGGATTATCATCTTGTCTAACGGTCTGTTGATCAACAGTATGAAGGATGATTTCTGGCAGGCGTGCAGGGACGATGATATAGAGATCAATATCACGAGATACCCGGTTAAGACGGATTACGAGAAAATCATCGACAGGATAGAGCAGGAGGGAATTACGGGCGACTATTGCAGAGAGAGCAATGTTTCCTGCCTGTTTGACAAGCTGACGCTGGATTTGGAGGGCAGACAGGATCCCTATGAATCATTTACGGGCTGCAATCAGGCAAATCAGTGCCATTTGGTGAAGGACGGCAGGATATACACCTGTTCTTATATTAAATGCGCAGAGCATTTCAACAAATATTTTCATCAGAATCTGCAGATCACGGAAGATGACTATGTAGACTTGTACAGCGTGAAGAGCGGAAAGGAGATGCTGGAGAAGCTGGCGAAGCCGGCCAGGTTCTGCAGATATTGTGACGTGAAGGGAAGGATTCACGGTTTGCCGTTTGAAATCAGTAAAAAAGAGATGAGCGAATGGGCAGACGAGTCCACAGCGCAAAGCGCTTCGGAATGGAGTGAAGAATGTATAAAGTTTTGATATGGGGAACTGCAATAGAATATGATCAGTATCTTGTCGCGATCAAATATTATGAGGACAGAAAGTCGCTGCAGGTCGTAGGCGTTACTTCGGACGATCATTATTATAGCTATTTGGACGGGTATCCGTTTGTTCCCAAACAAGACTTGATGAAGATTTCGTTTGACCGGATTCTTATTTGCGCCTCGAAGGAAAAAACGGCAGATATCAGAAGAGAAGCCGCAGCAATGGGAATCGCGGAAGATATTCTGTTTTCCGCGCATATTCTCCTGCTGCCGGAGTTCGATTTTGATAACTATATTAAGTTGTCAGAATCGAGAATCTCTATCTTTGCGTGTAATTGCTGGGGCGGACAGGTATATAAGCGGCTGGGATTAAAAGTGCGTTCTCCCTTTTATAATATGTATGAACTCGTACCCGGATATGTGCGGTTCCTGAAAAACGCGAAGGAAATATTACTGCATGAGAGACTTCAATTTCGGGAGAAACAATACAATGATGAGCTGTCATTTTATTATCCGGTCTATGATCTGGCGGGAATGGAACTGCACATGAATAATAGTCCGGACCCGGAAGAGGCGGAAAGAAAATGGTATGAAAGATGTGCCAGGATCAACTGGGATAATTTATTCGTAATGATGTATTCCGACAGCGAGAAATATGCGGAAGAATTTGCGGATCTGCCTTATCGGAAAAAGATCTGCTTTACAACGAAGGAGACGGACATACCGTATACGTACTGCCTGCCGATCGAAAAGGTCTGTCCGGATAAAAAGTTTGGGCAGATTGTTCTTGGGAGCGTAACCGGACGGTATAAGTTATATGACCTTATGGAACTGCTTTTGACAGGCAGGCCGGCCAGGGAGGAGAGAGTGCAGTGACCGGTAAGGCAGGATTGTGATGATCGGTCATTGAGGGACACAGGATGAGGATATCAATCATAACGGTCTGTTATAACAGAGTGGAGACGATCGAAAGGACGATCAGAAGCGTGATCAGCCAGGATTACGAAGAGAAGGAATATATTATAATCGACGGCGGCTCTTCTGACGGTACCGTGGATATTATCAGGCGCTATGAGGGAGATCTTGCCTGCTGGATCAGTGAGAAAGACGGTGGGATCTACGAAGCCATGAATAAGGGCATCCGTTATGCGACAGGGGAAGTCATCGCTTTTCTGAACAGTGATGACTGGTATGAGGATAATATTCTGTCGGAAACAGCGCATGGATTTGAGGATGCGAAGACGCAGATTTTGTGCGGTGATGTACGCTGTCATCATGACGGCACCGTTTCAAGATACCGCGTAAACAGGGAACCGGAGGAAGAATTAAGATTCCGCATGGTATATTGGCAGCCGGCAATGTTTGTGAGAAGAGAATTGTTTGAGAGGTACGGGGGATTTGATACCCGGTACCGGATAGCGGCTGACTATGACTGGATGCTGAGGATGTATGACCGGCATATTGCGATATCGCTGACCGACAGGGTGTTGACGAATTTCAGTTATGGAGGCATCTCGACGCGGGCGGATATGCTCCGGGTACAGGCCGAAGAGGGAAGGCAGGCAGCGCTTCTGGCGCTAAGCAGGAATCAGGAGCTGTCGGCAGAACAGAAAGAGCAGTGGAAGAAAAGAATCGAGAACGAATATGACAGGGGCATAGAGAATTATAAGTTTAAAAAACTGTTAAGGGAGATAGCAGGCGGAGACGGGCAGATGATTCTGACGCGGGTCAGAAGCGCTTTTCGGAACGATGCCTGTGAGATATTCGGGTGCGGGATGATTTTTCGGGAGATTGGCGGTCTGCTAAGGCGTCTGCAGATTTCGGTAACCGCATTGTGGGACAACGATCCGGGCAAATGGGGGCAGCGTATTGACGGAATACAGATCAGGAATCCGGCGCAGTTGAAGCCCGGACAAAATACGGTGATCATTGCATCTGTAGATTATGAGAGGCAGATCGGGCTTTTGCTGGAACAAAAGGGATTTAAGAAAGGCGAAGATTACCTTCCTTACAGTGAATTGAGAAGGCGGATCTTGCGGGCTGCGGAGGAAAAAGGAATTGATCAGGGTGATGTATGTCATAAATGAATCCGGGCTGGGAGGGGCAGAACAGTCTTTGCTGGATATGCTTACTGCGATCGGAAGCAGAGTGAGCCCGGTGGTTATTATTCCTTCCGGCGGCATGATAGAGGAGCGCCTGCGGCAGATGGAGATTACTTATTATATTGTGCCGTTTGAAACGGATTATCGGCGGATCGGTTTGTATTCCGGGCAGGAAGAGGCTGCTGTTTATCGAAAGAGTTTTCGGGCCGCGCTGCAGTTAAGAGAGATTATAAGGCAGGAAAAAATTCAGATTGTACATACCAATTCGAGTGTCAGCAATGCGGGGGCTATCGCGGCAATGATGGAGAAGATTCCGCATATATGGCATATTCGGGAATTTCTGGAAGAAGATTTCGACAGTGAATTTGTCAATAAAGAATTGAAAAAGGAACTGTTTGCCTGCGCCGACGGCATGATCAGTATTTCGGAGTGCATTCGGGACGCGTATCAACGAAAATATCATGCAGATTCCATATGTATTTATAACGGATTGGACAGGGAACGGTTCTTAGAGAGCATTTCGTCAGAGAAATCCGGTAATCGTTTCCTGCTCGCCGGTAATATCACACCGGGCAAGGGGCAGCTGGAAGCCGTTAAGGCGGTAGAAAGGCTCGCGATGCAGGGAATAGAAGTGCATCTTTATATCGTGGGGACTGCCGGGAACGATTGGTACAGATGGCTGTTGAAGAAATATGTGCGGGAGCACGGACTGGAATCCTGTGTCCATATCCTGGGATTTAGAAAGGATTTGCGCAGCTTAAGAGAGAAATGTGGATTTGCGATCGTCAGTTCCAGAATGGAAGCGTTGGGACGGGTAACGATCGAAGCCATGCTTGCAGGCTGCGTAGTCATAGGCGCAGACACGGGAGGCACGGCGGAGATCCTGGGTCAGGACGGATCGAGAGGATATCTGTACCGGCAGGGCAGCGATGAGGATTTGGCGCGCGTAATGCGTTATGCGATGGAACGAAAAGAGCAGAACAGGGAGATTCGGAAAACCGCACAGGCGTATGCCCTTTTAAAGTTCGATCTGAACGGATTCGTCGGAAAGATAACCGGTCTGTACGAGAGGGTTTTGGAACATGGAGAGGATACCCTGGCCGAAAGCAGAAAGGAGCTGCTGCAAAGATTATACAGGCAGTATGAGGCGGTAAAGGACACAGATACCGATGGAAGGCCAATGGCCGGTGAGAACACGGATAAGAGTCTGCTGCGCGGCAAGATGATACAACGCTGGCTGAGCCTTAAGCTGGAAGGGAAATCATTAGCAGACGGGCTGTTGCAGAGGGGAATCCGCTCCGCCGCCCTATATGGAATGGGGTATCTTGGCTGTTGTCTCTACGATGAACTGGATAACGGGGGCATCCGCATAAGTTATGTGATGGACAGGCGGCCGGTCGATGCTGATGGTATCGTAAAAGTGGTACGCATTGAGGACGCGCTTCCCCAAACGGACGGGATCATCATAACGGTATTGGGAGACAATCGTGATCTGCAGAAACTGATAGAGGCAAAGTGTGATGCTAAAGTAATGCTGCTAAGCGAACTTATGGATTGGTGTGAGAATGGAGAAGATCTGTGATGACAATACGAGATTTGGAATTGATGAAAGATATCAGTCCGCTGTTTCGGAAGAAAATAGTGATCTGGGGAGTACAGGATAAGGGCAGGAGGCTTTTGCGGGAGCTAAGGAGCATGGGGGCCGGAAAGAAAGGAATCGTCTTATGCGATTCCGATACGACACTCTGGGGAGAGCAGACGGAAGGGCTGCGGATCCATTCTGTGAAAGAAATCGGGGAATTGCTGCGGGCTAAAGACGAGGATGGTTTTGTGGTCTGCGTTGCTTATGAAAATGTTCAGGCGCAGGATGAAGTCCTGTATCAGATAGAGCAGATGCATGTGGAAGGTGTGGATGTCTGTACGGAATATGGTATGGAATGGGGACTTTATCTCGGTCTTATGAACCGGAATGTGGAAGAGGCTTATCGTGAGAAAATGCTGCCGGAACATGACAGGAACCGCATTAGTTACGAAGAAAGTTCCATGACGGATCAAATGAAATATTTTGCGTATGCGCCTTTGCACGGTAATGAGATGATCCTTATATATCAGCCGGGCAAGGTTGGTTCCCGCTCCCTTTTCTGGTCGCTGAAAGAGTACGGAAGATATGTGTTACATAGTCATGTACTGAGAAGAGCCGAGTATGGTGACGACACGCTGCAGGAACTCTTGCAGCATAACGCGGCAAAGATCATCAGTATTGTAAGGGATCCGGTTTCAAGACGGATCTCCGAAATGTGGCAGAACATTCCAAGTGTAAACAGATATAGTGCAGAGGTTGATTTTAAGGAAATTGAACGTTTCTATTTCAAGGAAGGCTTTGAGCGTCAGGAGTTTAACTGGTTTCACTATGAACTGGAAAATGTGCTGGGTATAAATGTGTATGACCATCCCTTTTCCCGTGAAGAAGGATATTGTGTGATCAGGGAGAATAAGATCGAAATTCTATTGATGAAAGTAGAACGGTTAAACAGTCTCGAAGGGGTTATCGGCGATTTCCTGGGCATTCCGGATTTCCGGCTGCAAAACAGGAATATTGCCGTACAGAAACGGTATCGGTTTGCTTATCAGAAGTATCTTGAGGAATATACACTGCCCAGGGAAAGATTAAAGCAGATATATTATGAGAATCCCTATATGGATTTCTTTTATACGAAACAGGAAATTGACGGATTTTATCAAAAATGGGTGAGAGATTGAGGCGTCCTTTGCATAAAGCGCTTCGGAAAGAGGGAAAGCATGAAAATATCCGTTATCGCGTTCATCGATGATAAAGATGGATGGAAACCGACATTAACAAGCGTGACAGAGCAGACTTATGAAGATCTGGAACTGCTTTTGATCGATGCAGGAGAGTCTGCGGACAAGGGGGAATGGCTCAAAGCGTTTGCACGGACGGATCAAAGAGTGAAGATCTGCGAGGGCATATATGATAAGGGGACTTCGACGCCGCGCGATATCACCCCCACGGACATAGAGGGGCAGTATGTTATGGAACTGTCTGCCGGCATGATGCTTGCGCCGGATGCGGTCGAACGGATGATGCATGTGTTTGCGCGAAGAAAGAACGAGGTATTTATCTATACCGACGTTCTGCCTGTAGATCGGAATAATGAGGTCCTGGAAGTTATCGCAGGACTGACCGGGGAAATGGAAAACTTCTATTTGTATAACCCGCTGCGTCTGTGTTTTGTATGTAAAAAGGAAGTGTATGAAGCTGCAGGCGGATGGACGGAGCGTAATCTTTGGCTTCGGATGCAGGAAGAAGGATTTCCGATGTACCGTCTTCGTGCGAAGATGTGCCGGCTTCTGGCAGACAGGGAACTGTCCGGCATCGGAAGCGGCGATGACATTCTCGGTCTCAGGATCAGGAAATATGAAGAAGACGTAAAAGACTGTCAGTCGTTGGAGCGTAAAGTAAAAACGCTTGAGGAACTGATCGGGCAGTGCCGGAAATATAAGAGAAACGGCAGCGCGCTTCGGCTGGCGGCGGATCTTATGTTATTGCACAATCCCGTAAAGGAATACCGAGCAAGGAGTCAGAGAATTAAAGACCAGTCCAGAGCGGCATTTAATCGACTGGCGGACAGTTATGAGCAGGACGGGGGCTATGAGGAACCCCGGAAATGTTATGGGCCGGTCATGAAGATCATCAGGAAATATGCCGGAAAGGATCTGAAACTGTTGGATATAGGCTGCGGGCCGGGCATCATGCTGCAAATGGCATTGGACGCCTTCCCGGATGCGGTGAGGATCGACGGCATTGATCTTTCTCCCGCAATGGTCAGGCAGGCCAACGCCAGATTGACGGATGAACGGGCCGCTGTAATGGAGGGAACGATCGATACGGCCGCGATTCCCGAGGGTTTCTATGATATCGAACTGTGTATGCACAGTTTTCATCATTATCCGAAACCGCTCACGAGTTTATGCCGCATGAACAGAGCGCTGCGCGGGAATGGTGTCCTGATCATAGCGGATAACTATTATAGGGGATTCAAAAGGCTGGAACAGAATTTTGACCTGTATGTGAGCAGGTACGCTTATGGAGATATGTGGATGTATTCCGCGTGGGAACTGACCGTGTTGACTGCTGTGGCAGGCTTTCACAGACAGCGGTTCTATAAAGTCGGGGAGAAGTCCTTTCTGTTTATCTGCCGGAAGCGGAATTGAAAAATTCTGTTCGTGCGTCCGCAAGTATTCCTTCGGAAAACTGTGCGCAAGGCGCTTCGGAAGGGAGGGGGAGACAAGGGAAATGAAGAAAATGATTTTCATAAATGCCATGCTGCTGTTCGGAGCCGCTGCCGCGAATTATAAAAGAACAAGAGAACTGGATCACTGCAGACGGAAAGCCGATAAGGTGCTGCGGGAGATGAAGCTGTTTGAGCAATGGCTGTTCGTCAAACAGGACGGCAAACGATTCGCTGATTATTTTCGGAGAGAAAAGATCCGTACGATAGCGATTTACGGAATGGGAACCATGGGGGAACGGCTTTATGATGAGCTGAGAGATCAGGATGTAACCGTAGCATACGCGATTGATCAAAAAGGGAAGCGCGTTTGTTCGGATCTGGAAGTTTATTCCAATACCGATCTTAGAATGCTTAAGAAGGTGGATGCTGTGGTGGTGACAGCCGTTCACTGTTATGAAGAGGTAAGGAAACGGATTACAGCCGAAATGGAAGTTCCTGCACTGTCGCTGGAAGAGATTCTGTATGAGATGTAGCGGCACAGGCGCAGGGAAGAAGGAACCGGAAAATGCAGATATCAATTATTATGCCGTTATTCAATGCGGAGAAATATTTACCGGAGGCGTTACAAAGCCTGTTGCGGCAGACCTGTAACGATTACGAATTAATTTGCGTCAACGACCACTCAACCGACAAAACCGCAACAATTCTTGCGCAGTTTCAGCGGACGGATGATCGAATCAGAATTCTGACGAATGAGGAGCGTCTGGGTGCGGCATTGTCGAGAAACAAAGGGCTGCGGGCAGCAGCAGGCAGTTATGTCATGTTTCTGGACGGGGACGATATTTTTGAAGAAGAGCTATTGGAAAAGGCCTGTGGTGTAATGGAAAGAGAACAGGTGGATGTTGTTTTGTTTGAGTACAGGCACGCCCCGAGTGAAACGATCTACACAAAGAGGGTGGCAGAGCATCCGGGAAGTTTTATAGATAATTTTTGCAGACGTCCTTTTTCGGCGTATGATTTTGACTCGAGGAAATTTCCGAACTGGTCCAATGCACCGTATGACAAGATGTTTCGACGATCCTTTCTTATGGATAACAGGCTGGAATTTCAGGATCTACCGTCATCAAATGATGTCTATTTTGCAAAAATGTCCTTGTTCTGTGCGAAGAAGATACTCTGGTTAGAGGACATGAGAATTATGGTTTACGTCAGAGACCATAGGGAAGCTTCCAGAATCTCTAATGATCGGGATCCGATGTGCGTATATGATGCCATGGTGAAGCTGCTTTTTGAATTTAAGGAAAGAGGCATGTCCGTCAGGCTGGCAAAACATTTGTACTGCGCGGTCACGACAAATCTGTCGGATGCCCTGTCGAGGGAAAAGGGCGAAGAGAGGAGAGAACGCTTTTACCGTTTTCTACATGAGGAAGGCGCAGCAAAACTGATCGCATCCGGGAAGGAATATTACGAGGCGGCGGATGCTTATGACAAATACCTGTTAGAGAGTTTCCGGAATCATGCCTGTGTCACAGGCTGGTTTCATGCGCGGCAGACCTACTTTCAGTTCTGGCTGGAGAGGAACGGACAGGCGGTTCTTCAATTCTTACGGGATAACCTGGAGCAAGGTAAGCGGATCGTACTCTGGGGCGTAGGAAGTAACGGCACAAAACTCCTGGAATATCTGGCGAAACAGAAAGTGGCGATCGCCGCCGTAACAGACAGAGACACTGTCAGGCAGGGCAAGGTTGTGAATGGCTATACGATACAGAATCCGGATGCCATATGGGAGGCAGCGGATCTGGTAATTACAGCTTCCGATTCTGTATTAAGCGAGTTGGAAGATATGACGAAACGCCACAAAATTGCGTGGATGAATCTTCTTGCGTTGCTGTACAGGGAGGAACAGGAAGCTTTTGATAACGGAATATGACAGACAGGAGATCAAAATGCCGGCTATATCAATTATTATGCCGCTTTACAATGCGGAGAGATATCTTGCAGAAGCATTGCAGAGCGTAGTAAAGCAAACATACGGGAACTTTGAGTTGATCTGTATTGATGACTGTTCTACGGACGGGACAAGGAAGATCGTTGAAGCGTTTCGGCGCAAAGACGGACGAATCAGAATGCTGATCAATGAAGCGCATGCAGGGGCAGCGCCGTCCAGAAACAAAGGGCTAAGAGCGGCGGCGGGCGAATACATCCTGTTTCTGGACGGGGACGATATTTTCGAGGAAGAGCTGCTTGAAAAGGCGGCCGGAGCCATGGAGAAATATCAGACGGACCTTGTACTGTTCGAGTATTTACATGTGCCGAGCGAGTCCGTTTATATAAAGAAAGTGATAGAGCGGCCGGAAAATTTTGAGGAGCGTTACTGTACCGTACCGTTCTCGATGGAGGATTTTGCGCCAAGAGAGTTTCCCTGGTGGGCGTCCTCGCCATGCAATAAAATGTTTCTCAGGCGTTTTCTTATCAGGGAGGGGCTGGAATTTCAGGATCTGCCGTCCAGCAATGACGTCTTTTTTGCACAGATGGCATTGTTTTGTGCGCGGAAAATGATCTGTTTAAATGACAGGCGTGTCATGGTTTATGCAAGGGATCATTCGCAGCCGCAGAGAATCTCGAATCGGAGAAATCTCATGTGCTGCTATGCCGCCCTGGAAAATCTATGTAAAAAATTGCGGGAAAGAGGGATGCTTGGCAAGTATGCGCCGTATTTGTATTACAGACTGCCGGCATATCTTATTCATATGCTGTCGTTGGAGAAGAACGAGGAGCGCAGGCGGAAATTATATCATTTCCTGCAGACGGAAGGTGTCTGCAGGTGTGTAGAATACGGCAAAGAGTATTACGGGCAGATTGATGCGTATGACAGATATCTGCTGGAAAGTTTTCAGGAGAATGCCTATGAAAGCAGATGGTTTGAAAACCAGTGCACCTATTTCCAATATTATCTGCAGCAAAACGGAGACGTGATCTGTGATTATATCAAAGTCGGGAGAGCGCAGAACCGGAAAATGATCTTATGGGGTGCAGGGGTTAACGGAGAGAGTTTGCTGGAATATCTGGAGGCGCATTCCCTGAAGCTGTTTGGGGTCGCGGATCAGGATCGGTCGAAACAGGGAACGATTGTCGGGGGATATGTGATAGCGGATCCTGCGGCCTTTATGCAGGAAGCGGATCATATTCTTGTGACCTCTATACAGTTATACCGGGAAGTGAGCCATGCGGTAAGAAATACGGGGGTTGTGGTAGTTGACCTTCTGGCAATGTTAACGGAGAGGAAGACGGATTCATGAGGATCATCGTTTCTTTGACATCTTATCCGCCAAGGATAAACAGTGTACATAAGGTGATCGAAAGTCTGTACCGGCAGACCGTACCGGCGGATGAGATCGTCCTGTATTTAAGCCTGGATGAGTTCCCGGAAACAAAGAAGGATCTTCCGGAAACACTCAGAAGCCTGGACGGCCGGGGCGGTTTCCGGATTGCATGGGTGCCCGGGAATCTGAAATCCCACAAAAAATATTATTATGCGCTGCAGGAGTACAGAGACGCCGTGGTGATTACGATCGATGATGACAAGCGATATGCGGAAACCATGATCGAAGACCTGCTCAGAAGCCATGAGCGGTTTCCGGATGCAGTATCAGCCAGGACAGCGCGGATTATGCTCAAAGGACCGGAGGGGATGGAGCCATATGGCAGATGGGAGAACGGAAAATACCTAGAGGAATATAGGGATGTGCCGCGGATGGACCTGTGCGCTATCGGCGTTGGGGGGATCTGCTATCCACCGTTTTCGGCGAAAGAAGAATGGTTTCGGGAAGAGATCATAAAGTGGAAGGCCGGGGAACATGACGATCTGTGGTTGAAATACAATGAAATAGTAAGTAATATTCCGGTTGTTTATACGAAACCTTCCGGGGAAGATATTACGATAGAAAACACGCAGATCTGCAGCCTGGCTGCCAATAATCTGTATGGAAGCGGGAATGATGAATGTATTCGCCGCCTGCTGGCGCTGTTAAGAGGGCAGGATGCAGGCTGTTATCAGAAATGGTTCCGCAGCCTGATGACATGGGAAGCCTATCTGACGGCAAAGAAGAAATATTATGCAGAGGCTTTCAGGCGTGTCTTCGATCAGGCCGGGAATATGCCGGTTTATTTCTATGGCGCCGGTATCATTGCCCACCGTTTGTCCATGGTGCTGGCGGATCTGGGACTGTTGCAAAGAATTACGGCGGTCATAGTCTCAGATCAGGCAAAGAATCCTGCCAGCCTGCAGGGGTTGCCGGTCAGGGCGTTATCGGAATTGGAGGCGGACAGGCAATTTGCAGTGATTTTGGGTGTGAATGAAGCCCATAAGAAGGAAATCAGAAAACGACTGGCAGCGTATGCCTGTCAGGAAATGGAATTGGATATGAGGATCATTGCGCGTTATTATCAGTGCTGATCCATGGCGTTCCGGGACAGACGCCTCATCATTTGGATACGGAGAAAAACCTATATGGATATAATACAGGACGCGATCAGCCGCAACCGGCATATTTGTGCCTATAAGTTTGCCAAAGAACAGACTTGGGATACCTTTCGGCGGGAGGCTTCCGGGCGGGATGTCTATTTATACGGGCTGGGCAATGCGGCCGGCTATTTTGCAGAGAAATACAGTGAAACGGTGAGAATCTGCGGAGTGATCGACAACTACGTGAATCTGCAGGGGTTTTGTATGGGGGATTATCTGCCGGAGGCGGTGGAGACGCCTTATGAGCGGATACCGATCTATGATGCCGGGCTGCTTAAGTCCTTGCCTGCGGAGAAAACGATTATTCTGATCTCCAATATCAACGCCTATGAAGAGATCGCAGAGCAGACGGCAGCCTTTGGCCTGGAATCCTTTGCACTGCTCCTTCTGGAGGCGGATCAGAGGCTCCATGTGAAGCCGGGGGATGACAAAGAGCGGGAGATGCCAAGGCCTCAGAGTCTGCCGCAGCGTAAAAGCGCATATGCCAGGAAGTGCTGCAGCCTGCCTGTTGCGGAGAACAAGATCGTATTCATGATCGGAACGTATGGGGGACACGCGAGAGCGATCACGAGGGCGCTTGGCAGGAAAGGATTGGTCAGGGGAAAACGGGGCGGCAAAGAAGAAAGCGGGAAGTATGGCGGTCTTGATATCGTCTGGCTGGTGGAGGATCTGAGGATCGAATTGCCGGCAGGCGTGCGGCCGGTGCTTATCAGCAACTGGAAGCGGTATCTTTATGAGATGGAGACGGCCCGGATCTGGGTTTTCGATATTCTTGTGCCGGAATATGTCCGTAAGCGGGAAGAGCAGATCTATATTCAGACCAAACACTGGCCGAGCATAACGTTAAAGAAATTCTATCTGGATGATCCCTCGACAACGGGAACAGAGGACGCAAGGGAACTTGTGAAACGTAATGGTAAGAGCGCGGATTATTTCTTCGTCGGCAGCGATTTTGATCTGCGGACATGTAAAAGCGGGTTCGCCTGCGACGGTGCGTTTGTCTTTACCGGGTCGCCGCGAACAGACGTTCTGTTTGACCGGGACAGCAGGAACAAAATTTATACGAAATATCATATAGCAGAAGAGACTCATACACTGTTGTATGCGCCGACCTTCCGTTATGATCAGGCACAGAGGAAAAAAACGGCAGTACAGGGATTGGACGTTAAGAGACTTCCGGACCGGCTGGAGCAGCATTTCGGCGGAAAATGGAAGATCTTGTGCAGGGAACATCCCTCGCTTCGGAGCACAGGAATCAGGGAAGCCGACGATCGGGAGAATACAAAGGATAATCGTCATACGGATAAGCGGGTAATCGATGTGAGCGGTCATGATGACAGCCAGGAGCTTGTCGCGGCCTGTGATCTGCTGCTCACCGATTATTCAAGCATTCTGTTTGAAGCGGCATTTGTGGGGAAACCCGTATTTTTGTTTGCGCCTGACAGGAAACGGTATCTGACGGAAGAAAGAGAACTCTATCTGGATTATGAGACGCTGCCATTTCCGACCGCGGAGACAAATGAGGCGCTGGGCACGGTCATCGCAGAGTTTGATTACGATGAATATCAGCAGAAAGTTGCTCTTTTTACAAAGAGGTATGGCGTTCATGAGGATGGGCAGGCCGGCGAAAGGGCAGCGGCGTTTATGCACTCGCTTTTATCATACAGATCAAAGATAACGATTGTTATTCCTGTCTACAACACGGCTGCCTGTCTGCCGCGCTGTTTGGAAAGCGTTATGAACCAGACGTATCGGAATATCGAGATTATTCTGGTGGATGACGGCTCGACTGATGATTCCCTGCGGATCTGTGAGGAATATGCGAAGAGAGACGCAAGGATTGTTCTGATCAGCCAGGAGAACGGCGGAAATACTGCGGCGAGGAAAAGGGGACTGATGGCCGGTACGGGAGAATATGTGATGTTTGTGGATTCGGATGACTGGATCGGGCAGGATCTTGCCATGCTGCTGTACAGGCAGGCGGAGGAAAATGCCGCGGATCTGGTGATTTCCGATGTACATATGAGCCGCGTGGGCGGCAGGGAAGTGGAAAGAAACAACCTGATCGCCGCCGGGGTGTACCGGCATCCGAAGGAGGCGGTAAAGAAACTGTTTTTCGATTATGAAGACTGTAGATACGGGATTCTTCCCTATCTCTTTGCCAAACTGTATCGGAGAGATCTGGTGGTCCGCGCCATGGAGGAGATTGATGACAGGATCCGGTATGACGAGGACAGGGCCCTGGTGTGGACTTGCCTTATGCAGAACATAACGGCTGTTTTTACGCAGTGCAGGGAATACCATTACTGCCAGAGGGAGGAAGGGCTGGTCCGGGCCAGAGACGAGATGTATCTTGCGAAGATCAACTATTTCTATTGTTATATGCGCCGGTTGTTTGCACAGGAAGACGAGATCTTAAGAAAGCAGTTGGAAAGATATGTGATCTGGAATGTGGAGATCGCATTCCGGTGGAAGCTGGGTATGTCAAAGGAGGCTTATCCAAAGGCTCTGCCAAACGGTCAGGGAAGGTTAAGGGCAGGCGTTTCCGGAAGAAAGGAGGCCGTAGACAACCCGATCAAAGTCTCGGTGATCATACCGTCCCTGAATGCGGAGCCTTATATCAGACAGTGTCTTGACAGCGTGAGGACACAGACACTGGCAGAGATCGAGATTCTCTGTGTGGACGCCGGCTCCACGGACAAAACGGCTGTTATTATACAGGAATATGCGGCGCTTGATAACCGGATCCGTTACAGGAAGTCGCTGCGGCAAAGCTACGGTTATCAGGTAAATCTGGGGATGGATGCGGCCAGAGGGGAGTACATAGGCATCGTTGAACCGGATGATTATGTTACGGAGGAAATGTTCGAGAAACTGTACTGTGCCGCGCACGACAATGAACTGGATTATGTGAAATCCAATTTCTATCAGTTCCTGGATTACAGGGGGCGGCGGCATTACCGGAAGTGGGAGAGAAGCTATTGGGGAAAGCCGGATGATGTGTTTCATAAGGTGATCCGCTTAAAAGAGACGCCGCAGGCGTTAGTCTATGGCGATCATGGCAATATCTGGTCGGGGATTTACAGACGGGCATTTCTGGAGGAGCAAAAGATCAGATTCCATGAGACACCGGGCGCGTCCTATCAGGACACAGGCTTTGCCATCCTGTGTACGCTGGAGGCGGAGCGGGTCATGTTCCTGGATGACTGTCTTTACCGTTACAGACAGCACTGTGAGGGCGCCTCCGTCCGCTCGCAGGACAAGCACAGTCAGATTATTGCGGAGTATGCATGGATCTGGGAGCAGATGCAGTACAGAGGGTATACCGACGAGGTGTGCCGCAGCTTCTATATGGCGATGAAATTCCATTCCTATCTGTGGAATTATAACAGGCTGCAGAAGGAAGGCCGCAGCCGCTTTCTTGCCGGTCTGGCGCAGGATGAGATGCTGGAATTTCGGGAGGAGAGCATTGGATTTCGGATTCCCGAGAAAGAAAGAATGCTGCGTCTGTGGCAGGGGGATTGGGGCGAAGTGGAGGCCTGCAATGCGGCGCAGGAAAAGAGAAGGCGCAATACGGCGGAGCTGCTTAGCCTGTTGGAGAAGGCCGCACAGATCGTGGTCGTCTGTGCGGGAGAATGGGGCAGATCCCTGTTGAAGCTGTATGGGAAACTGGGCGCGGAGAACATCTGCGCGGTCTGTGATAATGCACCCGCCATCCAGGGCAGATCTGTGGAGGGTCTGGAGGTCGTGAGCGTGGAGAGGGCGGTCAGGGAACATCCGGACGCCTGGTTTGTGATCGCCGGGAAATACCATGGGGAGGAACTGCTGGAACAGTTAAGAAGCCTGGGAATTGATGCGGCAAGGATCTACAGATGCAGGGAAGAAGCCTATACGGGTGACAACCTGCTGAAATTTCTACTGGCCCGGTAGACACAGCGGCCGGGAAACAGAAGCAACAGAAAGGAGACAGGCAGTGAGATCGGCAATGAAAACGGACAGCGATAAGCGGCAATGGGTCTACGAAAGTCTGTGTGATGACACATCGAAATCTATCTTTGAGAACAGAAGGAAATACGCGGAGAGCGGAGAATGGCGTTATATCGAAAATATCGTCGCTGCCATACCGGAATATGCATCCAACGTCTACTATGGAGGGAAGGAAAAAGTACTGTACGAGAAGCTGAGAGAGTACCGTAAGAAGATCGTGCTTTTCGGGTATGGCTACAGAGCGCGGAAGATTCTTTGCGGTTTGCATGCAGAAGCTGTCGAGGTTGCTTATGTCGTTGACTCCGATGTCAGGAAGCAGGGCGCTCTGGCGGGGAAGATACCGATCGTTTCCTTAAGTGAGATTATGGCGCGTGAACATGTCGATGACCTTGTGTTTCTGATCACTTCGGCCTGGCATGTCGAAGAGATACGGTCACAACTGCAAAGAGCAGGCTGTAAGTACATAGAGAACGCAAACGAGTATACGAAGTGTTTCCGGCAGGACCAGTATTTTGACCGCGGCGGATTTCTGGAGTTTGCAGAGCAGGAGATCTTTGTGGACGGGGGATGCTTTGATCTGGAAACGACGCGGATCTTCAGAAAGCTGTTGGAAGAGGAAGGGAAGACGTGCAGCAAGGTGTACGCATTTGAGCCGGATCGGAACAACTATTTGACCTGCAGAGAGAAGATAGATCATTGCGGGTGGCAGAATATCAGCCTGGTCAATGCCGGATTATGGCGTGAAGATACCTGGGTAAAACTGGAGAATGCGGGAACGGCAGGCGCGCATCTTGTGGAAGCGGGGGAAGACGAGAAACATTGTGTGCGCGCTGTTTCCCTGGATACGGTTGTGGATGGGAAAGACAAGATCTCCCTGATCAAGCTGGATATCGAAGGCGCCGAACTGGAGGCCCTGCAGGGGGCAGAGAGGATTATCCGCAGAGACAGGCCGAAACTCGCGATATGTATTTATCATAAGAAGGAAGATTACTGGCAGATACCGTACTATCTGAAAAGTCTGGTGCCGGAATACCGGTTCTATATCCGGCATTACAGTAATTATTCTGCGGAAACGGTATTGTATGCCGTTGTTAATGAAAGGGAAAGAAATCAGGAATAGAACTACAAACAAATATAAACATAAATACAGACAGAAGTACAGATCACAACTTTAAGGAAAGTAAGGGAAGAACATTGCACAGAGCAGAGGAAGATAAAATAACCCCGCAGGAACTGATCGCGGAACTGCCAAAAGGGCTGATCAAGTGGTATCCGTTTAAGGCGGATCAGTGTGCGCTTTATATCACCGGGAATACGGAACTTGACCGGGCGGTGGAAGAAGCCCTGCGGGAGAGCGGCATGACGGTAGATTGTGCAGACGTGACAGGACTGCGGGAAAGCCCGAAAGGGAAGCGGTACGACTACATAGTCATTACTATGGCGTTAGAGCAGACAGGAGACATGGAGGAGGCGGTCGGCATTCTGAAAACGGCGCGGCAGCTTCTGCAGGCAGACGGCAGACTGCTCCTGGGGCTGAATAACCGCCTCGGAATCCGCTATTTTTGCGGAGACAAAGATCCTTATACCGGGCGGAATTTTGATGGGATAGAAGACTATGTGCGGGCGGATGTGTCTGTTTTTGACCGCAGGAACGGGCGCTGTTACGCGAAGGCACAGATAATACAGATGCTGCATGAGGCAGGATTTGTCCATCATAGGTTCTATTCGGTATTTCCGGCGCTGGAGAGGCCGCAGATTCTGTTTGCGGAGGATTTTACACCGGGAGAACAGCTGGATATCCGGATTTTTCCGCAGTATTTCTGTGCGGATACGGTATTTCTGGAAGAAGAGATGTTATACGATACGCTGCTGCGCAATGGGATGTTCCATCCCATGGCCAACGCCTTCTTCATTGAGTGCGCGCTTGACGGGGAGGTATCCGGCAGGAAACAGATCACGATCTCCATGGACAGGGGCAGGACAAACGCCATGTTTACGATCCTGCGCGGAGACGGCCTGGTGGAGAAAAGGCCGGTCTATGCGGAAGGAAAATGGAAGCTGAGGGCGCTGATGGAGAATACGGCCGATCTGGAATGCCATGGGGTAAGGATGCTGCCCCTGGAATTGAAAAAGGATGCGTGTATCATGCCTTATGTGGAGAAACAGTCGGCGCTTGCATATCTGCGAGAGCTGGCGCTTCGGGATCAGGAACGGTTCCTGCAGGAGCTGGACCGGTTCTGGGAGATTATCCTGCATTCCTCCGAGCATGTTCCCTATGAGGAGATCGACTGGGAGAATTATGCGCCGGGCTGGGATGAGCGGGCGGCGGATGACCCGTTGAAGGACCAGTGGAAGAAGCTTGCTTTCGGGACGAAAGAGGAACGCGACAGCATCGGCGTAATCTTGAAAAGGGGCTATATAGACTTGATTCCGCTAAATTCCTTTTATGACAAAGAAGGCTATAGTTTCTATGACCAGGAGATGTATGTGGAAAATCTTCCGGCGAAAACGATCCTGCACAGGACGCTGACAGCCATCTATCTGGGGAACCTGAATCTGTACCGCATTCTTCCTGAAAAACAACTGCGGGAACGTTACGGACTGAATGAATGCAAACAGCTGTTTGGCAAATTTTCCGGTCAGTTTTTAAACAAGCTCAGAAATGACCGTATTCTGCGGGACTATCACAAGACGGTACGGAAGGATGCGGGTCGGATTCATTCCAACCGCCAGCGGATGAATTATTCGGCACAGGAGTATGACCGTATCTTCCGGGATCTCTTTTCCGGGACCGATAACCGCCGGCTCTATCTGTTTGGAACGGGAGAATATGGCCGGTTGTTCCTGTCACAGTTTGGTAAGGACTGTGACATTGCCGGTTTTCTCGATAACGATCCGGCGAAATGGGATACAAAGCTGCAGGGCATACCGGTCTGCCCGCCGGCGAAATTGGAGGCTTTAGAGCCGGGAACTTATAAAGTGATCATCTGCATCAAAAATTACAGGACCGTTATGGAGCAGCTGACGAAAATGGGAATCACCAATTACAGCGTATATGATGCCGGCCTGTCGTATAGCAGGCCCGTAACGGTGCGTCCGGACAACGGGGCGACCGGACAGGATGCCAGGAAGAAATATCATGTGGGATATGTGGCGGGTGTCTTTGACCTCTTCCACATCGGACATCTGAATCTGCTGCGGCGGGCCAAAGAGCAGTGTGATCATCTGATTGTGGGCGTGGTGACGGATGAAGGGGTAGTAAGGCATAAGCATACGGTCTGTGTTGTTCCCTTTCAGGAACGGATCGAGATCGTGCGCGCCTGCCGATATGTGGACGAAGCGGTGGAAATACCGCCGGATCAGTATGATACGGATGAAGCATACAGAAGATATCGGTTCGACGCACAGTTTTCCGGAAGCGATTACGACGGCAGCCCAGGGTGGGCGGCGAAGAAGGATTTCCTTCGCCGACAGGGATCGGATCTGGTGTTTTTCCCCTACACAGCGTCCACCAGCTCCACAAAACTTAAGGAGTTGATCAACAGAAGGCTGCGGTAGCCGTCACCGGCGCCTGTTTCCGAAGGGAAGAGGAGGAGTGCGCGTGCACAGGCATGTGGGACGAAAGGAGTAGCAGGATGCAGGTCAGTTTTTCTACAAAGAGCATATACGGTCTTGGCAGGCTTGGCTCCGATCCGGACAGTGTTCTGGATCGGAATGCTTACGGCATCACGGTGGATGCTGAAAGCTTCTATTCCCGGAATGCTCTGGAGGGATATGGGGTAACGGCATTTGATGCAGGCGGTGCAAGGGAGCGGTGCAGGAAGCTGCTGCGGGATTGTGCCAGGCATGGCGTGTCAATAAGCGCCATGCGGATGCCCCGCCTGAGATGGGATACGAAGCGCACGGATTTACGGGAACTGCTGCTGCAAATCGGGACGGAAGGAATTGACGCCTGCGCCGGGGCAGGCTGTGGCAATCTTGTGATCCAGCCGCTTTTCTCAGGGATTCCGCGGGCTTTGCTGTGGCAGGAGAATCACCGCTATTATGCGGCTCTGGGACGGAAGGCAAGACAGGCCGGCGTGCGGATCCTGTTGGAAAACCAGTGCGGCCATGTGAATGGCCATCTTGTCAGGGGCGTCTGCGCCGATGCCGCCGTGGCGGCGGAATGGATCGATACCTTGAATGAAGAACTGGAAGCGGAGGTCTTCGGCTTCTGCCTTGACACGCAAGCCTGCAGCCTGTGCAGGCAGGATATGGGAGAGATGGCGGCTTATCTGGGAGAAAAGGTCAAAGCCGTGCTGGTCAGGGAGTGTGACGGAGTCCATGAGGCCTGCAGGCTTCCCTTTACCGGCATAAACGCGGCCGGATATGATATGGACTGGTCAGGTTTGGTCCGGGGATTAAGGAAGTCTGCGTTTGACGGCATCCTGATCATGGATGCCTCGGATACCCTGCGGGGATTTTCCCATCTGTTCCGTCCCCAGGTATATACGCTGATCCGTTCGGTGGCGGATTATCTGCAGTGGCAGATCGGCATGGAACGGTGTATCCGGGAGTCTGCGGCCAGAGTGCTTTTTGGCGCCGGTAAGATGTGCCGTCAGTATATGGCGCATTACGCGGAGAACTATCCGCCCCTTTTTCTGTGCGACAATGATCCGTCGCGCTGGGGGACGAAGGTATGCGGCGTGGAGGTAAGACCGCCGGAAGCATTAAGGGATCTGCCGGAGGAGGTTGTGGTCATGATCTGTAATACTTTCTATGAAGAGACTGCGGCGCAGCTTAAGGCGCTGGGGGTAAAAAAGATCGGAGCGTTCAGTGATGAGTGCCTGCCGTAAGAGAGGGTGGATTTCTGGCGCTGTCCATGCTATGAGCCGGAAAGCGCAGACTTACAGGTTACGGGAAAGGAAGGGGTATTAAGATGCATACATTATCTGTCGGAGTGCAAAGCAGCAATATCATCCATGACGAGCATCCTTTTGAGGGGTTTGAGATGCTGGGACGCGCGGGCTTTACCTGCTGTGATTTCAGTCTCAACAATTATCTGCCAGGTGCAGAACTGTATGCCCATAGAAGAAACGACTTTTTTGACCGGCCGCTTCCTGCGCTGAAAGCATTTTTTGCACGGCATCGGGAGGCTGCGAAGGCGGCAGGCATCCGGATCAATCAGATGCACATGCCCTATCCGGGTTATGTGCCGGGTGCACCGGATAGTATCAACGAATATCTGGCAAAAGTGATGGCGCCCAAAAGCATGGAGATCTGTGCGTTTTTCGACTGTCCTTACATCGTGATACATGGGTTTAAGCCGGCAGGAGATTCCGGATCGGAGCGGGAGTCCTGGGAGAGAACGGAAGCATTTCTTAAGACGTTAGCGCCGATGGCGAAAGCGCTTCATATCACGATCTGTCTGGAAAACCTGTATGTGAGCAGGGGAAATCACATCGTGGAAGGTCCCTGCTGTGATGCGGCGAAAGCCGCTGCGCGTATCGACAGGATCAACGAAGAGGCGGGAGCCGAAGTTCTGGGATTCTGCTTTGATACGGGACACGCCAACTTAATCGGGCTTGACTTTGAGGACTTTCTGACCACGCTTGGAGACCGGATCAAGACGCTGCATATTCATGATAACGACGGAATCGAGGATCTGCATCAGATTCCCTTTACCTTTGCCAGAAACCGGGAGAATAAGGCTTCTACCGACTGGAACGGGTTTCTGGCAGGACTTGCGGGAATCGGATTTGATAAGGTGCTGAGCTTCGAGACAGGTCCTGCACTGTCCGCATTCCCGGACAGGATGAAGCAGGATGCGCTGCGATTGATCGCGCAGATCGGAGAATTTTTTGCAGGAGAGATTCGGGAAAAACAGGCGGCATCCGGTTCTGATTGATAAGACAGCCTTTATCTGCTATGATGGGATAGGAATTAAGCGTATCATAAGGACGTAGTGACAGCGGATAAGGGGAGGAACAGTCATAAAGATGAAGAGGATAGACTTTCGATTCGGAAGAGCAGGCAGGATGATGCCGCTTGTGGTTGCGGCGGTGATGATCGGATGGGCAGCATTTAGCCAGTCCAATGTGAATGGCTATGTGCTGGCCTTTTTTGCGGCGTTAATTACGGGTGTTATTTTTGCAAAAGATGAAAAGGCGTACGGAGAGGCGCTGGTATACGGGCTGAGTAAGCCGATGTTTGCAGTGATCGTGCTGGCAGTGATCCTGGCGGCGGTTTCGGGCAAGCTGATCTCCGCCAGCGGGGCGGTGCAGACGATCGCCGCATACGTAGTGGCGGCGGGCTTTACGGGACGGCTCTTTGTGGCGGCGACCTTCCTCATTACCTGCCTGCTGGCATTTGCCACAGGAACTTCGGTGGGTACTTATTTCGTGGTGATCCCGATCCTGTTTCCGGTAGGCGTGATGGCAGGTGCGGCGCCGGAATTTATGATCGGGGCTATCGTGTCGGGGGCAGCTTTTGGTGATAATCTGGGTCCCATTTCGGATACTACGATCGCCTCTTCCGCCACGCAGCATGCGGATCTGGGAACCGTAGTGAAGACAAGAACACGATACAGTCTGCCGGCTGCGGCGGGGGCATTGCTTCTGTTTCTGCTGTTTTCCGGAACGACAGACAATGGGGCGGTGATCGAGGCGGCAGGCAGGGAAGCAGATCCGGTCAGCCTGGTAATGCTGGTAATCCCGGTAGTCATCATTGTTCTGTGTATGATGCGCAGGCATCTGATCACGGCTCTGTCCTGGGGGATCCTGGCGGGGATCGGCGCAGGGCTGCTTTTTGGTGTGTATACGATGGAGCAGCTTATCGCGTTTCCCGGCGGATTTGCCGTGTCGGGAGCGGTCATAGAAGCCATTACGGGGACGGCCGGCACGGTGGCCATGCTGATCGCGGTATTTTCGCTCCTGGGCGTGCTGGAGTGTGGCGGATTGTTCGAGGATGTGAGAGGGCTGTTAGAGCGTTTTGCAAAAAGAGAGCGCAGTACCGAGGCGACCA
The DNA here is from genome assembly GCA_947644545.1 of uncultured Lachnospiraceae bacterium. Taxonomy (GTDB): domain Bacteria; phylum Bacillota; class Clostridia; order Lachnospirales; family Lachnospiraceae; genus UBA3282. Next base: position 39,510 of record CANRZW010000008.1, read on the forward strand.
TCGTCCTGTCCGTGGGGATTCTCAGTATGATAACAGGTGTGATTTCCGTGGCTATCGTGGCGCTCGGTGATCTGGTTAATGAGATCGGAGAAAAGGCAGGCGTCAACCGCTATCGCCGGGCGAACCTGCTTGACTGTACGGGCTGTGTCTTCTGTTTCCTTGCGCCCTGGACGGTGCACTGCGTGATTCCGGCGCAGCAGTCTGCCCAATTCGGCGAACAGTTTGCGGTGGCTCCGGCGTCGGTGCCTTTTGTGAATTATTACTCGCTTTGTATGCTGGTGATGCTGCTTGTGGCAGTGCTTACCGGCTATGGAAGGAAGAGGCCGGAGGATTAAGTCCTTTTCCTTCGATACTCATTGGGGCTCATATGGTAATGCTGCCTGAATTTGCGGCAGAAATACCCTGCATTTGCAAAGCCGGCATCCTCTGCGATGGCAGTCACTGATTTTCCGGTGATGTGGAGCTGTCCGGCAGCCTGGGTCAGACGGTATTGAATAAGATAGGTCACCGGGGGCATTTGGATGAATTTGTTGAAAATATGGAGGGCGCTGCTTTTGCTGACGGAGGCGGAGGCGGCGATTTCTTCAAGGGTGAGATCATCCCTGTAATGGTCGTGGATATACTGCATCATGGTCTGGAGCCGTGCCTGCTGGTGGGTTAGCTGCCGGGACTTCCCGGAGTCCGCAGTCAGATCCAGATGCTGAAACAGAATATCCCATATTTGTAGAAGGAGCTGCGCTGTCTGCAGCTCATTTTTTTCATCACATTCCTGCAGAGCGAAGGTCTGCAGAAGAATCTGCAGGATCCGGTTCTGCCATGGAACTTGTGGATCGAAGATCTGGCAGATGGCAGATGAGTTTATCACGGGAAGGACATACTTTTCATAAATAAGACTTTCCTCCGGCGCCAGAAGAAGGGGAGAAAAGACGATGTTGGGAATCGGGGTGCTGCTTGCAGCCTCGAAACGGTGCAGGATACCGCTGTTGATAAAAAGGCCGCAGCCCTTGGGCAGTTCCAGCTGTTTGGTGCCCACGAGGCAGAGAGCGCTTCCTTCCGTGACAATCATAAATTCCAGCTCGTGATGCCAGTGCCAGTCGATGCGGTGGAAATCAAACTGCCAGATATCCTCTGGATAGTAGGCGAAAGGATACTTGCTGTTTCCGTGTTGGACGGTTTCGTAGAGAGTGTCATCGGTTGTGATCTTGTAGGTACTCATCAGGGCCTCGTTTCAGCGCTGTTTTCTGCGCACGGTATTTCCAATTATTTTGAATATAATTATTTTGTGCATAATCGTTTTGAACATAATAGAAATTTGCGATATTGTACCATAAATATGTGAATATGTGCAATGATTTCAGAGGATAAATGCGATACAATTCCATTTGGGAGGATACAGGAAAATGAAGAACAAATATAACACAACCATCACGGCCTGCTTTGTGGGATACATCGTGCAGGCGATCGTCAATAATTTTGTGCCGCTGCTCTTTTTGACATTTCAGAGGACGTACGGGATTCCGCTTTCCCAGATTACCCTGCTGGTGACGTTTAACTTTGGGGTACAGCTTTTGGTGGATCTTCTCTCCATCGGCTTCGTGGATAAGATCGGATACCGGGCGTCGATGGTCATAGCCCATGTGCTGGCGGCGGCCGGACTGATTCTGCTTACCGTTTTGCCGGAGGCGCTTGGCTCTCCGTTTGCCGGCATTTTGATTGCAGTGATGGTCTATGCCATCGGGGGCGGCCTGCTGGAGGTCCTGGTCAGCCCGGTGGTGGAGGCATGTCCTTCCGATAATAAGGAGAAGGCCATGAGTATGCTGCATTCTTTCTATTGCTGGGGACATGCAGGGGTCGTGCTGCTCTCAACGCTGTTCTTCCATGTGGCAGGCATTGGAAACTGGAGGATACTGGCCTGGGTGTGGGCGCTTGTACCGATCTGCAATGCCTTTGCGTTTCTGAAAGTGCCGATCGCTTCCCTGATGGAAGAAGGCGAGAGGGGGCTGCAGCTGAAAGAGCTGTTTGGAATCAAGGTGTTCTGGATCCTGTTGATCATGATGATCTGCGCAGGGGCCAGTGAACAGGCAGTGAGCCAGTGGGCTTCTACTTTTGCGGAAAAAGGGCTGGGAATTTCCAAGACGGCAGGAGACCTGGCGGGACCGCTGGCGTTTGCGATCCTGATGGGCGCGTCCCGGGCATTTTATGGGAAATACGGTGACAGGATCCACCTGGAACGGTTCATGGTCTATAGCAGCTGCCTGTGTATCATCTCCTACCTTGGCATCGCGTTTCTGCCGTTTCCGCAGCTGAGCCTGGCGGCCTGTGCGGTCTGCGGCCTGTCGGTTGGAATCATGTGGCCGGGGACGTTCAGTAAGGCGTCAGCGGCGCTTCCGAGAGGCGGTACGGCTATGTTCGCTCTGCTGGCGCTGGGCGGAGATGTAGGATGTTCCGGCGGACCGACCGTGGTCGGGTTTGTGTCGGGCGCGCTGGGAGACAATCTGAAGATGGGAGTTCTGGCAGGGGTGGTATTTCCGACGTTATTGTTATTGGGTATCTTGTTGGTATCCAAAGAAAAAGAAAAAAGGAAAGAGAGGAATGGAAAATGAATTTTTTGGAATGTAGTCCGAAATGGACAAGAAAACCGGAGCAGACAATGATCGGAGAGGACAGAGTCGAGATCTTTACACAGCAGGGGACGGATTTATGGGCGCGCACTTACTACGGATTTCAGAATGACAATGCGCCGGTACTGCAGATCGAGACGGAAGAGAAGTTTTTCTCCTTTATCGTCAGGACGGAGTTTGAAAGCGCGTGCCGCTTTGACCAATGCGGGGTGGCGATGTATCTGGACAGCGATAACTGGTTTAAGGCATCCATCGAATACGAAGACGAGAACATTCAGCGGCTGGGCAGCGTCGTGACAAACCACGGATATTCTGACTGGGCGACTACGGATATTCCGTCTGAGATCAAGAGCATGTGGTACCGTTTTTCACGCAGGGACAGTGATTACTGTATTGAATGCAGCGAGGACGGCATTGCATACAGGCAGATGCGGATCTTTCATATGTGGGAGGGAGCGGAGAAGATCACTTATGGTATCTATGCCGCCAGCCCGACGACAGGTTCCTTTAAGGCGACTTTTTCTAATATGCAGATCATAGAATGTCAGTGGAAGTCGGATGCAGACTGGCGCGAAGAGAACTAAGATCCGGGATGAAGGGGGAAAGTCATCTCTATGAGAAAGATCATGAAAAATGCCATCTATACTTTTGTGCTCCTGCTGTTTGGGGTGTCCACGGTGCTTTTGGGATACCTGCACTTTTTCGCGGCAGGGGACAGAAATCTTTCCGGGGAGTGGACGGCACAGCTGGATATGACACAGAGGGCTGCCGTCGCGGCACTTAGCTGGCTGCAGGAGATCGAGGGGACAGCTGTCTCGCTGGAAGAGATAGAGTCTTCCATGCAGGGCTTGACCATCCAGGTCAATTTGACGATGGAGCAGACCGAACGTATGGAGGGCGTTTTTCAATGCGAGATGCGCGCGGACAGTTATGAGGCGTGCAGGACGGCGGCCTATGAGGCGTTTGCCGGGAACTTCCGGACGCTTTTGGGCGAGAGGCTTCGCATGGCAGGCTACGAGGGCAGCACCGATCAGGATGCGGTTGAGGCGCTTGTGGCCGAGGAGTTTGGAATGTCCACCGTTTCCTATCTGATGGCTTATGGGCCGGAGCTGCTGCCCTCCATGGAAGAATTGCAGGCGTGGTATGCGGGCAGCGGTGTCTACGAAGCAGGCGAAGACACTTTGATCAGGCGGTTTGAAGAGGAAGGTGTGGTCACCACAAGGGAAGAATATTATGTCAGGAAAGGCGGCAGTCTTATCCTGACGGGAGAGGCTGTCGAGGCTGCCGCTGTGGATGCAGGGCTTTCTTTCGATCGTTACCCGGTCGTATATACCCTTGCTCCACAGCAGCAGGTAACCTCGGCGCAGTAACGATTCTCAGTATGCAGAGCAGGAGACAGAATGAAGACTATTTTACAGAAAATAAGCATCTTTATAGTATTCTTAATGCTGGCAGGAATCCTTCTGTCTGCCAGAGCATCCGCCGGCTTCGAGATCTGCGGAACCTGCCAGGTTCAGACAGATACGGGGGCTGCGGGCACCGTGAAAAGCCTGGATTATGGCTATGTCAATAATACGTATCTCTCTCTGCGGGACTTAGCCGCACTGCTTAAGGATACGGAGAAAGCCTTTTCCGCAGAGATCACAAACAATGCCGTCTCTCTGACTCCGGGAGGCGTCTATACGCCGGTGGGGACGGAGAATGCCCCCTGGGAAAGCGAGGATAATCCGGATCTTTCCCTGCGCCGCAATGAATTTGAGGTGGGCGGACAGAAAGTTTTTTATCATACGATGATCATGAAGATGCCTTCCGGGGAGTATGATTGCTATATGATGACCACGGATATGGCGATGCTTTTTGATATGGAGATTACCGCTTCCGATACGGGGCAGCTTCTGATCAACACGCAGGAGCCTTTCCGGGTTTCTCCTGACGTGCTGGAGGAGGCAGGTTACTTTTACGGCGTTAACGGTGTACTGGCAGGAGACGCTGCTACCGGGGAAGTCTATTACCGGTATCAGGCGGATGAGCCTTATCCGATCGCCAGCACTTCCAAACTGATGACCTGCCTGCTGGCCATGGAGGCTGTCTCGTCCGGGCAGATTGCGCCTGAGGAGTCCGTTGTTATTTCCGATGCGGTGGAACTGCTGGCCTCGTCCAGTGACGGGGTGGTTCCCTTGAAGGCCGGGGAGCAGATTACGGTGCAGGAACTGCTGATCGGGCTGCTTCTGCCTTCCAGTAACGAGTGCGCGCTGTGTCTGGCGGAAACGATTGCCGGTTCGGAGGAGGCTTTTGTACAGCGGATGAATCAGAAGGCACAGGAGCTGGGACTTTCCCAGGCGGTCTTTTACAACAGCCATGGGCTGCCTTCCTACTCGAAGGATCCGGTTTCTGCAAAGCGGCAGAACCGCATGAGTGCGGAGGATATGTTTCGGCTGGCCTCTTATCTGCTGAAGGTTTATCCCCAGGTTAAGGACATCACTTCCCTGAAAGAGGCGAAATTACAGTCCCTTGATCTGGAAGTGCGCAACAGCAATCCGCTGTTGTATAATCTGTCCGGGGTTACGGGATTAAAGACCGGGACCACCAACAAGGCAGGCGCCTGTCTGGTCACATCCCTGTCTGCAGACGACAAAACGACGGAGCATGACTTGATCGTCGTTGTCCTGGGAACGGAAGATTCCATGGAGCGGGGCCGGGTATCGGGACTGCTGGCCAGATATGCATTGCAGGTTTTCCATGGGGAGGCGGAGGCGTCCGGAACCGGAACGGCAGGCCGGAGCGAGTCCACGCAGGGACTGCCCGTACATGCCGAGGCGGCGGTAGGACGTATCATACGGAGTGCTGTGAGACAGGACTGAAAGCGTCCTTTTTGTGTAATATAAAGTTGTGTGGAGCTGCTGTAACAGGCGGCTCCTTTTTCTGCCGGCAAAAAAGTTTCAACTTTTCTAAACCGTTTACGGTACTTAAACATCTAATTAGTGTATAAGCAAATTCCTTGTGTTTGAGACTTCGCGAAGCGTATCACAGGGGCTGGTTATGAGGGTTGGATTGCAAACTTTGTACCTTGCGTGAAAGGAAAGAATCAATGGAAAAAGAACAATTTACAAAACGCATTACAGAAATAGAAGCCGACATGTTCCATCTTGCTTTTTCCATTCTGCACAGGGAGCAGGACTGTCTGGATGCGGTGCAGGAGGCGGTGGTTAAGGCGTATACCGGGCGGGATGCTTTGAGAAAGCCTGCCTATTTCAAGACATGGGTCATGAGGATACTGCTCAATGAATGTTATGCGCTGCTGCGCAGACAGAAGCGTTTGCTTCCCATGGAAGAGCAGATGCTTGATTTACAGGCAGATTTCGGCAATTATGTACGGGAGGAATATCTGGATCTGTACCGTGCGATTGATGCCCTTCGGGAAAAGGACAGGATCTGTGTGCTGCTCTACTACATAGAAGATTATTCGATCAGAGAGACCGCACAGATCATGAGGATGCCGGAGGGGACCATCAAGAGCAGGCTGAGACGGGCAAGGCTGCAGCTGCGGGATATGTTGAAAGATTAGGAGGTTTGGGATGAAGAAAGATATCTATAAAGAAGTGCCGGAAAATTTTCACAGACAATTTCAAAAGACGCTGGCAGGGCTGGAGGATCGTCCATCCGGAAGGAAAAGAGGGCATAAACGATATGGTCTTATCCTGGCAGCCGCCGTTCTTGCCTGTGCGTCCGTGACGGCGGTGGCGGCAGGCCTTATGGGGTGGCATGAGAGTCTGTCCGATCATTTCGGGACGAAGAAGGAGCTGGAGGATAAGCTGACCATGGAGCAGGTGGCGATTCCACAGGATGCTGTGGCGGCAGGGGGAAGACTGCAGTTTCGGGCGCTGCAGGCAGTCAGAACAGATACCTACGGTTATTTTCTCATTGAGATGACGGTACCGGAAGGGATTACGTGGAACGGGGATATCATGTTTGAAACATGTGAAGTTGTGGACAGAGAGTATGGCTGTACTTACGGGTTTGTGCAGGATTCTTTTGCAGACGGCAAGATTCTGATGGAACTGCAGGTTCTGTATTATGAAGAAAAAGTGTCGGAAGGAGAAGAAATCCTTGTCAGGTTGAAAGATCTGGTACAGACAGAGGAGACACAGACCGTGGCCTGTCTGGCAGAAGGGAAGTGGGAGATCGCGTTGAGCCTGCCGGCGGAAGCGGATACCCTTCGCTTTTATCCGAAGGAAGCGGTTACGCTTGGTGAACATGATCTGTATTTTGAAAAGGTTGACATAAGTCCTTTCCGGGTACGTCTATATACGGAGAAGGAGGAGGCGCAGCATGCGGTGTGGGGGCATCTGGCCTATCTGACAGGTGTGGAGTACAAGGACGGAACCGTGGTGGAGGAAAACGGAATGCAGCTTAGCATGTCCGGGCATATGGATGAGACAGAGGCTTTCTGCTTCGAGATCGCGCTGGATACGGCGGTAGATCCGGATAAGGTCTGTGCGCTGATGATACAGGACGAAAATACGCAGAAGAGGATTTCTCTGGACCGGCAGGAGCAGGGGCAGAAAGAAAAGACAAAAACCGAAACCGGAGCCGGGGATAAGGCATTGTTCGCCGGAGTGAAGGGCGATGGGAAGATAGTGGATGTGCGGCTTCTGTATGTGAGAGATGACAATGTGTTATTGGAAGCGGGCCAGAGTATCTGGCTGTGGGATGTCAGGTGCGGCAGAAGCAGGCAGCTGGTTTCTCTGGAGGAGTATGGGTTCTCCTGGGAACAGGGTGCGCAGATCGGTGTATGGAAGGAACAGATCCAGATCCTGCCCCGTGACGGCAGTAAGGAACTGTACCTGTATACGATCACGGATCACGGTATGGAGACATTGGAGGCGGAAGCTTTCTGGCCATGGCCGACTTATGAGACCTACAAAGAGCGCAGCAGGGATGTGAAAGAGATCGTTCCGCAGGCTGATGAACGGTATGGCGCGCAGGCACATTTGGCGCAGTGGAAGGATGAGACAGCCTGGTATTATCTGTACAGCGAGGACGGGACGATCGGAAATATGGAACTGAAAACGGTGCAGGATGACAGGGATTCATAACGTCTGTTTCGTGAGCGTTTTTTATGAAAAATGGTATTGTCCCCGGTGAGAAAAGCAGGTAAAATGAAGCCATGTGTTACTGAATCGAAGGAGGATTTCAATATGGAAAAATGGGCACGGGCAATGTATCAACCGAGTCTTCCGCTGGGGGCGAACGGGCAGCGTCTGACGGGCAGCAGGGAGCATATCGAGCTTTCAAAGAATGCCGCCAAGGAGGGGATGGTTCTTCTGAAAAATGAAGGAGACCTGCTTCCTTTTGCAAAAGGCACGAAGCTGGCGGTATTTGGCAAGGCAGCCTTTGATTATGTGAAAGGCGGAGGCGGCAGCGGTGACGTGACGGTGGCTTACGTCCGCAATCTGTATGAGGGGCTGCAGATGCAGCAGGAGTGCGTCAGTGTATATGAGCCGCTGTGTGAGTATTACCGGAAGGATGTGGAGAGACAGTATGCCGAGGGTCACGTGCCGGGCATGACCGTAGAGCCTGCAGTGCCGCAGGAGCTTCTGACAAAGGCACGGGCCTATACGGATACGGCGCTCGTCACGATCTGCCGCTTTTCCGGCGAAGGCTGGGACCGCAAGAGCGTGGTGGACGATAACAAGGAACATCTCTCGGAGGGGGAACGGCAGATGGCGGAGGTATCGGCGAAGATCTTCCAGGATGGAGACTTCAACCTTTCCGCAGACGAGGCGGCCATGGTGGCGGCGGTGAAGCAGAGCTTTCCGAAAGTGGCCGTGGTCATGAATGTGGGCGGTATGGTGGATACCTCCTGGTTTGTGCATGATGAGAAGATCGGCGCGGTGCTGATGGCATGGCAGGGCGGCATCGAGGGCGGCCTGGCGGCTGCGGAACTTCTGGTGGGTAAGGGGAACCCTTCCGGCAAGCTCTCCGACACCTTCGCCGGAGCGCTGCAGGATTATCCGTCTACCTGTAATTTCCACGAGTCCAAGGATTATGTGGATTACACGGAAGATATTTATGTGGGGTATCGCTATTTCGAGACCATTCCGGGGGCGGCACAGAAGGTGAACTATCCCTTTGGTTTCGGCCTTTCCTATACCACGTTCGAGGTGGAAGCCGGATGGGCAGGAGAGCAGGACGGCACAGGCAGCGTGCGTGCGCAGGTGACGAATACCGGGCGTATGGCAGGCAAAGAGGTGATACAGGTTTATTTCGAGGCGCCGCAGGGCCTTCTGGGGAAACCGGCCAGACAGCTGATCGCTTTCGCGAAGACGCGGCTGCTTAAGCCCGGCGAGACACAGACGCTTGTCCTTACTTTCTCCATGGAGGACATGGCATCCTATGACGATCTGGGCAAGGTGCAGAAGTCCGCTTATGTGCTGGAGCAGGGAACTTATGCATTCTATGTGGGAACTTCCGTGCGGGATGTATGGAAACTGCCTTATGAGTATACGGTTGCGGAAAACAGGGTGACAAGGCAGCTGACGGAACTGATGGCGCCCACACAGTTAGCAAAGAGGATGCTGGCGGACGGCAGCTTCGAGGCGCTGCCCCAGAGAGAGCCTAACGATCCCAATGCGGACGAGCTTGTGCGGATGAGCGAGGAGCAGATGGATGGCTATACGCCGGAAGTGCGGGCTTCAGCGTCCTATAAGGTGTGGAAGACGCCTTACAGGGAAGGCGTGCGTCCTTTCATCGAGGTTGCGGAAGGGAAGATGAGTGTGCGGGAGTTTCTGGCACAGCTGCCGGATGAGGAAGCAGCCTGTCTTCTGGGCGGACAGCCCAATCTGGGCGTGGCCAATACGTTCGGCTACGGCAATCTGCCGGAATACGGCGTGCCTTCCGTTATGACGGCGGACGGTCCTGCGGGACTGCGCATCAAACCGGAGTGCGGGGTCAATACCACCTGCTGGCCATGCTCTACGCTTCTGGCCTGCACCTGGGATCCGGCAGTGGTGGAAGCCGTGGGTGCGGCAGGCGGCGCGGAGGTGAAGGAAAACAATATTGCCCTGTGGCTGACGCCGGCAGTGAATATTCACAGAAGCCCCCTTTGCGGCCGGAACTTTGAGTACTATTCGGAAGATCCTTTCCTGGCCGGCAAGCTTGCCGGTGCGATGGTGCGGGGGATTCAGTCCAACCGGATCGGCGCCACAGTGAAGCATTTTGCCCTGAACAACAAGGAGACCAACCGCAAGAACAGCGACTCCCGGGTATCGGAGCGGGCGGCAAGGGAGATCTACCTGAAAGCTTTCGAGATGATCGTGAAGGAAGCGGATCCGTGGTCGATCATGACTTCCTACAATATTATCAACGGACACAGAGCTTCGGAGAATCGGGATCTGCTTGAAGGGATTCTGCGCGGAGAATGGGGCTATGAAGGCTGTGTGACGACAGACTGGTGGACCTGCGGCGAACATTATAAGGAAGTCAAGGCGGGCAATGACGTGAAGATGGGATGCGGTCATCCGACGCGCCTTCTGGAGGCGTTGGATCAGGGCTGCCTGACCAGACAGGAGATGGATGCCTGTGCGGAAAGAATTCTGGAAATGATCCTGAAAATTGACTGATCCGCGCTTTGCGGCTTGCGGGAAGCGGCAAAATGTCTGCCGGCAAGAAAATAATGCACAGATTCGATTCGTTGTGTCGAAATCCGTGCAGAAATGGAGAAAAGTATAAATTATGAAAAAACAAGCGTTTAATCCGTATCTTCCGTCCTGGGAATATATCCCGGACGGAGAACCCTATGTATTTGGCGACAGAGTGTATGTGTATGGCTCTCATGACCGCTTCCGCGGACATGCCTACTGTCTCAATGATTATGTATGCTGGTCTGCGCCGGTGGACGATCTGGGAGACTGGCGTTATGAGGGCGTGATCTACCGCAAGACACAGGACCCTTTCAATCCGGAGGGCATGATGTGCCTCTATGCACCCGATGTTACGGTCGGCCCGGACGGCAGATATTACCTGTATTATGTGCTGGATAAGAAGTCGGTGGTATCTGTCGCGGTATGTGATACGCCGGCGGGCCAGTACGAATTCTATGGGTATGTACATGATCAAAGCGGCGCGCTGCTTGGCGAGCGGGAAGGGGACGAACCGCAGTTCGACCCCGGTGTGTTAACGGAAGGAGACCGGACTTACCTGTATACAGGCTTCTGTGCGATCGGCGATACCACGCGGACAGGCCCTATGGGAACGGTGCTGGATGCGGATATGCTGACGATCCTGGAAGGGCCTGTGAATCTTGCGCCCAGCCAGCCCTACAGCGCCGGCAGCAGCTTCGAGGGCCATGAGTTCTTTGAGGCGCCCTCTATCAGAAAACGAGGGGATCTTTATTATTTTATTTATTCCTCGGTGGCAATGCATGAGTTGTGCTATGCCGTGAGTAAGGATCCCATGAAAGGGTTTGTCTATGGAGGCGTGATCGTGAGCAATGCAGACCTGCATATTGATTCCTATAAGCCCGCCGAGAGAACAATGGCTTATGGCGGCAACAATCACGGCAGCATTGTGGAGATCGCAGGCAAGTGGTATATCTTCTATCATAGACAGACGGACGGCACCAATTTCAGCAGACAGGGCTGTATCGAACAGATTTCATTCCGGGAGGACGGCAGTATCATACAGGCGGAGATCACGTCCTGCGGAGCCAATGGCGGACCGCTGATCGGCAAAGGAGAATATCCCGCCTATCTGGCCTGTCATCTGTTTGCCAATGACCCGGCGCTTACCACGGGCGCGCCCGGCGAATGGATGGACTGCCGTTTTCCCAAGGTGACTCAGGACGGAAAAGACGGGGACGAGGAAGTCGGTTATGTGGCGAACCTGCGCGACGGCGCACACGCCGGGTTCAAATATTTTGACTGCAAAGGCGTCACAAGCGTGTCGATCCGTGTGCGGGGTTACTGTAAAGGCGCCTTTGGCGTCAAGACCCGGTGGGACGGGGAAGTGCTGGGATGGATTCCGGTAGGATTTACCAATGAGTGGCAGAAATACAGTGCGGACATTGCGATCCCGGATGGGGTGCATTCGCTGTATTTCGTCTATCAGGGAACCGGAGCGGCGAATCTGGCTTCTTTTGCGCTGGATTAGAACAGGTTTTTGGTATGGATTGATAAGAGGTTGTAGAGCGAGGGCAAAAGCTGGAGAAAAGAGCATCCGGTTTTTGCCCTTTATGCAGGCAGGTTTCATTTGTGTCAATTTTTGCATGATTGATCGAAATTTGTCGAAAGTTTATTTGCCGGAAAGCTTGCATAAATGTCTCATTATAGATTATGCTATCAATTAGGACTCGATAGACAAATTTGTCGTTTCCAATCACAAAAATAGACGTTTGATGAGACAACTTACATGGAGGATTTGGATGGAATCGATCTGGGTGACAGAAACGGGAATCAGAAAGCGGGAGCCGCTTCCGGGAGATCTGGAGACAGAGGCGGTAGTGATAGGAGCAGGGATGGCAGGAATTCTGACGGCTTATCATCTGCAGCAGGCGGGCCTTAGAACGGTTGTTTTGGAGGCGGACAGGATTGGCAGCGGACAGACGAAGAATACGACGGCCAAGATAACGTTCCAGCACAGGCTGATCTATAACCGTCTGATCCAAACACTTGGCAGCCGCGCAGCCTTTGCCTATGCTTCGGCTAACGAGAATGCTATAGATGCGTATGAGAAATTGATCCGGGAGAAAGAGATAGACTGTGATTTTGTCAGATGTTCGTCCTATCTGTATTCGCGAAAAGATGCGGCGCCTTTAAGGCGGGAGGTTGATGCGGTAATGGGGATCGGGATCGATGCTGTGTTTGAGACGGACAGTGAACTGCCGTTCCCGGTAGCGGGAGTGGCCAGATTTGACAGACAGGCCAGATTCAACCCGCTTAAATTCCTGGCTGCCATATCCGAAGAAGTGACGGTATATGAGCAGACGGAAGTGTTGAAAGTCGAGGGTAACCGGGTACAGACAAACAAAGGATGCGTGTCGGCGCGGCATATCGTATTCGCCTGTCATTATCCGTTTATCAATATGCCCGGATATTATTTCGCGAGAATGCATCAGGAGAGAAGCTATGTGGCGGCTTTGGAAGGAGCCGGCCGGATAGAAGGCATGTATCTTGGTATCGACAAGGACGGCTTGTCTTTCCGGCAGCAGGGGGACATGCTGCTGCTTGGCGGCGGCAGTCATCGAACCGGCAGGAATCAGAAAGGCGGACAGTATGCCTGGCTGCAGGACAGAGCGCGGGAGCTGTATCCCGAAAGCCGGGTGATCAGGCAGTGGTCGGCACAGGATTGCATGACGCTGGACGGGATTCCCTATATTGGACGATTTTCGATCCGCAGGCCGAATTGGTATGTAGCAACGGGATTCGGAAAGTGGGGGATGTCGTCTTCTATGGCTGCCGCTCATATTCTGACGGCTTTGATTACAGAGCAGAGATCTGCACAGGCGGGGGTCTTTTCTCCGCAAAGAGGCCTGACAGGCAGGGCGGTGAAGGAACTGGGCATTCACAGCCTGTATACGATAAAGGGGCTTGTGAAACATCTTCTGCCTGCAGGGCAGGGAAGGATCGTGCCGAATTGTCCGCATATGGGCTGCAGGCTGGAATGGAATCCGGAAGAAGGAACTTATGACTGTCCCTGCCATGGCTCGCGCTTTGACGAAAGCGGGAAGCTGATCGATGGACCGGCACAAAATAACTGCCGCAGAAGATGAGTGAGGAGGGGCGGCTTCCAAGGACGCCGTATGTTTGCGATCAGAGCAGATTTGCGAACAGAGAAGCGCCGATCACGGTCGCAAGCCCTGCCACAGCGATGGCCAGGCTGCTCATGGCTCCTTCGACTTCGCCCATTTCCATGGCTCTGGCCGTGCCGATCGCATGGGAGGCCGTACCCAGCGCCAGGCCCTTTGCGATGGGCTCTTCGATGCGGAACAGCCTGTACACGAATTCCGCAATGACATTTCCGAGGATGCCGGTGACGATAATAACGGCCACCGTGATCGTGGGAATACCGCCAAGCTCCTCGGAGATACCCAAGCCTATGGCGGTGGTGATGGATTTGGGGAGCAGCGTCACATATTGTTCGTGACTTAGGCCGAACAGTTTTGCCAGCAGGAAAACGCTCACAAGGCTTGCCAGAACGCCGGAGGCAATGCCGCCTGCCACGGCCCTTATATTGTTCTTAAGCAGGGTGAGCTGCCGGTAAAGGGGCACTGCAAGGCATACGGTGGCCGGCGTGAGCAGGTAACTGATATAGCCTGCACTTTCGCTGTAATGGTTGTAGTCCACCTGCAGAAGAGACAACACTGTCATGACGCAGATTGTCCCGATCAGCAGCGGATTTAAAACCGCCAGTTTGAATTTTTTCTTTATCAGCAGTCCGACCTCGTATGCGGCCAGACTAATTACTGCGCCGAAAAATACGGAATCGATCAACATATGCTGCATAGTATAAACCCTGCCTTTCTGTGCTGTCTCTGGATAGGATTCGGCTTCCATGGACGGGCTCTTATTGGGAATTCTGTCTGGGCTGCTCCGGCAGACCCTGTTCTTTCTTCCGGGGCTTATGCCGGATCATGCGCTGCGTTACTTGTCCGGTCACGGCCATGACGATCACGGTAGTGATGACAGTGATCGCGATCACGGGCAGACAGACAGGTTTGAGGACCGGCCAGGCGTCCAACAGGCCTACGGCGGCGGGAATGAACATGACCGGCATGATCTCGATCAGGAAATCGGCGGCGGCGCCTACCTGCTCCGTTTTCAGGATGCCCGTGCACAAGGCGGTGAGCATAAGGACCAGCCCGTAGACGCTTGCGGGAACGGGCAGCGGTATCAGGACATGCAGGATCTCACCGAGAAACGAAACGATCAGGATGATGCAGAACTGGCGTAAATATTTCATTGCTTATCCCCCTGTTATTTATTAGGAAACCTGGTCTCATGACAGGTCTTTTGTCGATCTTAGCCGTGGAAACATAGAATCCGCCCTCCGAAGATCGAGTGTGTCAGTAGACATCATAGAGCACGGAGTATCAATCGTCAATAGGAAAAAGAGTATCGGCTATGACGGAAGCCGCCAGCGTGGAGCCGGCAAGAGAGGCGTGCTGCCCGTCCGGAGCATATAATTCCACTTCCGGGTGTGCCTGATGGTAGGCCCACCATTTCTCACCTACGGGGGCCAGCTCACAGCCGGTAATCTCCTGTAACTTCCGATAGGCGTTACTCATGGAAGGCTGCGCGGCTTCCCCGTCTGCTTTGCTGGTCCAGGTCATGTACAGAACGGGTCTTGCGCCGGCCTCCTGCACCCACTTAATCAGCTTACGGCCGCATTTCTCCATGACTGACAGGTCGCCCATTGGATGTGCCGTATGCTGCAGGATGACCGCATCATAACCGCCATGGAAAATATTAAATCTCACTTCCGGTTCTTCCAGATGGAAGTCCCATCCTTTCCCGCCATGGGCCAGCATGGTGACTTCCGTGTCAATCCCCTTCTTTCGGCATAACCCGGCAAACAGTTGGGGCATATCGTTGAAGTAAGTGTGGCTGTTGCCGATAAAAAGAACTTTCATAGCTGCCTCCGATCCAAACTGCAATAGTTTTCAGTAAGATTTTATTTGATATTTATATGATTTTATTTTATCCTGTTACTTGTAGATGTCAATTCCAAGTAAACTATTTTGGGATTTTTTATTCCCGCGGGCAATGGGCCAGGCGCCGTGCTTAATGTCAGCCGCAGGCCGGCATAAGGATACTGGCGGGTGCGGTGTGGGATGGCCGTACAGGGGAAGGCGGAGCGATACGCGTTATAAGCCGTCAATGCTAAAGATGATAAAGGGCAGGGAAATCGTGAAGCAGTGAAGTGGCAAGGAGAAAACTAAATTCGCAGGTTGAGCGAGAACGGAGGATGAATATTATGAAAAAGAAAAGTTATGCAGGTCTGCTTTTGTGTTTATTGTTGATGACAATGTTGCTGTCGAGCGGCTGTGGCGGGACGGAAGAGAAAGAAAAAGCGCAGGGAGCAGAGACGGAAGAGACAGCGGCGGATGAAAAGGAGCAGACCGGTCAGGCAGAAAGTGAGGATACAGACGGTGACAGCGGACAGTCCGCAGGAATCACCTTTGAGGCTCAGGATCTGGAAGGCAATACCGTCACGGAAGCGGTCTTTGCGGAGTCTGAGCTGACGATGGTCAATGTGTGGGCGACCTACTGCAATCCCTGCCTGAGCGAAATGCCGGAACTGGGTGAACTTGCGGGAGAATACAGTTCGGATGAGTTTCAGATCATCGGTATTGTCAGTGACGTGCAGGAAGGAACAGATCTGGAAATGACGGTATATGCGGCAACGCTGGTGGAACAGACCGGGGCGGCGTATCCGCATCTGCTGTTGAATGAATCATTGTTTCGCGCAATGCTGAGTGATGTGAGTGCAGTGCCGACAACATTCTTTGTGAATGAAAAGGGTGAGGTGCTGGATACGGTTGTGGGCGCCATGGATAAGGATTCCTGGAAGGAGAAGATCGATGGGCTTCTTAAAGAGTGATAAGGGTGATATGCGTGATAGTGGAGACAGTCGGATACCTGCCCGGAGGAACAGAGGGTGCAGGAAATACGGATGGCTGACCGGTGTGCTGTTTGGAGTTATATTCCTGGGAATCGGCGCGGCGCAGGGGCAGTTTGGCGTGATCTGCCGCAAGGCGGTGATGATCTGTCTGGAATGCATCGGCATCGGATAAATACGCGGTACATGATATACGGTCATAATGCTGTCTTGACAGAAGCGGTATGGATATGGATTTCGTAACAGGAAGTCGCAGGTTGCACTGCCGCAGATAAGGCGGAGACCGATGACAAGACAGAGCAACGGAGAGGAAGTAGTATGAAAAGAATATCTATTGTGTCCGGAAAAACATGAGGTATAAGTATGAATAAGATTCGGCTGGCCGTACAGCTTGTTTTTACGATCGTGACCAACGGGTATCTGTATGGCTTTATGAATGGAAAAATATATCAGGGCAATCTGAAATATGTGTGCGTTCCGGGACTGAACTGCTATTCCTGTCCCGGGGCGGTGATGTCCTGCCCGATCGGTGCATTGCAGGCGTTATTAAATCAGCAGGGATTTACCGTGCCCTTCGGTGTGCTGGGATTCTTCTTTGTGTTCGGAAGCCTGCTCGGCCGGGTGGTCTGCGGCTGGCTGTGCCCTTTCGGGCTGGTACAGGATCTGCTGCATAAGATACCGGTTTTCCGGAAGAGGAAAAGGCTGCCTTTTCACAGGATTCTGAAATATGGGAAGTATGTTACGCTTGTGCTTCTGGTCGGTGTCGGATCCCTGTTTCTCTTCGGCGGATTTGCGAAGATTCCGGCATTCTGTAAGTATCTGTGTCCTTCCGGGACGCTGCTTGGCGCCTTGCCTTTGCTTGGCAGGAACGAACTGCTGCGCAGTCAGATCGGCGGATTGTTCTATTGGAAACTTGGTGTGCTGCTCTTTCTTCTGATCCTTTCGGTCAAGGTTTACCGGCCCTTCTGCCAGTATCTGTGCCCGCTGGGAGCGATCTACGGGTGGTTTAACCGGTTCAGCCTGGTGCAGATTCGGTGGGAGAAGGAGAAGTGTATCTCCTGCGGCGCCTGTGAGCGGGCCTGTCCGGTGGCGCTTGACGTGCAGGAGATTTCCGTTTCGCCGGAGTGCATCCGCTGTGGTAAGTGTGTGGGCGCCTGTCCGACGAAGTGCCTGCAGTTTTCCGGTTTCAAGGCGGGCAGTGTGGTTTCCGGAAAGAAGGAGTCTTGAGGCGCGGAGCGGCATCGCCAGATTTCTCCGGTCTGACATATCAGATTAAACCATAATTAAGGTGTGTTAAATTAAATGGAATCCCACGGGTGTGATGTGAGCTGAAGACAGAGAAGAAAAACGTGGTCCAACGTAGTGTGGACAGAAGTCGGATAAACCATAGAGGCAGTATAGAAACAGGGGCAGTATAGAAACAGGGGCAGCATAGAAACGGAGGCAGTCATGGAAAAAGTGAAGAAATATATGTCGGATATTCATCTGGAAGATTATACGAAGCAGTACGAGGAAAAACAGGCCAGTGCGGATACCATGGTGTTTGATGCAGGCAGGAAGCGGGATTTGCTGAATGGCGAATGGCAGTATGCGGTGGATCAGTATGATACCTGTCTGCGGCAGAAATGGTATCAGGAGCGGTATTTTGACGAGAACGGCTATTCCCTTCCGGTGGACTATTCCTTTGACCAGTGGCCGGTCATGCACCTGCCATGCTGCTGGAATACGGTGGAGGAGAAGTTCCTGTTATATGAAGGAAGCATGGTGTTTACCAGAAAGTTTTCCTACCGCAACAGCGGGGAAGCGAAGGTAGTCTTGAAAGTGGGCGCGGCAAATTATCTGTGCCGGGTATTTTTGAACGGCTCTTATGTGGGGATGCACAGGGGAGGTTCCACGCCGTTTTATTTTGACATAACGGATGTTCTGGCAGCTGAAAACAGAATCGTGATCGTGGTGGACAGTACCAGAAGGGCCGAGCAGGTGCCGACGGAGAATACGGACTGGTTTAACTACGGCGGGTTGTACAGGGACATAGAGCTGCTTTATCTGCCGGACGTATTTATCAGGGATTTCAAGATCGGGCTGTCGGCGGACGGTACCTACGGACGGATAGAGGCAAGGCTGACGCTGTCGAAACCGGTGTCCGCCACGGCGTTGCTTTCCATTGAAGAGCTGGGGATCAAGGAACAGATTGCCATTACGGATGGCACAGGCTCCCTGCTTCTGGAGGCACAGCCGGAATTGTGGTCGCCGCAGACGCCGAAGTTGTACCGGGTGGAAGTGACCTGCATGGAGGATCATGTTGAGGACCGGGTCGGTTTCCGGGAGATAAAAGTGGAGCAGGGGGAGATCCTTTTAAACGGGAAGCCTCTTTATCTGCGCGGGATCAGCTGCCATGAGGACAGTGTGGAGAACGGGAAGGCGCTGACGGACCGGGAGCGGACGGAGAATATCAGGCTGGCAAAGGAGCTGGGCTGTAATTTCATGCGTATCGCCCATTATCCGCACAGCGAGCGGATGGCAAAGCTGGCGGACGAGCTGGGCATTCTTCTGTGGGAAGAGATTCCGGTATACTGGGCGATCCGCTTTGAGCGTGAGGCGACTTATGAGGATGCGGAGAACCAGCTGCGGGAGTTGATGATAAGAGACTGGAACCGGGCGAGCGTTATCGTGTGGTCGGTGGGCAATGAGAATGCGGATACGGATGAAAGGCTGCAGTTTATGAGCAGGCTTGCGCAGTGTGCCCGTGCGGAGGGCGGAAATCGTCTGGTATCGGCGGCCTGTCTGGTGAACAGTGAACGGAATATCATTGTGGACCGTCTGACGGACTATCTGGACGTGATCGGCTTAAACGAGTACTGCGGGTGGTATACGCCGGACTTCGAGAAGCTGCCGCAGCTGCTGGCCAACAGCAGACCGGAAAAGCCGGTTGTCATTACGGAATTCGGCGCTGACGCTCTGCCGGGGCACCATGGAACGGGATCGGATAAAGGGACGGAAGAGTGTCAGGCATACGTGTATGAGCGCCAGATCGAGACGCTGCGGGATATCGACTATGTGAAAGGGATGACGCCGTGGATCTTATATGATTTCCGCTGCCCGAGAAGGACCAGCTTTATTCAGGGCTATTATAACAGGAAGGGGCTGCTTTCTGCGGATAAGGAGCATAAAAAGATGGCGTATGAGATCCTGCAGGCATTTTACCGGGAGATGGAACGCTGACGAAACAGCAGGGGACTGCCTGCTGCGGGGAGTTGGCTTCAATAGGAGGAGGGTATTTTTGATATGAATCATAATGAGACGGGGCAGCAGTCCTATACAAAGGTCTCTTTGGTATTTAAGTTTCTGCGCGGAAGCAAGCGGTATTTTGTGATCTGTATTGCTGCCGCGTTATGTGTAACGGGGGTGGACATGCTGTCGCCGCAGCTGATCCGTACCACCGTGGACGGTATCCTGGGTGAGAACGCGCTGCGTCTGCCGGGCTTTCTGGTGGATCTGGTGGAGCGGATCGGCGGCGTGGGTTATCTGCGGGAGCGTCTTTGGCTGATCGGCGGTCTGCTCATTCTTCTGGCACTTCTCTCGGTCACCTTTCGCTATCTGTTCATACTCTTTAATGCCAAGGGGGCGGAGAGCCTGGCGGAGACAATGCGGAACTGTCTGTTTTCCCATATCCAGAGGCTTCCTTTTGCCTGGCATATGCAGAACCAGACAGGGGATATCATTCAGCGCTGCACTTCGGATGTGGATATGGTCATAAATTTCATATCGGAACAGCTGACGTCTGTTTTTCGGATTGTCATTTTGATTATCTTATCTTTGTTTTTCATGTTTTCCATGAATGCGAAACTGACGCTGGTGGCGTTGGCTTCCATTCCTATCATTATAGCGTATTCAACTTATTTTCATTCCAAAATCAGCAGCCAGTTCATGAAATGCGATGAGAATGAGGGGATTCTGTCTACCATTGCGCAGGAAAATCTGACCGGTGTGCGGGTCGTGCGCGCATTCGGCCGGGAGAAATACGAGAAGGATCGTTTCGAGAAGCAGAATAATATCTACACGAATCTGTGGATCAGGCTGTGCCGGTTACTGGCACTGTTCTGGGGCGCCGGGGATCTGATCTCCGGTCTGCAGGTTATGCTGATTGTCATCTTGGGTTCCGTCTTCTGCGTCAGAGGCAGTATGACGGCCGGGGAATTCATTGCCTTTATCTCTTATAATGCCATGTTGACCTGGCCGGTTCGCTCTCTGGGGCGTATGATCGCCGAGATGAGCAAAGCAGGCGTTTCCATCGAACGTATCCGGTATATCATGAATTCTCCTGTGGAGCAGGATAAATCGGATGCCGTAACGCCGGATATGAACGGCGATATTGCATTTGAGAATGTTACCTTTGCCTATGCGGATACGCCGATTCTTTCCGATATCAGCTTTCGGATTCCGCAGGGGACTACGTTCGGCATCCTGGGCGGCACCGGGTCCGGCAAATCTACGTTGATGCACCTGTTAAACCGACTTTATGACCTGCCGCCGGAAAACGGGCGGATCACCATTGGCGGTGTGGATATTGCGGACATGAAGGGAAGCTGGGTGCGTTCTCATATCGGCATGGTGCTGCAGGAACCCTTCCTGTTCTCCCGCACGATCGCGGAGAATATCGGCATTACGCGCCGGAATATGGAGTTGTCCGATATTCGCTGGGCGGCATCCATCGCCTGCGTGGACGATGCCATTACGGAATTTACGAACGGTTACGATACCGTTGTGGGCGAGCGGGGGGTCACGCTGTCCGGCGGGCAGAAACAGCGGACGGCCATGGCGCGCATGTTGACCCAGCGGACGCCGATCATGATCTTCGACGATTCCCTGTCGGCGGTTGACGCCGAGACGGATGCAAGGATCCGTCAGGCTTTGAAGAAGAACCTGCAAGGATCCACCGTGATCCTCATTTCCCACCGGGTTACCACGCTGATGCAGGCGGAATGTATCCTGGTGCTGGATAAGGGGCGGATCGCCGAAATGGGTTCCCACGAGGAATTGATGGAGAAAGGCGGCATCTACCGCCGTATTTACGATATGCAGATGACTTTACCGGAGGAGGTGGCTGCACATGGCGTATAAGAAAGACGAGCAAAAGGAATATGTATCGCTTCCCTGGTTTGGGATCAACAAATTATTGCCGTATTTAAAGCCCTATCGTTATATCATCATCTGTATGATACTTCTGGGACTGGCAGGCGGACTGGTGGATATTATACTGCCGCTCTTTCAGCGGTATGCGTTGAATCAGTTTATTGCCGCAGGGACGCTTACTACATTGGGAAGTTTTATCGCAGCCTATATCATGGTACTGGCCTTTCAGGTAGTGGCCAATACGATCTCGGCTTATCAGGCGTGTCAGATCGAGATGTATGTGGGCAGAGACATGAAGCGGGCAAGTTTCGACCATCTGCAGACGCTTGCCTTTTCCTATTATAATCAGAACAGCGTAGGCTATATTCACGCCAGAGTCATGAGCGATACCAATCGTATCGGCAGCCTTGTTTCCTGGGGCCTGATGGACGGCATCTGGAATATGTCCTACATTCTGGGGGCCGTGGTGGTCATGCTGACCATCAATTTTAAGCTGGCGCTGTGGGTATTGGCCATTGTGCCGCTTACCACGCTGGCGGCTGCCTTTTTCCAGAAAAAGCTGGTGATCTTAAACCGCCGTATCCGGGAGATCAATTCCCGGATTACCGGTAACTTCAATGAAGGCATCACCGGCGCAAAGACCACGAAGACACTGGTAATCGAGGAAAAGATGGAGCAGGATTTCAACCGGACTACTGCCGAGATGAAACATACTTCCGTACATTCCATGCATTATCGGGCTTTGTTTTCTTCGATGATCTCGTTCTCTTCGTCGCTGGCGCTGGCGCTGGTGCTGTGGCGGGGCGGCATCATCAACCTGCAGGGAGTAATCGAGATCGGCACACTGTCCGTCTTCATGTCTTATGCACTGGGCATGATGGAGCCGGTGCAATGGATCGTCCGCGCTGTTTCCAATCTGATCACCGTGCAGGTGAATGTGGAGCGTTTTACCAGACTGATGGAGACGGAGTCCGACGTCAGAGACACGCCGGAAGTGGTTGCCAGATACGGAGATTCTTTTGAGCCTTTGAAGGAGAACTGGGAACCGTTACACGGGGATATTACCTTTGAGGATGTATCGTTCAAGTACCCGGACGGCGACGAGTATGTGCTGGAGCACTTTGACCTTCATGTGCCGCAGGGTACCAATGTGGCGATCGTGGGGGAGACCGGCGCCGGCAAATCCACGCTGGTCAATCTGGTCTGCCGTTTCTTTGAACCGACATCGGGACGGATTCTGATCGATGGTAAGGATGCCAGAGAGCGTTCGCAGCTGTGGCTGCACAGCAACATCGGCTATGTATTGCAGACGCCCCATCTGTTTTCCGGCACGGTGCTGGAAAATCTGCGCTACGGGAATCCGGATGCCACCATGGAACAGATCGAGGCGGCGGTAAAGAGCGTATCCGCCGATGCCGTGATTGCCCGTATGGACAAGGGCTATGACAGTGATGTGGGGGAAGGCGGAGACCTGCTTTCCACCGGGGAGAAGCAGCTGCTCTCCTTCGCCAGGGCGATTTTGGCCGATCCGCGCATTTTCGTGCTGGATGAGGCGACTTCTTCGATCGATACCGTGACCGAGAAGCTGATTCAGGATGCGATCGAGCATCTGATGAAAGGACGCACCTCTTTTGTCATTGCCCACCGACTTTCCACCATCCGGCAGGCGGATGTGATCCTGGTGGTGCATGACGGTAAGATCGTTGAGCAGGGGACCCATCCGGAACTGATCGCAAAGAAGGGCGCTTATTATAACCTGTATACCAGACAGTTCCAGGAGGAAGCCGTGGAGGATGCTTTCGAGGGGAAAGAGATGTGAACCGGTATCAATAAATGGCATGATACCGGAGTGCGAGGGATAAAAAGGATTTTGCAGTGAAACAGTAAGCATGGAATAGGGACGAAATCGGAAAATATGCTTGCGAGGCCATATATTGTCAGATAAAATAGTATCATATAGTGTTTGTGTGTTTGAAAATGACATGGGCGCTATATGATATTTTTTATCTTATAGGAAACAGGCAGAATTGTTTCTATTACATCATAAGGAGGGTTACTGTATATGAACAAGATCAGAATCGAATCGCCGGAGGTGCAGGCTTTTGAGAAGGAACACACCGCGGCGGCGCGCAGGCTTGCACCGGAGTGTATGGTGCTTCTGAAAAATGACGGCACGCTTCCGCTGCAGGGAACGGGGAAGCTGGCTTTGTACGGCAGCGGCGCCAGGAAGACTATCAAGGGCGGCACGGGCTCCGGCGACGTGAATGTACGGCATTTCGTAACCGTGGAGGAAGGCTTGAAGAATGCTGGATTCGAACTTACTACCGGAAGCTGGATGGACGGCTATGATCAGGTGGTGGCGGATGCCAGGAAAGCCTTTTTCGGGGGAATCCGTAAGGAAGCGGAAGCGGCAGGCGTGACGGGACCGCAGATGATGATGTTCGCCATGGGAAGAAGCTGCCCGGAACCGGATTACGAGCTGCCGCTTGACGGTGAGGGAGATACGGCGGTCTATGTGCTGGCGCGCAATTCGGGTGAAGGTGCGGACCGGAAACCGGCAGCAGGCGATATCAACCTGACGGCGACAGAGATCCGGGATATTCTGGCATTGCATGCGAAGTATGAGAAGTTTGTGCTTGTACTGAACGTGGGCGGTATGGTGGATTTAAAGCCGGTGGCGGCAGTGGGCACGATCCTGCTTCTGGGGCAGCTCGGTTCCGCCACGGGAGACGCGCTGGCGGATGTGCTTTTGGG
Source organism: uncultured Lachnospiraceae bacterium (assembly GCA_947644545.1). Taxonomy (GTDB): domain Bacteria; phylum Bacillota; class Clostridia; order Lachnospirales; family Lachnospiraceae; genus UBA3282. The sequence goes on from CANRZW010000008.1 coordinate 63,635, forward strand.
CAAGTCTTATCCTTCCGGCAAGCTGACCATGACCTGGGCGCCGATCGAGGACTATGCGTCCACGGAAGGCTTCGGCGATCCTAACGATACATATTATAAAGAAGGCGTTTATGTAGGATACCGCTATTTTGATACCATCGGCTATGTGCCCACCTATCCTTTCGGTTATGGTTTGGGATACACCACCTTCACCGTGGAGCCGAAAGAACTGTCGGCGGATGCGGCGACGGTATCCGTTACGGCGACGGTGACCAATACCGGCGCGGCAGCGGGTAAGGAAGTGGTGCAGGTTTACTATTCCGCGCCGGCAGGGAAGCTGGACAAACCTTATCAAGAGCTGGCAGGCTATGCGAAGACGAAGGAACTGGTTCCGGGGGAGAGTCAGGATGTGAAGGTGACTTTTGACACGCAGTCCATGGCATCCTATTGTACAGAGTGCGCGTCCTATGTGATGGAGGCGGGTACTTACTATATCCGTGTGGGTAACAGTTCCCGCAATACCCATATCGCGGGAGCGGTGGCGCTGGATGAAACGAAAGCGGTGGAGAAGGTGAAGAATATCTGCGGCGACAGTGGATTTGAGGATCTGAAGCCGGAGAGCAATCCCATTACCTATGAAGGAGATTCGGAAGAGAAGGAAAATGCGAAGACGGTAGAGATCAAGGCGGCAGACCTGGCGGTGAAGGAGACTGTCTATCAGGAAGTGCCGGAGGAGATTCCGGCAGGCCCGGCGGTGAGATGGGAAGAAGTGACAGGCGGCACGAAGACGCTGGATGCGTTTGTGGCCGGCTTAAGCGACGAACAGCTGGCATATCTGTGCATCGGCGCTTATAAGGATGCGGAAGACCTGATGGAAGTGATCGGCAATGCGTCCACGTCGGTGGCAGGGGCAGCCGGGGAGACGACCCATCAGCTGGAGGAGATCGGCACACCCACACTGGTGATGGCGGACGGCCCGGCAGGACTGCGTCTGGCGCCTACCTACAAGGTGGTAGACGGCAAAGCGAAGGCAACCTCTTCCAGCCTGCCCAGCGATTTCATGGCATTGATGACGCCGGAGGAATTGCAGGCCATGGCCGCCAATGCACCCAAGCCCAGCGAAGAAGAACTGGCAGCGCCCACCAATTATCAGTACTGTGTGGCGATTCCCATCGGCACGGGCATTGCGCAGTCCTGGAATGATGATCTGGCGAAGCAGTTAGGCGATCTGGTAGGAGTCGAGATGGAGATGTTCGGCACCCATCTGTGGCTGGCGCCGGCTATGAATATCTACCGTTCTCCGCTGTGCGGACGTAACTTTGAGTATTATTCCGAGGATCCGTTCCTTTCCGGCTGCATTGCTGCGGATATCACGAACGGCGTGCAGGTGCATGAGGGCTGTGCGACGACCATCAAGCACTATGCCTGCAACAATCAGGAGACCAACCGCTATTTCTCCAACAGTAACGTGGGAGAGCGGGCGCTGCGTGAGATCTACCTGAAAGGTTTTGAGATCTGTATCAAGAAATCGCAGCCGCACTTTATCATGACTTCCTACAACCTGATCAACGGCGAACATGCCTGCAGCGCAAAGGATATCCAGACCTTTACGCTGCGTGACGAGTGGGGCTTTGCTGGCGTCGTGATGACCGACTGGCTGGTGACGGGCGGCATGGGACAAAAGGGCGAGAAGTGGCCGTGTGCATCCTGCGCTGGCAACGTGAAGGCAGGCAATGACATCACTATGCCGGGTATCCCGTCCGACAAGGCGGATATCTTAAAAGCACTGACGGATGAGAGCCATCCGTATGCGCTGAGCAGGGCAGAACTGCAGCTGGCGGCGAAGAGAGTGCTTGGCATGATCCTGAAGCTGGCATAACAGGCAGGGATGATGGTATTTCTGTTGGAAGTCAGGGAATCATAAGCAAGAGAGAGGAAGTGCAGAGTTTTTTTAGATTCGAGGTGAGATAAAAGTTCCTACGGGCATAAGTTCGTAGGAACTTTTATGGGTTGTGTGCCCTGTGGCGCACGTTTCTAATGGGTGAAAGTTATGTGATTCCAGATTTTTTATACGCTTTTTCAGGGCTGGAGAAAATCATTCCCGACGATTCAATTAACTACTTACATGATCGCGAAAGGAATAAATGATATTTGGGGTAGTATTCCTAACTAAAAAGAGATAAAATATTTATACGAAATATACCAAAGAAAGAGTTGATTTAGATGCCCGTAGCGAAAAGAGATCCTGATTTTTTGAAAACATTGGAAAGAATGCATCATGATTCAAAGATTTTGTTTGAGGAGGGTGAGTATTACAATAGCTGTTATTTAAGTGGCTATGTTTTGGAATGTGCCTTAAAATTTTTACTTTGCCGTTATGGTAGGAAGGCTACTGGGGAAAACTATACCTGGAGGGATGTTAAACAACATCAGCACAGACTTATTGAATTGAATCATGCGTTAGAAGAATGTCTTGCCATAACAGATGGAATTCCGCCACAATATAGGCTGGACACTGCTCGGATATGTCCCTATATTTATAGCGGAAGAGAGGGGTATTCTCACTGGGATCCGGCGTTTCGATATGGTGAATGTCCTGCATGGGATAAAAGAGAGTATTGTAAAAATTATATAGAAGAAAGTGAAAAGATATTTCGCTTTATCAGTGGGATAATTGCGGGAGGGAATTGATATGATTCATTATGATAAAATTTTGAATATGGCTGTACAGGTAATAGAAGAGTTATGGAAAGAAGAAAGAAAAGCTGTTGCATATGTGATTCAGAATGTTTATGGGAAACTTCAAGTATATGTTGATGTAGATGATCAAAGCCTGATCTCTTGTGTAAAAGGTCTGTTAGAGGAGAAAATTGGCTGTTGGCTTGGAAATTGTGGGAGTCTTCAAAGCAATGGCTTTGTGAAAGCAGAAATTGAAACATATATTGAGTCGCACACTCCAAATAAGGATAGAATTTGGATAATTGAGAAATATTTGACAAATGTATATTGGAATGAAAACGCTGTAAATAGTGAGAAATTGAATCTGCATAGTAAGTTGATCTGTTTTTATTCTTATAAGGGTGGTGTGGGCAGGACGACGACTATGGTGATGTCTGCAATCGAAATGGCTAAAAGAGGTAAAAAGATCGTTATGATTGATTTTGATCTGGAAGCCCCAGGAGTGGCAAGCATATTTCCTGATGAGAGTATTTCACAATATGGTCTTTTGGATTATTTAATTGAAAATAGTGTGTACGGAGATGAACTTCAAATAGATGAATATATGTACCCTGTCAGTGATTATTGTCATGTAAATCAGGTTGGCGGTGAAATATATGTGATTCCTGCTTATGGAAAAGTAGTAGATAATGACACAGAGCTTTATCGAAAGTGTCTGATGAGATTTAACCTTGATATGCCGAATTATATGGGAAAGAGTACGCCTATTGATGGATTATTACAAAAAATAGATGAATTTATTAAACCAGATTATCTTTTTATCGATACGCGTTCAGGGCTTCATCAAATAGGTGGTATAACTTTGTCCAGATACTGTGATATGGCTGTTTTGTTTTTTTATGGGAGCCGACAAAATGTTGAGGGAATGAAAATGGTGCTCCCGATTTTAAAAAGAAATGGAATCCCTTTTGTTATGGTCAATTCAAAAGTTCCGACAAACGATGAAGTGGCAGCTGTTGAGAGGAGAATATATCTAGAAGGTGCATATAATGCTTTAAGTATGTGTGATGAGCAATATAAAGAGGGTGATGTTCTTATAGATGATGAATCAGGAGAGCATTATCCGAAGGAGGTTTCTTATGATGATACGTTAGAAGTTGTCGTAAATATGGAACAATTTAGAAGAGCATATGAAGAGAAGAGAACCAATTATAAAGAGATTGCTAACGTTCTGGAAGAAGGTTTGGCAGGAGAAACAGGTGATCAGGGTGAGCCGGAAACTCAGGACAGCAGGCAGGATCATATTGTAGTTGCATTTTCTGAAATTATGAATGGACTAGAAACCGCGGCTGCGGAAGAGGAATTTTCCACTGCGCAGAGTTTATGCAATAATTTTTATCCATTAAAGGGGTATACGTTCATTTTCGATGCGAGAAAATTTCTTGTGTTGGGTCAGAAAGGTGTTGGGAAGACTGCTTTGTTCAGCGCGCTAAAGAATAATGATTATGCTAAAGCGCTTGCAAAATACTTAAAAGTCGGAATACAGCAATATGAACATACAAAATGGATTGTTGGTACATCACAGGAGACGGATTTTACAGATATTTTCCGTTGTTTGAGGAGTGAGGAGCAAGTCAGTATTTTTTTGTTATATGAAGCGGTTGATGTTTTAATAAAAAGTGATTCCGATTTGAAAAGTCTGGTAGAAGAAAGCAGTGTAGGCTGGTTGTTTTCAAAAAATATTGGTATTGAGCAGTGTGAAAAATTGACAGATGAGACGGGGTTTCATCTTAGCCAGCTGCTAAAGAGAATAAACCAGAAGTTGCAGGAAAAAAATGTTGTGGTCACAATTATTTATGATGCCTTGGACAGGGTTGTACCATCAAAAGAGAGAAGCCGATTAGTCAGTGCGCTTATTGATATGTGGTATAGATACGAAGGTACAATTCAGAATGTTCGCAGTAAAATTTTCCTTAGACAGGATATCTATGACAGAGAGGTAGAAGTAGCAGATAAAGTAAAACTGAAAAATTATTCGGTTATTTTGGGATGGGAATATGATCAATTATTTGCTATGGTTTGGAAAAGGGTGATCAATCGATCGGATGAAGTGAAGATATTTTTTAAAGAAATTGCACCGCGTACTTTATTGGAACATGATGGTTTGGGGAGTATTCCTATTATCGGTGAAGATGAGAACAGAAATTTATTAACGGCATTGATAGGTGCTACGATGGGAGGCGCAAAAAAGGCATCGACGTATAATTGGTTCAGGAATCGGCTTGCGGATACACAGGGGATCATTGTTCCCAGAAGTATGTTGGATATTTTTGCAAAAGCATCGGCGAAAGAAATGGAATTAAGAAGAACTTTGCTATTTACAGCATCTAAAAGTATAATTCGTCCAAAATGTTTTGAAGATTCTTTGGAATTAGTTTCAAAAAGCAGAGTATACGATTTGAAAGAAGAATATAAAGAATATTTAAAGTTTTTTGATAATCTGACAGATACCGTACAGCGTTCACCAGTAGAAGAAGAATTGCTATGTAAGGCATTGGAAAGGGCAGAGTTAAATAATCCGAAAGAGGAAATTATAAATCTAATTAATATAGGAATACTTAGGCCGTATCAGAGACGACTGGCTGATCAGGTAAGGTATCATTTCCCTGATATATATTTAAAAGGATTGGGTTTGCAGAGAGTTGGTATGCGGTAGTTTAAAAAAGAAATATGAGATGCGTGGATGATTCAATCTGTTCGGATAAGATATGGATGGCTTAGGATAATGCAAACTCTTCCACAAGGGTAGAGTTTGAGGAGCGGTATGCGAAAGAATGCAAGAATCCAGAGCAGACAGGATGGAATCAGAGAAGTTGTGGAAGATGGGAAGCCTTTAGTAGAGACGGTAATCGGATGTGCTTGGGCAACAGACTTCGGCATTTTTGCTTTGCTAAAAGGCTAAAAAATGACAGCCGGAATTCAAATAATTGTTCCCTCTGCGGTTGTGGAATCCCCCTCAGATGTTATATACTATATCTTAAGGAAAATCGTTACTGTGCATGTCCGTAATCATGCGCACCGCGTATTTACGGACGAATAGGGCAGAGTATGATGACAAATCCTGTAACAGGAAAGGAGTAGGGGATGGAGAACAAAGTTTTTGACACAAAATTATATGCGGCTTCTGCAAGGGCCGTGGCTGCGGAAGGTATTGTCATGCTGCGCAACGAAGGGCATGTGCTGCCGCTTGGCAAGGGCGAGAAGATTGCGCTTTTTGGAAGAGGACAGTTCAATTATTACAAGAGCGGCACCGGTTCCGGCGGTCTGGTCAATACGAGCTATGTGACCGGAATCAGAGAAGCATTGCTGGAGAGCGAGTTTGTGCTGAACGAGAAACTGCATGCGGTATACGAGGCGTGGCTTAAGGAGAATCCTTACGATGCGGGCGCGGGCTGGGCAGGGGAACCCTGGTTCCAGAAAGAGATGCCGCTGACGAAGGAACTGGTGGACAGCGCCAGACAGGAGTCTGATACGGCAGTGATCGTGATCGGCAGGACCGCCGGGGAGGATCAGGATAATAAGGCGGAAGCGGGCAGCTATCTGCTGACGGAGGCAGAGGAAGAGATGCTTGAACTGGTATGCGCTTCCTTTGACCGTACGGTTGTGCTTCTGAATGTGGGCAATATTATCGATATGAAGTGGGTGGAGCGTTATCAGCCGGCGGCAGTTCTGTATGTATGGCAGGGCGGTCAGGAAGGCGGTAACGGTGTTCTGGATGTGCTGGAAGGAAGGGTGACGCCTTCCGGTAAGCTGACGGATACAATCGCCAAAGATATCGCAGATTATCCTTCCACAGACAACTATGGGGACGAGAAGCGGAATGTCTATCAGGAGGATATCTATGTAGGCTATCGCTATTTTGAGACTTTTGCCAAGGACAAGGTTCTCTATCCTTTCGGTTTCGGCCTTTCCTATACGACCTTTGCGGTGGAGGCAAAGCTGGACGATACGGCAGCAGGCAGTGTGGATGCGGACACGGCCGTTGTGGTCAGCGCGCAGGTGACCAATACAGGTACGGCTGCCGGTAAAGAGGTGGTACAGGTTTACTGTGAGGCGCCTCAGGGTGCGATGGGCAAACCGGCCAGAGCCCTTTGCGGTTTTGCAAAGACGAAGGAGCTTGCGCCGGGTGAATCCGAGACGCTTCAGATTCCGGTTGCCTGGTATACGATTTCTTCCTATGATGACGGCGGTGCTGCGGGCCATAAGTCCTGCTGGGTTCTGGAAGCGGGAGAATACATATTCCATGTGGGTACGGACGTGCGGAGTGCTTCGTCCGTGGGCAGTGTGACGCTGCAGGAGACAAAAGTGGTGAAGGAAGCCGAGGAGGCATGTGCTCCGGTGACTGCATTTGAGCGGATGAAGCCTCAGACGGACGGTCAGGGCGGCTATCAGGCCGGTTATGAGGCAGCGCCTCTGCGCACGGCAGATCCCGGTAAGCGTCGTGCGGACAGGCTGCCGGAGAATACGGCCTGTACGGGAGATCAGGGCTACAAGCTCTCCGATGTGGAAAAGGGCGCCGTATCTATGGAAACGTTCCTGGCACAGCTGTCGAATGAGGATCTGTGCTGTATGGTAAGAGGAGAGGGTATGTGTTCCCCGAAGGTGACGCCGGGTACGGCAGGCGCTTTCGGCGGTGTTACGGAGCGGATGCAGGAATTCGGTATTCCGGTTGCCTGTTGTGCGGACGGTCCCAGCGGCATCCGTATGGACTGCGGAAGCATCGCCTTCGCAATGCCCAACGGCGCATGTCTGGGCAGTACTTTCAACGAGGCGCTTTCGGAGGAGCTGTTCGAGTGGGAGGCGTTGGAGCTGCGCAAGAATAAAGTAGACACCCTGCTCGGACCGGGTATCAATCTGCACCGGAATCCTTTGAACGGAAGAAACTTCGAGTATTTCAGTGAAGATCCCCTGGTAACAGGACGGATGGCGGCGGCACAGCTGCGGGCCATGGGACGTTACGATGTGACCGGCACCATCAAACATTTCGCATGCAACAGCCAGGAGTATAAGCGTAATATGGTGGAGGCAGTGGTATCGGAGCGTGCGCTCAGGGAGCTGTACCTGAAGTGCTTTGAGATCGCGGTAACGGACGGCGGCGCATATTCCATCATGACTTCCTACAATCCCATCAACGGTTTCTGGTCTGCCAGCAACTATGACATGCTGACTACGATCCTGCGGGGTGAGTGGAACTATGACGGTATTGTGATGACGGACTGGTGGGCGAAGGGCAACGATGAGCATGAGACCGGTACAGTAGAGAATGTGGCGGCCATGGTGCGCGCTCAGAACGATCTGTTCATGGTGACGGCAGATTCCTCGAAGAATACTCAGAACGACAATTCTGCGGAAAGTCTGGAGAAGGGAACCGTAACACGGGGCGAATATCTGCGCAGCGCAGCCAATATCTGCCGTTATCTGTTGAGGACGCCTGCCTATGAGCGCATGATGGGCAGAGAGAGTGAACTGGACAGACAGCTGGCAGCCGTTGCGGCGCAGGAGATGGAGTCCTTTGGTGAGCTGGTAAGGATTGCGGTGCCGGAGAAAGAAGCGGTTCTGCCCGTAGAGCAGATTGCGACTGCCAAGGGAAGCAGCATCAACTTTGAGTTGAATTTCAGTGAGAGAGGCGTATACCGGCTGGAACTGGTTTGCAGGATCGTGGGACAAAGCAGTCTGGCCCAGGTGCCGCTTACGGTATCGCAGGATAAGCAGATCGTGAAGACGATCTCCCTGACCGGCGAGGATACGGAGTGGCGGACTGAGACTGTTACGCTGCATCCTTCCTTCCACAATACCACCTTCCTGAAATTCTTCTTTGGCCAGGGCGGTATGGAGATCCAGGAAGCGCGGCTTGTTCTGGAGGAATCCTGGGAAGAGAAGTTCCAGGCGATGCGGAAAGTACACGCAGAAGAGACCGGCGAATAATGTAAGAAGATTTTTGGATATCCGAAAATAACAGAAAGAAAACAACTGCTGCAGACAGTATCGCGGCAGTTGTTTTCTTTTTGACGGTTTGGGTTTTTTGTGTATCTTTATTTCTTCATTTTTTCATTTCTCTTTCTCTCTGCTTCTCTTTTTCTATAAGAACTGGGTATCCTCCTTCTGCTCCGCATACAGGTTTCTGTACTGAGAGGGTGTCATCTGATGCCGTTTCTTGAAGGCACGCATGAAATTTTCCGGATTTTCGTAGCCGATCATCTTGCTGATCTGGTTGACTGTCAGCGTGGAACTCTTCAAGAGCAGGTCGGCTTTCTGGAAACGAATCTGCTTAAGCAGCTGGGAAAAGGTGCAGCCGAAGAGTTTCTTGATATAGCGGGAGCAGTAGGGAACGGTATAGTGCAGATGGGCGGCCAGTTTCTCCAGTGTAATGGTGGAATAATTTTCCTGTACATACAACAGAATCTCGTGGTCGCTGTTGCCCAGCGGAATGACCTGGGTGGCTGCCTGCCAGTGTTTGGAAAGGCGCAGCAGCAGGATCATCAGCATACCTGTCAGGATACGGTCCGTATAGTTGTCGGGGGAGAGCATTTCACCGAACATATCGAAGATGTGTCTTCGTATTTCCGCATTATCTCCGGTGCGGAAGAGCAGATACTGTTCGCTGTTTTCATTATAAATACTGCCGAGCAGAAAACGACTTAACATATCCTGGCCCTTGAGCAGACCCGTGCAGATTTCCGTGAAGGCCGACAGACGTACCAGAATCTTGACGGTATTACATTCCGTGCAGGCGCTCTGGGTATGTCTTGCTGCGGGCGGGAGAATACAGAAATCTCCGGCGGTGAATGTCTGGACGGTCTGGTTGATCACATGGACGCTGCTGCCGGACACCACATAGATGATCTCGAAATAAGTATGGGTGTGTTCCGGGATCTCCAGGGTAGTCGGTTTGAATAAAACCACGGTCCGTTCCACATCTGTTGGCACGTCATAGACATCATAGATGATATTCAGAATATGATTCCAGGTGATCAACGGAATGTTATGAGAATCATGATCCACTGGCATTTTTGACAACAAAGTAAAGAAATCGCCAAAATCTGAGTGGGGGGGGGTAAAATTGTGCAGACGGGAACTCATGGCCTTTTCCTTATTGGATTCCGTATAAAGATAATCATAAATGTGCGATTTGTTCATGACTGTATTCCTGCCCCTCCGGTTCCTGATTCAGGCGCTTTTATTCTGCGATCATTTTGCCCATTTCATTTTATATGGTAAAAAAGGCAGTGCGCTATGGATAAATTATCTTTTTTATATGTATTTTTTGACCAGTATTGTCGTAAATGACAGGATCGATTAAGTATAGAAAGCGGTAAAAAAGCGTATTTATCAGATGTTTTGGTGACAGGGATGCAGAACGTCGTGAATGACACAAATTATACAAGTTGACGAAAATAGTTAAGAAATGATAGTCAAATTAGACAAGTAATACAACTGTAAAACGTTTGAGTTGTTGCTATAATTATTCATGTGCACACGGAAATGTGTAAAAATCTTACAAAAAAAGAATAAGGATTCAGGGGGTAAGAGTATGGTTGCTAAAGGCAAGGGAGGGGCCAATAAGAAAGAGAAGATTTCCTTGGCTCTGTTATGGAAACAGAGGTATTTGCTGATGATGTCACTGCCGTTTGTTATTTGGATCATCATCTTCAAGTACATTCCGCTCTGGGGATGGACGATGGCGTTTCAGGAGGTGAAACCGGCGACGTTTGCATTGCCGATCTGGGAACGGCCATTTGCCGGTTTTGCGAATTTTACGAAGGCTTTTGAGGACAGACTGTTTAAGCAGACGATGATCAATACACTGGGCATCAGTGTCCTGCAGATCGCTGTGGGTACGATCGTTGCGATCCTTTTTGCGGTGCTGCTTAACGAGCTGATGTTCACGAAATTCAAGAAAGTAACGCAGACCATTTCCTATCTGCCGCACTTTGTATCCTGGGTTATCATCGCCAGTATCGCGAAGAATATCTTCAATGACGGCGGCGTTATCGATTCCCTGGTTGGCGCCAATCTGCATTTGATGAGTACCAATTCTCCTTTGATCTGGATGGTCATCGTCATCATTGACTGCTGGAAGGAGATGGGCTGGAATGCCATTATCTATCTGTCTTCCATGGCAGGCATCGATCCGGGCCTGTATGAGGCGGCACAGATTGACGGTGCGAACCGCTTCCAGAGAATGTGGCATATCACTCTGCCGGGTATCCGGCCCACGATCATCGTTCTGCTGATCATGAGCATCGGCGGCGCGCTCAATGTAGGTATGGAGAGACAGATGCTCCTCAGCAATGCACTGGTACAGGATCATACGATGGTTCTTTCCTGGTTCTCCTACACAAGAGGTATTAAGAGCAGCGATTACGGCTTAGGTACTGCGCTTGGCGTATTCCAGTCCGTAGTAGGCGTTACGCTTCTGATGATCGCGAATAAGATCGCCAGTCTGGTCGGCGAAGACAAATTGGTATAGAGTGAGGTGGCGAGATGAAAAATTTACATAAAACATGGTTCGACTATTTTCTTTTGTTGTTTTTTGCGATCATCCTGGTCGTGACGTTGTATCCGTTTATGAATGTGCTTGCAATCTCCTTGAACGACGCTACGGATACGATCAAGAACATTAACTTTATCATTCCGCGTCATTTTACGCTGGCCAACTACAAATATGTATTTAAGGAAGGCGGAATCGTACAGCCGTTGTTTATCTCCATCGCCAAGACCGTGATCGGAACACTGGCAGGCGTGATCTGTACGGCGATGCTGGCTTATACTCTGAGCCGCCGGGATTTCGTATTCCATAAATTCTTCACATTACTTTTCGTCATCACCATGTATGTAGGCGGCGGTATGATCCCGGAATACCTGTTGATCGTTCGTACACTGCATCTGGGTGATAACTTCCTGGTTTACATCATTCCGGGCTTGATCTGGGTCTACAATATGATCCTTGTCCGTTCCTTTATCGACGGACTGCCGGGAGCCCTGCAGGAAGCGGCGAAGCTGGACGGCGCCAACGACTTCCAGATCTGGTACAAGGTCGTTATGCCGCTGTGTACGCCGGTTGTCGCGACCATCGCGCTGTATTATGCGGTAGGACAGTGGAACTCCTTCATGGATACTTATCTGTATGCGAAGAAGCTGCCCACCCTGCAGTATAAACTGTACGAGATCATGTCTCAGGCGACGATGCAGCTGGATACACATACCACCACCAACGCCACACAGGCAGTAACGCCTATGGCGATTCGTATGGCGGTAACGGTAGTGGCGACGGTGCCGATCATCATCGTATATCCTTTCGTACAGAAGTATTTCGTAGGCGGCATGACACTTGGTTCTGTGAAAGACTGATGCAGTTTTACTCATTATGAATTGATTAAGTTTTACATAGATCAATTAAAGAATAAAGGAGGACTTAAACATGAAAAGGAAGAAGATTTTAGCCCTGCTTGCAGTGGGAGCCTTGCTGGCAGGTACGCTGACCGGCTGTGGCGGCGGTGACGGCGCGGCATCCGGAGATGCGGGAAGCGCAGGAGACTCCCAGGGAGCAGCAGAAGGTGACGGCGCACAGGCAGACAGTGGAGATGATACTTCGCCCATTACCTTTGAGTATTACAATGCGGACGGTAAGAACGGCAACTGGAGTGAGACACCGGTTGGTGCGGCGATCACGGAGGCTACCGGCGTGACACTGGAGATTACCTATCCGGTATCCAGCACCGGTGATGCCAGCGAGGATGTGGCATTGATGATCGCCAATGACGACTATCCGGATATGATCTACTCCAAAGCATCCGTAACGAACCTTTACGAAGCAGGCGCGTTGATTGACATGACGGATCTGATCGAGCAGTATGGTCCCAACATCAAGAAGATGTATGGAGACGAGTTTGAGAAGCTGAAATGGGGCGCTGACGATCCGGGTATCTACCAGCTGTCTTATGCGGGCGTGCGGGGTAAGATCTTCAGCACAGGCGGCACCTGCCAGATCCAGTATGCGGTGCTGGCAGAGAATGACTATAAGTATCCTACGACACTGGCAGAGTATGAAGAGATGATCAAATCGTATCTGGCAGCGCATCCGACCACAGAGGACGGGCTGGAGACCATCGGTATCTCCATGAGCGCATCCGACTGGCACTGGATGATCACTCTGGGCAATCCGGCAGGTTTTATCGCAGATGCGGCGCCGGATAACGGACAGTGGCTGATCGACGAGAATTATAACTGTACCTACAAGCATTCCAGCGAGGACGAGAAGGAATATTTCAGATGGCTGAGCCGTATGTATGACGAAGGTATTCTGGATCAGAACTTTGCGACACAGACAGACGACGACTATATCGCGAAGCTCTCCAGCGGCCGTGTCGTTGCGATTACGGATGCGAACTGGCATTATATGCAGGCAGAGGCAACTTTGAAAGCAGAGGGTAAGATGGATAAGACATACTGTGGCCTGCCGGTTGTTATGGATCCAAACGAGAAGGCTCCCACACTGATGTATCAGGGTCTGCAGGTTGGTTATGGCCTCGCTATCACCAAGAGCTGTGAAGATCCCGTGCGTGCGATCAAGTTCCTGGATTTCCTGTGTTCCGATGAAGGCGCTGTCCTTTACAGATGGGGTGTTGAAGGGGAACATTACCAGGTAGACGAGAACGGTATAAGATATCGTACCGAGGAAGAGATCGCGAAGTCAAAGTCGGATCCTGACTATAGCAAGAATACGGGTATCAACAACTATACCGGATTCCCGATCTACGGTGACGGTGTGCAGGATGAGACCGGCAATTATTATACACCGACCAGCAGAGAATCCGTGATCGCAGAGTATAATGAAGTAGAGAAGGCAGCCTGCGAGGCAATGGGCGTGGAGATGCTGACAGATATCTTCCCGCAGCCCGAGGAATTTGAGACACCGGTATACTCTCCTCTGTGGGCGTATGCAATCCCGCAGGAGCTGAGCAATAATGTATCGATTCTGGATGAGATTGCGTTCCCGGCACTTGTTAAATGTGTAACGGAGCCTGAGTCCTCCTTTGACGCTAACTGGGATGCAATGATCGCTGAGTTAGAGGCGAACGGCCTTGAAGAGACCAACGCGATGATGACAGAATTCCTGGCAACCAAGGTGCAGTAAGATACAGTACAGTTTAACCACGGACTTTGCATTTGTGCATTCACTGCGAAAGAACTTTGCTTTGGCAAGGTTCGTGAAGAACATAATTTGCCAGGCGGTATTGTCTTGAAGACATAAGTTACAGACTGTTATAATGAAGACACATACGCTTACGGGAAAGGCTGATATTGAACGGATATCAGCCTTTCCCGGTGTTTAAAGCCTATTCCATGGGAGGAAAATCGAAGGTTATGAAAAGTGAAGCATTCCGGGAGGTCCATCGCTATAATAATCCGGCGCCAATACTGGTGTTTCGACATACGAAAGAGAGGTGTACAGGCGTCGATGCCCACTGGCATGATGACCTGGAGATCAGTCTCGTGTCGAAAGGAAGAGTGCGCTTCTATGTAGGCGGGCAGGAAAAGGATCGTGCGGAAGGCAGGATCTGCATTGTGGGCAGCGGGGAAGTACACTCTGCGACTCCTGTGTTTGAGAGTCCGGATGATATTGATACAGGGATCACGTTATTGATCCAGTATGATTTCCTGAACAGCGTGATTCCAAACTATGACAGCATTACGTTTACGGATCCGCGGAAAGAGGAAGAGGAGAAGATCGCGGCCTATCTGGCCAGAATCGAGGAGCTGTATGAAGGGCAGAGAGACGTCAGTGTCAGTGTCCGGATTCTGGGGCTGGTGTGTCAGATCTTGTCGGTTCTGCTGGAGGAATGCGCAATAGAAAGAGACAGTGTGGACGTCAATTACTGGAAAGACTCGGAACGGCAGAAGATCATTCTGGACTATATTCACTTGCATTATGACCAGCCGCTGCGGCAGGGGGAACTGGCGGAGCAATTCCACTTTTCCAGGGAATATTTCTGCCGTTTCTTTAAACGCTATACCGGACAGACCTTCAAAGAATATCTGACCGGATACCGTCTGTTCCATGCAGAGCAGATGCTTCGCAGTTCCGACAATTCCATTGTGGAGATCGCCCATTGTAACGGGTTTCCGGACGAACAGTCATTTATCAGAGCTTTTAAGAATCAGTACAAGGAGTCCCCGGGGAAATACCGCAAGGCATGGGCCGGGAGATGAGTTTAGGACCGGCGGCTGTTTACAGGTCAAAAAATGCCTATGAAGTGGATAATTTGTCCATGTTATGTGGGAAAGCTTTCATATTAAAATAGAAGAAGTGCAGCAGAGAGGATAGAATTTATATTAGGAGGATGCGGAATGAAACACAAGAAAATTATGGCGCTGCTGGCAGTGAGCGCACTGCTGGCCGGCACGCTGACCGGATGCGGCGGCAACGGAGCGGCAGGAGACGCCGGCAGTACAGAAAGTGCAGGAAGTACGGAAGAGAGTACGGATTCTGGTGAGACGGCCGGGGAGGGTACGGATGAGCAGGCAGAATCTGCAGGTGAAGATCTGTCACCTGTCACTTTTGAGTACTACAATGCGGACGGTAAGAACGGTAACTGGAGCGAGACGGCGGTTGGCGCAGCGATCACGGAGGCCACCGGGGTAACGCTGGAGATCAGTTATCCGGTGTCCAGTACCGGAGATCCCGCTGAGGATGTGGCGCTGATGATCGCCAATGACGAGTATCCGGATCTGATCTATTCCAAGACGGCGGCTGCGAATCTTTATGATGCCGGCGCATTGATCGATATGACGGATCTGATCGAGCAGTATGGTCCGAATATCAAGAAGATGTACGGCGACGAGTTTGAGAAACTGAAATGGAGCGCCGATGATCCGGGTATCTATCAGCTGTCTTACGCAGGCGTGGGCGGCAGATATTTCAGTTCAGGCGGAACCTGTCAGATTCAGTATGCGGTTCTGGCAGAGAATGATTACAAGTATCCCACGACGATAGAAGAGTATGAGGCGATGATCAAGGACTATCTGGCGGCGCACCCCACTACGGAGGACGGGCTGGAGACTATCGGTATCTCCATGAGCGCATCCGACTGGCACTGGTTGATTACACTGTCAAATCCGGCCGGTTTTATTGCGGATGCAGCGCCCGACAATGGTGTCTGGCTGGTTGATGAGGATTATAACTGCATCTTTAAGCAGAAGAGTGAGAATGAGAGAGAATATTTCAGATGGCTGAGCCGTATGTACGATGAAGGCATTCTGGATCCGAACTTTGCGACGCAGACGGACGATGATTATATCGCCAAGCTTGCCAGCGGCCGCGTAATCGCGATCACGGATTCCCTCTGGCATTATTATCAGGCACATATGGCATTGATTGCCGAAGGCAAAGCAGACAAAACCTACTGCGGACTTCCGGTGACATTGTATGCTGATCAGAAAGCGCCCAGTCTGATGTACCAGGGCCTGCAGGTCGGTTACGGAGTCGGTATCACCAAGAGCTGTGAAGATCCTGTGCGTGCGATCAAGTTCCTGGATTATCTGTGTTCCGATGAAGGCGCGGTTCTTTACCGTTGGGGTATCGAAGGAGAGCATTATTTCCTGGATGAGAACGGCATGAGGTATCGTACCGAGGAAGAGATCACTAAGGCTAAGACAGATCCTGACTATAGTAAGACGACCGGTATCAACAACTATACCGGATTCCCGATCTATGGCGACGGTGTGCAGGATGCCAACGGCGATTATTACACACCTACCAACAAACAGTCTACCATCGCGGAGTATAATGAGGCAGAGAAGGCTGCCTGTGAGGCGTGGGGCGTGGAGATGCTGACGGATATCTTCCCGCAGCCGGATGAATTTGAGGTACCGCCGTATTCACCGCTGTGGGCGTACGGGGTTCCTCAGGAGATCAACAATTCCGTAACGATCCTGAATGAGATCGTATTTCCGAGTCTGGTAAAATGCGTGACGGATCCGGTGGATTCTTTCGACGCCAACTGGGATGCGATGCTGGCTGATCTGGAAGCAAACGGTATGCAGGAAGCCAGTGATATGATGACGGAATTCTTGGCAACGAAGCTGCCACAGTAAACTCCATCATGCGCAGCCTGCCGTCGGGCGGGCCGCATGGCCATCCATGCTGTGAAAGTCGAAGACTTTCATAGCAACAGGCATATACATCAGGAAAGGGCTGATATTCGGAAGATATCAGTCTTTTTCCTAATCTGCCAGAGAAGCGGTGCAGTCAGCTGTATTATCGTCCGGATAAGATGTGCAATTAGTATGGTTACGTTTAACAGAAAGAACGGTTAAAATAATAAGACAGCAGCAAAGGCTGAGAATCAGGAATGGATATAAATGAAGAATAGGAGATGGAGCTATGGAAAAAAAGAACACACCATTTTGGGACAGTTCCCTGCCGATTGAAAAGCGGCTGGACTGGCTGCTTGCGAAGATGACAATCGAGGAGAAGCTTGGCTGTCTGTCATCCAGGATGCCGGCGCTTGAGCGGTTGGGAATTCCGGCCATGTCTTTTGGCGGGGAGGCGGCTCACGGCGTGGAAGCAAGGAATGACCAGAATACTCTGGGAGGGCCGGAACCTACCACCTCTTTCGTACAGCCGATCGGTATGAGTGCGACCTGGGATCCGGAGCTGATCAGACAGGCCGGCACAGTGACCGGTACGGAGGCACGGGTCATCTATCATAGGCACCCGGATCGGGGATTAAGCCGTTGGGCGCCTACGGTGGATCTGGAGCGTGATCCGCGCTGGGGCAGAACGGAAGAGGGATATGGGGAAGATCCGGTGTTAACCGGGGAGATGGCCTCCGCCTATGTGCAGGGAATGCAGGGAGACAGTGACCGCTATTTACGCGTAGCCGCTACCTTAAAGCATTTCTATGGCAATAATACGGAAGTGGGGAGGGGCTGGAAAAACGTATCCATTGATCCCCGCAACAAGTATGAACTGTACCTGGAGCCTTTCCGGCGGGCGATCGAGAAGGGCGGCGCGGAAGCGGTCATGACTTCCTACAATAAGATCAACGGTACGCCGGGGATACTCAATGACGAGGTACAGAAGATCCTTAAGGATGAATACGGCCTGGTACATGCGGTGAGTGACGGCGGTGCGACGGCTCTTGTTGCGCTGCTGCATCATACTTTCGGTACCGATGCGGAGACGGTGGCGGCTGCGGTGAAGGCAGGCGTGGATACCATGTCTGATAATCCGGAGATAGTGGAACAGGCGGCGAGGGAAGCCTGGGAGCTTGGCCTGCTGACGGAGGAAGAGATCGACAGGGCGCTGCGCTGTGCTTTCCGTACCAGACTGCGCCTGGGTATTTACGATAAAATGAATGACAATCCCTACGACAGGGTAACGGAGGAAGATCTTGATTCCGATAAGAGCCGTGCCGTGTGCCGGCAGGTATCCAGAGAGGCAGTGGTGCTTTTGAAGAATGAGGACGGCTTTTTGCCCCTTGCCAAGGAGCAGGCCGGTGATCTGGCGTTGATCGGGCCGCTCGGTGACGTCTGGTATCAGGATTGGTACGGCGGGGAGCCGCCTTTTCATAAGACGCTGCTTGACGGGCTAAGGGAGCTGACAGGCACGGAAATCGCCTATGCGGACGGCCTGGACAGAGTGGTATTTCGCTGCGGGGAACAGGGAATCGCCGTGGCAAAGGACGGGGCACTTTATGTAAGCGATCAGCCGGACGTATTTATCCGGGAAGACTGGGGCAGCGGCAGTTATACCTTCCGCTGTGAACGCACAGGCAAGTACATGAATTCCAGACTGTACGGCGGACAGGACAGCAAGGAAGCGCCGGGACGGATTGCGGCAGAGAAGGATTCGGTCATGGACTGGTTCGTGATGGAGATCTTCCATGTGGAGACGAAAGAGGACGGCAGTGTGATCCTGACCAACCGCTTCGGCTTGCCCGTTAAGGTGCAGAAGGACGGCAGTCTCCGGGCTTCCCAGGAAAAAGAGGGCACTGCTTTTGTCATGGAGACCGTGAAGGACGGCCTGCAGACGGCGCTGGCGCTGGCGGGCAGCAAGAAGACGGTAGTGCTGGCGCTGGGCTGTAATTCCATGATCAATGCCAAAGAGGAAGTGGACCGGGAGACGATTGAACTGCCGCCAGCTCAGGAGAAGCTGCTTGAAGAGATTTATGCCGTGAACAGACAGGTGGTGCTGGTGCTTTATTCCAAT
This sequence comes from uncultured Lachnospiraceae bacterium, assembly GCA_947644545.1. Taxonomy (GTDB): domain Bacteria; phylum Bacillota; class Clostridia; order Lachnospirales; family Lachnospiraceae; genus UBA3282. The sequence goes on from CANRZW010000008.1 coordinate 82,569, forward strand.
TATCCTTATGCCATTCGTTTTGCCAAGGAGAAGCTGCCGGCTATTCTCTGGAGCGCTACCGGCGCACAGGATATGGGATGTGCCATGGCGGAGACGCTGTTCGGATACAATAATCCTTCAGGCCGTTTGAATCTGACCTGGTATGAGAACGACCGACAGCTGCCTGATATCGATGACTACGATATCATCGGCAAGGGGCGTACCTACCGGTATTTCGAGGGGGACGTGCTCTATCCGTTCGGCTATGGTTTAAGCTACACGCAGTTTGCCTATTCGGATCTTACAGTGACGGTAAAGGACGGCACGAGCCTGTTTATTACCCTGCAGGTTGCAAATATCGGATCACGGGCCGGGGACGAGGTAGTGCAGATCTATGGCACGGCGCCTGCATCCAGAGTAAAGAAGCCGCTGCGGCAGCTGTTGGGCTTTACGCGGTTAAAAGAGATGGCGCCCGGGGAAAGCCGTCAGGCAGCGTTGACGATTCCTATCGAGGAGTTCCGATTCTATGATGTAATAAGCAGACAATTTATGGTGGAGAAGGGCTGTTATACGGTCTTTGCGGGGCCTTCCGATGGAGCGGCCGCTTGCAAGGTGCAGGTGGAGATTCCCGGACGGCAGACAGGGACCCGGTGTATGCGGCGCAGGACAGCGGCGGATCATTATGATACCTATGAGAATATTGTGCTGACTGAGGGACATTTCGGCTTTAAGGCGGTGACCGTGAACGATCCTGCAGACAAGGGCGTGCTGTGTTATGGGGACTGTCGGCTGGAGAAGGGTGCGGAGGCGCTGCTTTTGCACTGTAAGAGCGAGAAAAAGGGCAGTATCACGGTCTTTGTGGACGGCCGTCAGGCGGCCTTCTGGGAGGGAGATACAGCTTCTTATGAGCGGACGGCGATGCCGCCGATGGATGAGAAAGCAAAGGAAGATGCCAGACTGCGAAGAGCCAGCTGGTATCCTATCTACACGGATGTGCGGCTTCCTCTGGACGCCGATGTGGTCAAAGAGGCCATACAGGCGGAGAAAGCCGTGGAGATCAGACTGGAGCTGAGCGGAGATATCAGGTTATGCAGTCTTCATGTGGAGTATAAGCCGGACAGCTCTCCCGCGGAACATAATTGACGGAGACCACCGTGGAGGCGGGCGGGCAGCTGGGTGTGTAGAGATGCCTGTTGAAGAGTCCGATGATCTTGGAGGCTGCCTGCTCCAGCGGTAGATGCACCACAGAGAGGGTGGGGGAAGAGACTTCGCTGATTCCCAGGCTGGAATCCCCGACGGCAATCAGTTCCATGTCGTTGGGGAACCGGATGCCCTTTTCCAGGAAGGCACGCAGTGCGCCAAGAGCCAGTTCCTCGCGGAGATAGAAGATACAGTCGGTCTCGGGGCGCTCCTGCAGCAGCCGTAAGGTTGCCTCATAGCTGCTTCTGGGAGAACTGTCGGTGCGGTAGATCTCAGCTTCCCTCATGCCCAGGGACTGACAGGTGTAGGCGAAAAGATTCTGGCGTATGTTCATGCCGTTAAAGGTTGGCGGGCTGGTGATCAGGGCGGGATGTTTCCTGCCATGGGAAGCGAAAATTTCCGCCGGAAGAGAGCCGATGGTGCGGTCATCCATGACGACACAGGAATATTTATCGGAATAACGATTGTATAGAATGAGCGGCCGCGGAAAATTACTGCCGTCCAGAAATTCCATATCGCTCTCCGACGGATTGCAGACGATGATACCGTGGCAGGAGAGAAGCAGTTCATTGCGCATGGCATGTTGAAGCTGTCCCGGCCTGTAGGATTGCAGCAGCACTTCGTAGGGCAGGTGATTGTTCTCGATATTCTCCTCAATGCCGCGGAAGAAGCGCATCATTACCTGGGCGCGGGAATCGGCGACCCAGAAGATGAGGATCCGGTGGGCAAACAGGCTGCCGGCCTTCTTAAGGCCGACGGCCTGGAGGTTCGGCAGATAGCCCATTCGTTCGGCGATCTCCAGCACCCGCTTTTCCGTGAGCGGGGAGATTTTGCGTTCTTTGGATTTCCGGTTAAGGATTAGGGAGACGGTAGTCGGTGAGACATTGGCCGCCTGTGCGATTTCTTTGATCGTGACCATGATAATGCTCCTGAAATTGCAGTGTAACAGTGCAGATTTCACTGTTACACGATCATGCCTTGTGCTGTCATAGAGGCAGCAGATCGTTTTTTGTTTGCTATATAGATTTATGCTACAGGAAAAGGGAAACAGGGTCAAGGTGTGAAATGGATATCATAGGGGAGTTTTTTGACGGATTTTTAACAGGGAATTTAACAGGATATTTTCTGACAGTAAACAGGTTAAGCGGGAGAATTGACAAACATTCCGGAAAAATGTAAGATAAATAATTAGGAACTAAAACGATAAACCCGGTGCAATGCCGGGAGAAGTAACAGGCAGCAGATGCTAGAAAATGATAATAAATAAGGAGGCAGTAAGAATGGAAAAGAAATTTATTTACGATGACAAGACCGCCATTGTAGAGACGCAGAAAGGAAAAGTACGTGGTTATTTCTATGACGACATGTACATATTCAAGGGCATTCCTTACGCGAAGGCAAAGAGATTTCACGCGCCGGAGCCGGTAGATGCCTGGGAGGGCGTATTTCCGGCGATCAGTTATGGACATGTATGCCCGCTGTTGGATGAGCCCCAGCCGGGATTCGGTGAGATGATGGTGCCGCATCGTTACTGGCCCATGAACGAGAACTGCCAGAACCTGAATATCTGGACGCCGGGTCTGGACGGGGAGAAACGTCCTGTCATGGTATGGTTGCATGGCGGCGGATTCTTCGCCGGTTCTTCTATCGAGCAGATTGCCTATGAAGGCGAGAATATGTGTAAGCTGGGACAGGTAGTGGTAGTGTCCGTCAATCACAGACTGAATGTGCTTGGCTACTGTGATCTGTCGGCTTTCGGTGAGGAATATGCGAATTCCGGCAATGCAGGAACGGACGATCTGGTGGCTGCGCTTCGCTGGCTGCATGATAATGTGGAGAAGTTCGGCGGTGATCCGGAGAACGTGATCGTATTCGGTCAGTCCGGCGGCGGCGCGAAAGTAACCACACTGCTGCAGACACCGGCAGCGGACGGTCTGGTTGCCAAGGGCATCAACATGAGCGGTGTGCTTGGCGGCGCGATGGCAGACTGCAAGGGAAGCGGCGAGAAGCTGGTACGGGCTATGATGGAAGAGTTAAAGATCGAGGATGTGAAAGCGTTGGAGACCGTTCCGTTTGCGGATCTGGCTGCAGCATATAATAAGGTAAAACCTGATCTGGAGAAGGCGGGAGAATATGTTGGCGGAGCGCCTTTTGTCAATGAGTTCTATAAGGGTGAGCCGATCTCTAACGGATTCCGCAAGGAGACGGCACATGTTCCGCTGATGGTGGGCAGTGTGTTCGGAGAGTTCGGTTCCTTTGCGCCTGCGCCTTATGACCGCCGCACCATGACGACGGAGGACGGCATTGCGTATATGAAGAACGAAGCGGGTGATGTGGATGTGTCGGAACTGATCGCATGTTTCCGGAAGGCTTATCCGGAGCGCAATCCGGTGGATCTTATGACCATGGATTTCTTCTTCCGTGCGCCGGAGATCGATTATATCAGAGAGAGAAGCAAATGTAACGACAAGACCTGGTCCTATCTGTTTAACCTGGACATGAACTTTGACGGTGGCAAGACACCATGGCACTGTGCCGATATTCCTTATTTCTTCCACAATACGGCATTTACGCCTTACACCCAGGAAGAGGGCGTTACGGAGCGTGTGGAGAAGCTGATCTTCGATTCCGTGATGGCATTCGCTAAGAACGGCAATCCGGAGAACCCGGAGATGCCAAGCTGGCCCGCCTGCACGCCGGAGGAGGAAGCAACGCTGGTGATTGGCAGGGATTCCGAGGTGAAAGTGAACTTCGACCATGAGCTGGTACCGATGCTTGCGAAAGTTATGGGTCCTATCTATGCCAGAAATATGGAGAAGAGGATGAAGGACGTACAGCATTAAACAAGCGATTTATTGTAAGTTTGTACATAGAAGGAACGTGAGACTTGGGTACCCCGCCTGTGATTTGGCGGGGTATCTGTCTGTGGGGAAGACAAAATATACAATAATAAAAAGAACCGTCCAAAATACGCCTAAATTGCATAAAACTAATTGCCATGAACCGCAAAATACAGTATGATATTATAATGAGTGAAAAGATAAACATTCTATATTGATACCGGAAGTGTTAAGGAGGAAAGAGAAATGTACCATTGTCATGTTCATTTTCATTTAGTGGGCATTCGACAGGATGTATTTGCGGTCATTGAGGCAATGTCTCCGCTTTCATGTTTTACGCACGAATTCACGAAGAGTGAAGCGGCAGGGGGGCCGGATATGGATGCGGCGGATGTGATCCTGGCAGATCTGCGGGACATGAACGTGGAGGAGGCAGTACGGACATTGACTGTGAACAGGGGGGAAGATACAGAGCTCATCCTGCTTGCGGACGGAGGACAGATTCCGCTTTTGACCGGGGCGCTGGCAAAGGTTACGGATCTGTGGACGCTGCCGATGACAGAGGAGGAGATCCGGTTTCGGTTCCTGAGGTGGCAGCAGACTTACAAGATGAGTAAGGATTACTGGCAGACCAGCCATTTTCTGGAAGCTACGATCAACAATGTACCGAATCTTGTCTGGTATAAGGACAAAGACGGCGTGCATGAGAAGGTGAATGACAGCTTCTGCAGGACGGTGAACAAGACGAAACAGCAGGTGGAAGGACAGCGGCATGCGTACATCTGGGATGTGGAGGCGGATGATCCGGCCTGTATCGAGTCGGAGCGGCAGGTCATGGAGAAGGAACAGACCTTTGTTTCCGAAGAATGCGTGAAGGCCGGAGACAGCACCAGGCTGCTTACGACTTATAAGTCTCCGTTGTACGATATTGACGGAAGTGTGATGGGTACCGTAGGTGTGGCGATCGATGTGACGCAGGAGCGGGCCTATGAGCAGGAGATCATGCAGAAGAACCGTACGCTTGAGACGATCTTTAACAATATCGACTGCGGTGTGATGTATCATAGTGTAGACGGTTCTAAGATCATCAGTGTGAATCAGGCGGCGCTGGATATTCTGGGGTATGATTCCATGGATGAGATGGCGGAGAACGGATTTGACATGATCGCCTCATCCGTCGTGGAAGAAGACAGAGAAGAGCTGTTGGAGCGGATTCGGAATCTGCAGGAAGAGGGAGACATTGTCAGCGTGGAATACCGCGTGCGCCGTAAGGACGGTGAGATCCGGTATGTCATGGGGAGTGTCAAGCTGATGCGGGAGAATGACGAGCTGCGATATCAGCGGTTTGTTTTGGACTGTACGGCCAGAAAGCTGCAGGAAGAGGAGAATGCCAGACGGCAGACGGAGCTTGTGCAGGCGCTCAGCATTGACTATAATGTGGTATGTTTCTTTGACATGGAGACAGGGGTCGGGCAGCCTCTGCGCGTGGAGGAGGACAGCCTGCGGTTTCGGGAGGTATTTGACAGAGGACTTTCCTTTGAAGAGAGCATGGAGTTCTACATACAGGAGTTTGTCTGGGAGGAAGACCGGGAGACGGTGCGGGAAGCGCTCTCCAGAGATAAGATCGAGCAGGGTCTGTCGGAAGGAAAGCAGTATCATGTGAATTTCCGTACGAAGAGAAGCGGGGAACCGGAATACTACCAGATGAAGATCGTGCGTGCCGGAATCCGTAACGGGTATGGAAGTATCGTTCTTGGTATCCGCAGCGTGGACAAAGAGATCCGCAATGAGATGATGCAGAGAGGACATTTGAAGGATGCGCTTATGCAGGCCAACAGAGCCAGCAAGGCCAAGAGCGTGTTCCTCTCCAATATGTCGCATGACATCCGGACGCCGATGAACGCTATTGTGGGCTTTACTTCGCTGGCAATGAAGCATATCGACAACCAGGAGCGGATGGAGGAGTACTTAAAGAAGATCATGACGTCGGGAAATCATCTGCTGAGTCTGATCAACGATGTGCTTGATATGAGCCGTATCGAGAGCGGTAAGATCCGCCTGGAGGAGAAGGCATGCAGCCTGCCGGAGATCCTGCACGGCATATGTAATATCGTGCAGGCGGACGTACACGCGAAACAGCTGGAACTGCATGTGGATACGATGGACATTCGGAATGAGGATATTTTCTGTGATAAGCTGCGGCTTAATCAGGTGCTTCTCAACCTGTTGGGCAATGCGGTCAAATATACCGGCGCGGGCGGTGCCATCAATATGCGGATCACGGAGAAGGCCGGGGCGCCGGAAGGCTTTGCGCATTATGAGTTTACCATCCGCGATAACGGCGTGGGCATGAGCGAAGAGTTTGTGGAGCATATCTTCGAGCCTTTCGAGCGGGAGTCGAATTCAACGATCAGTGGAATCCAGGGCACCGGGCTTGGAATGGCCATCACCAAGAATATCGTCGATATGATGAACGGTACGATCGAAGTGAAGAGTGAGCTGGGAGTCGGTTCTACCTTTACCTTCCAGATCCGGGAGCACGAGAAGGAAGAGCAGGATATTCCGGAGTTGAAGAACTGCAGGGCGCTGGTGGTGGACGACGATTTCAACACCTGCGACAGTGTTTCCTATATGCTGGGGCAGATTGGTCTGCGGGCGGAGTGGACGCTGTCCGGCAAGGAGGCAGTGCTGCGTACCAGACAGGCCAGTATGCGCGAGGACGGCTATCTGGTCTATATCATTGACTGGCTGCTGCCGGATATGAACGGTATCGAGGTGACCAGAAGGGTCAGACAGGTGATGGGAGATAATGTGCCGGTCATCGTTCTGACAGCTTATGACTGGTCGGATATCGAGGAGGAAGCCAAGGAAGCCGGGGTTACGGCTTTCTGCAGCAAACCGCTGTTCATGTCGGAGCTGCGCAGTTGTCTGCGTTCCGTTATCGGTCTGGAAGAGACGGATGAGGAGAAGCAGGAGAGTGAAATAGTGCAGTTTAAAGCAGGACGTATTCTGCTGGCCGAGGACAATGCGCTGAATCAGGAGATCGCGGTGGAGATCCTGGGCGGTGCAGGCTTCACGACAGACGTGGCAGAGAACGGTCAGATTGCGCTGGAGATGTTGAAGAAGTCCAAGCCGGGGTATTATCAGCTGGTGCTGATGGATGTGCAGATGCCCGTGATGAACGGTTACGAGGCGGTGCGGGAGATCAGGCAGCTGGAGCAGCACAGCCTTGCTACCATTCCGGTGATCGCGATGACGGCCAATGCCTTCGAGGAGGATAAGCAGGAGGCGCTGCGCAATGGTATGGACGGCCATATTGCGAAGCCGATCAATATCGAGCTTTTGTTTAACACGTTAAATAAGGTTTTGAGCGCACGGAATTAGGATAAATCAGAATAGATCAGGAAAAGACAGATACATAAAAGGAACCGGGCACCGGTCAGGTGCGGGCGGTTCCTTTTCCTGTATGATGACAAAAGAAGTGACTGCACTGCGGCAAAACGGAATTATGTAAATGCGCGCAGTGCAGGGTGTTATCTACTTCTGGATGGAATCAATGCACATGGCCACATACCCCCGGTTGTCTATGTTGAACAGAAGGCTGCAGGCCGGCGCCTGTTTATAGAAGATCTTGGAGAACTGGTCAAAGGTCAGCAGATCTGTCTTGTCCAGTGTATATTTGATGTCTCCCGGGAAATACTTATTCACGTAGTCGACCAACTGTACCGAGAGCATCTTCATGGCGTCGATGACGGTACGGTCCACCCGTTTGATCTCCATGTCCAGTATGTTATTCAGGGTGAAGATGGCTACAGATTCCTCACAAACAAGATATACCTGCTGCATCTGCTGGGATTTGAAACTGTAGGTCAGGCGGTAGCAGAGCGGTTTGCCGACCTTGAAGCCCTCACCGCCATAGTGCTCGCTGACCAGCTGGACCGATGCGCGGCACATGGTCTTGAAGCCCTGTGTGGCAGCCTTGATGATGGAATCCATCTTGGTATCGGTTGATTGATGGGTCCACTTGTTGGCGTTCTTACCTACGATGGCGCAATCCTCGACCATAATGTGGCCGGTGAGCCAGCCCACACAGATACCGATGAAATGCTGGACGGATTCGAGAGAATAATTCTGATCTTCCAGTTCTGCTTCCAGGGCGGGCAGGGTCTTGTCTCGAAGGTTATCGTGCAGGCTCTTGTGCATGGACAGTCCCGCATAAGCGATGGACTCCATATAAGCCTCTTCTTCTGCAAAATGTTTGACGGTGTAGCTCTTGAAGTATTTGATGCCTTCCTTGCAGGCATGTTGCTGCTTCGCCGGGTTCTCGGCGAAGGCGATCAGTTTGTTCACGATCGAAAAAAGTTTCTGGTGGGCTTTGTCGATCTCATGCACACCCAGATTGAAACGGTCATTCCATTTGATTTCTGCCATGGTTTCCATTCTCCTTATCTCCTTATCGCTTTGCTGTCGTATGATTTTGGCATTGCCGGGGCATAACAGGGAAAGACGCAGCGCTGCTATGGCGGGGCAATACATACAATAACATGATTTTAACATGACGCGGAGGATTTCTCAATGGAGTAAAATGAAAGAATAATCTTGCAGAAAACACTTGCCATTTGTGCAAAAACAACGTAATCTAAATATGAAAGTTTCTATTTCGCCAAAGGCATATTCCACAGGGGAAGGAAGCCGGAAGTGTGTAGAAGAGATAAAATATTAAAGAAAAGCAGGATAAGGGGACGAGCGAATGAAAGAAAAATTACAGACGGTCGGAGTGAAATATGATGAGGTGATCAAGCGCTTCATGGGAAAGGAAGATTTTTATCTGAGAATGCTGAAGAAATTTCTCGATGACAAGAATTATGAAGGGCTTAAGTCGGCAGTGGAGGAGAAGCGCTGGGCAGATGCCTTCACGTATGCCCATACAGTGAAAGGCCTGTGTGGTAATCTTGGCCTGGACGGTATTCTGGAGTATGTGGTTCCGCTGACGGATGAAGTGCGCACAGAACCTTATGATGAGGAGAAGATCGCCGGTTATATGAAAGATGCAGTGAGAATGTACGAAGAGACGCGGGATGTGATTCTGTCTCTGTAGGCGGCCGCAGGCGGTATAAGAGATACTGTCCGGCAGGATAGGGAAAGAGATGGCACGGTTCGGGGAAGTTTCGGTATCCGTGCATAGGGGGCAGGTCCGTCGGGACCTGTCTTTTGTTATATAGGATTTGGGTGTCAGAAGAGGGTTCGATGTAACGTATTAAATAATTTTTAAGAAAACAGGGCGTTGGAATTAAGATTTTGCTTATAGGATAGATGCAGATATCGTTATGTTATCGGGGAAGGAAAGCAGAATCAGATGAGGAAGAAGATGATAAGTTTATTTTGTATGTTGGCGGCGTTATTTTGTTTTGCCTACTGCGTGGTGGTGTTTATGATCAGGTCCGGCAGCAGGTTTTATCTTATATGGGCGGCAGGCGGCATCTGTCTGGTGGTTCTGGCCGGGATGCTGCATTTCGGACTGTGGGACAAGACGCCGCTTGTACTGCGGAGGATCTTCTGCGTGCTTGTGGCGGCGGGCGCGGCGTTGTTTGTGATCGTGGAAGGCTGTATCATCAGCCACTACAAGGATAAGGGAGAGGAGAATCTGGACTATCTCATTGTTCTGGGGGCGCAGATGAAGGAGAACGGTCCCAGTGCGGTGCTGCAATTCCGTCTGGATGCGGCCTGTGATTATCTGCAGAACAACGCGGATACGATCTGCATCGTGTCCGGCGGGCAGGGAAGGAACGAGCCCTGCAGTGAGGCAGAGGGAATGTATGCTTATCTGACGCAAAAGGGGATCGCCCCGGAAAGGATCCTGCGGGAAGACCGGTCCACGGATACGTCGGAGAATATCGCCTACAGTGCGCAACTGATCGGACGAAAGGACGTCAGTGTGGGGATCGTCACCAACAATTTTCACGTATTCCGGGGCCTTTATCTGGCGAAGGCGGCCGGGTTTGAGAGCGTGTGCGGCATTGCGGCGCGCTCCAACGTATACTTTCAACTGAATAATATGGTGCGGGAGTTTTTTGGGATTTTGAAAGATTTTGCATACGGGAATTTTTCATAAAAAATGTTTCCGTTAGATTGGATTTGCAGTTGAGATATGGTATGATAATGTAGCGATGGAGTTCCATGGCATCAGAGGCGGTATACAGGTAAAGTGTGGACAGTAAACGGATTCAAGAAAGCGACGACAGATAAATTGAAAAACAGATATACAGGGTTGACAGGCCAAAGCGGCCGGAGGCGGTGTGTGCAGCGCTGTGCGGCGGCGCTTTTAATAGCGGCGGCATTGGCCACGGGCTGCGGTGCTAAGGAACAGTTAAGTTATACGAAACAGGGTATGAATGCGGTGGAGGCGCTGGAGTATGAGGAGGCGCTTGGATATTTTGAGACCGGTCTGGACAAGGGAGAGGACAGGCGGGCGATTTACCGCGGTATGGGACTGGCCTTTATGGGGATGACCCGTTACGAGGAGGCGATCCTCTATCTGGAAGCAGCCCTGCGAGAGAGCGGCGGCCGAGTGGAGAATCTGGATTTTGATATCAATTATTATCTCGCCACGGCCTATTATAAGAACGGCAGAGCCGAGGATGCGGTGAGTGCCTATGATGCGATCCTGGCGCTGCGGCCCAAGGAGAAGGACGCCTTCTATCTGCGGGGCTATGTGAAGCTGTCCCGGAACGAATTTGATGCGGCCCAGAAGGATTTCGATGCGGCCGTGGCTTTGGACAGCAAGGACTATGACCAGATGATTCGTATTTATATGGCGCTGGAAGAGTACGGTTATAAAGAGGCCGGCATGGTCTATCTGCAGAAGGTGATGGCGCAGAACGAGAAATCTATTTCTGACTATGATATGGGGCGTATGTGCTATTACATGGGCGATTATGAGAAGGCGAGGGACTATCTGTCCAGACTGGAGTCGTCGAAAGATTTCGGCGCGGCGCTGTATTTAGGCAGAACCTATGAGGCACTGGGCGATTATAATTATGCTTCCGATATATACGCCGCTTTTGCGGAGAATGACCAGACCAAGGCAGAGATCTATAACCAGCTGGGGCTGTGCAGAATGCAGATGAAGGAATACAGCGCGGCGTTGGAGGCATTTCAGGCGGCCATGAATATCGAGGATAACGGGATGCTGCAGAGCTTGAAGTTTAATGAGATTGTGGCGTATGAGTATATGGGAGATTTCAAGACGGCCTCGGCGCTGATGAACAGCTATCTGAAGTCCTATCCGGACGATGCGGCGGCGAAGCGGGAGTATGAATTTCTGCGGACGCGGTAAGAACGAAAGCGTGGAATCCATGAGCGGCAGGGTGGCGGTGTGCAGGATTGTTTGTGGATTGACAAGTAAAATGGCCAATGGTACTATTTTAAATAATGAAAAGGAAGGTACGGTAGGGGAATGAAGAATACTTATGTACGAGTAAAAGGCATTATCAAAAAGGGTGATGAGTATCTGGTGATCAGGAGATGGGTGGATGACCATATTCCGACCCCTTATGTATGGGAATTTATTGATGCGGAGGTTCAGCACGGTGAGGCGCCGGACGATACGATGCTGCGCGCCATCGAAGAGCTGTTATCGGTGGAGGGAACCATCGAGAAGATCGAGTATACCTGGTCGAATCTGCTGGGGGATACCCACTGTGTGGGGATTGCCTATCTGTGCTCTATCAGGGAAGAGGAAGAGACGAATATCGTGCTGCCGGAAGAGTTCGGCGAGTGGAAGTGGATCACCAGGGAAGAGTTCCCGAAGTATATTGAGAATACCTATGTGTTGCAGGATTTGGAGGGCAGAGAGCTGTGATCAACAAACTGGTAGAGAAGATTAAGAAGACAGGGGCGCCTATCGTGGTAGGCCTGGACCCGACGTTGAAATTTGTGCCGGAGCACATCAAGAAGGCGGCTTTCGCAGAATACGGGGAGACGATGAAAGGCGCGGCAGAGGCGGTCTGGCAGTATAATAAGGCCATTGTGGACGCTATTTACGATCTGATTCCGGCGGTGAAGCCACAGATCGCCATGTATGAACAGTTCGGCGTGGAGGGCATGATCGCGTTCCAGAAGACGGCAGCGTATTGTAAGGAGAAAGGACTGGTGGTCATCGGCGATGTCAAGCGCGGTGATATCGGTTCCACTTCGGAAGCCTATGCGGTGGGACATTTGGGACAGGTACAGGTGGGAAGCACTCTGTGCAGAGGATTTGATGAGGATTTTGTGACGGTGAACCCTTATCTTGGCTCCGACGGCGTGAAGCCTTTTATCAAGGTGTGCGGGGAAGAGAAGAAGGGCATCTTTGTTCTGGTGAAGACGTCCAATCCCAGCAGCGGCGAGTTCCAGGACAGGCTGATCAAGGGGACGGACAAGAAGGCGGGCGAAGAGCGGCCGCTGTATGAGATCGTGGGTGAGCAGGTAGCAGCCTGGGGTGCGGAATGCATGGGTGATTCCTACAGTTATGTGGGGGCCGTGGTTGGCGCCACCTATCCGGAGCAGGGTAAGATCCTGCGTAAGATCATGCCGAAGGCCTATATTCTGGTGCCGGGGTATGGCGCTCAGGGCGGTAAAGGTGCGGATCTGGTACATTTCTTCAATGAAGACGGACTGGGTGCGATCGTCAATTCCTCCCGCGGTATCATAGCCGCTTATCAGCAGGAGCAGTATGCCGGATATGGTGCGGAACATTTTGCGGACGCATCGAGAGCGGCGGTGCTGGATATGAAAGAGGATATTGCACAGGCGCTGGCGTCCAGAGGGTAACGGACGAACGAACAGGAACGCCAGACTTACGTGAGAGAAGAAGATACGAAGCGGGCGGCAGTTAGTTGCAGGCAAAGAAAAGAGAATGGAGCATAAGATGGAAGCATACAAGCAGGAATTTGTTGAGTTTATGGTGGACAGCCAGGTACTTAAGTTCGGTGATTTTACGTTAAAGAGCGGTCGGAAATCCCCCTTTTTCATGAATGCGGGCGCCTATGTGACGGGGGCGCAGCTGCGGAAGCTGGGAGAGTATTATGCGAAGGCAATCCATGATCACTATGGTTTGGATTTCGACGTGCTGTTCGGGCCGGCGTATAAGGGCATTCCTCTTTCGGTGGCGACCACCATGGCGATCAGTGAGTTGTACGGCAAGGAAGTCAGGTACTGCTCCAACAGAAAAGAAGTGAAGGATCACGGGGATACGGGCATTCTGCTTGGCAGCAAATTGCAGGACGGAGACAGGGTAGTGATTATCGAGGATGTGACGACTTCCGGCAAATCGATCGAGGAGACTTTCCCGATCTTAAAGCAGCAGGCCGATGTGGAGATCAAGGGTCTGATGGTATCGTTAAACCGTATGGAGCGCGGGCTGGACAGTGAGAAGAGCGCACTCCATGAGATCAAGGATAAATACGGATTCGAGGCGCATGCCATTGTGACGATGGAGGATGTGGTGGACTGCCTCTATAACCGGCCGTATCAGGGAAAGATCTATATTGACGATACATTAAAGAGCGCGATTGATGCATACTATGAACAGTACGGAGCGAAATAAGGAGAGTAAAGAGATGGAAGAGAGAACCTATAAGGTGATGGGCGGATCCGGCGCACTCAATATTACGGTGGGCGTGGTATCGCTCGTGGTGGGTGTGGCGAGCGGTGTGCTTCTGCTGATCAGCGGCGCTAAACTGCTGGCCGGAAGAAGTAAGATCATATTCTAATTTGCCGTGTGGTGTAATGACAGATGGGTGTTTTCGGGGAAGACGAAGATGCCCATTTCAAAATTACGGATGGATGCGTCAGGATGGCGTGCGGCCGGGGTTATATTGTTACAGGCATAATGGAAAGAGTTGATTGAGACTGGACAGGGAGTATTGACAGTGAAAAAGAGCAGTTACATGTTTACCAATAAGGAGCATACACAGAAAGGCATCATGTCCACGATCCTGGGCGTGATTTCGCTGGCGACGCTGGGGTATGCCGTTTTTATGAGTTACCGCAGGGGCGGAGAAGTGCCCGTGCAGTACGGAGCGGCAGCAATGCTTGTTATGATCTTTGCGTTTGTGGGCATTGGGCTGGGACTGGTCTCCAAGACGGAGCGGGATAAGTTCTATCTGTTCACATATGTGGGAGTCGTACTGAATGTGCTGGCGCTGGCGCTGATCAGTGTGATCCTGTATGCAGGGGCGTATGCTTAAGGAAAGCGATCGGAGATTCTTACAGGGAGAAAGGAGACAGGGACATTATATATGGAAGATTTATATATTGTGGAGGAGGACAGGAACGATCTGGAGCAGGAGCGGTACACGCTGGCCATAGAGCGGATCCGGGAAATAGCGAAGGAGGCGGTCTGCGGTGCAAGACTGCAGAAGTACTTTAACAATATGGCGGCATTCGTCCTGTTTCTGGATGAGGCATGGAACGTGGTGGAGAGCGGACGGCTGCGACAGATGACTTTAGAAGAACTGCAGGCGTTCAACGGGAAGCTGTATGAGGATATTCTGCCGGCGCATTATGAAGTAAGTTATGCAAATCCGGCATATGCCGTGAATTGTCTGGGTGAGTCAATCGGCCGGATGCTGTCCTTCCTTTATGCGGAACTGCGGAGTATGATTCCGGCTGCCTTTGAGCAGAACCGGTTTGCCATGGTGATCCGGATGGAACTGCTGCTGGAGGTCTATCAGGCGTGTCTGTGCGCGGCGCAGGAGGAAGCGGACACTGCCGCGGGAGAGGAAGCATTCCCGGATCCGGAGGAACTGCGGCAGATCCTGTACTGGTATGTGAGCGATTATTATGAGCCGGAGAGTTGTGAGAAGATAGCGCAGATTGTCTGCCCGGAGAAGGATTTTGCCCTGCGGATCGTGATGGACAGTGACCTGACTGATCTGCGTTACCTGTATTATTACGGCGAGTATGTGACGGAGAATGAACTGCGCACGGCAGCGCATTTGTGTGAGATGCCGGAGGAGAAGATCGCACTGATGGCGGATACGTATACGGAAGGCTACCGGATCGGCTTTGAGATGGGCAATAAGGACATCTCGATCAAGAAGACGGTCAATGTACGGTACTGTCTGGGATTTGAGCGGATGATACGACGCGCGGTCGAGAATTTTGACCGAATTGGTCTACAGTCAACGATCTATCGTTCGGGGACGAATATCTTCCAGGGCAGGAGTGTCAACAAGAACGGCTATTTTGGGGCTAATCCCAACAAACAGTTCGATTATGATCACAGGGAGGATCTGGCCCTTGTGCTGGATAAGCTTCTTGTGGAACGCAGGCTGGAGTGTATGCGGGGCGCTTTTGAGCAGTATAAGGAGCAGGCGAAGGTGCATGGCGGACCGGCTGTGCTGGAGATCTTCGGTGAGAAGCCTTTCGTACCGGAGACGAAGGACGCGGCCTGCAGGCTGTCGGAGAAGCAGCAGAAGCTTTCCGTGGAGTATGCCTCCAGGGCCGGGGCGATGCAGAACGAGTACATTCCGGGAGAAGAGCGCAGCTTCACGATCATTGCTTTCCCGGTGCCGGATATCGGGGCGCAGTATGAGGAGATCTTCGACGATATCGTGCGTATCAACACGCTCGATTATAAGTTGTATCAGGGAATCCAGCAGAAGATCATCGATGTGCTGGACCAGGGTGTGACTGTAGTAGTCAAGGGATGCGGCGCTAACCGGACGGATCTGCGAATCCGTCTGCATGAGTTGAAGGATCCTGATAAGGAGACGAACTTTGAGAACTGTGTGGCGGATGTGAATATCCCGGTGGGAGAAGTGTTCACTTCCCCGGTGCTGGCCGGTACGGACGGGATCCTGCATGTGACGAGGGTCTTCCTGAATGAATTGGAGTATAAGGATATCTGGCTGGAATTTGCAGACGGGATGATTGCGGATTACGGATGTGCCAACTTCCCATCCGAGGAGGAAAACCGCAAATATATCAAAGATAACGTGCTCTTCCATCACGATACGCTGCCGCTTGGTGAGTTCGCCATCGGCACGAATACTACCGCTTATGTGACGGCGCGCAGATACGGGATTGAAGATAAGATGCCGATCCTGATCGCGGAGAAGACAGGACCGCATTTTGCGGTGGGGGATACGTGTTATTCCCATGCGGAGAATGTGCGGGTGTATAATCAGGACGGCAAGGAGATTATTGCGAAGGATAACGAAGTGTCCATTTTGCGGGACACGGATATCAGTAAGGCATATTTTCAGTGTCATACGGATATCACGATTCCTTATGACGAGTTGGGAGAGCTGTCCGTGCAGACGAAGGACGGTGATAAGATCCCGATTATCCGGGACGGAAGGTTCGTGCTGGAGGGATGTGAGGAGCTGAACAGGGCGTTTGTTTTGTGACGGGATGCCGTATGAAGGAATGGAGAAGACGAAGAGCGGACCTGTTATCGGGAAGCGGTTATGATGGACTTCATGCTTTGATTATGGTATACTGATTGCGTCATGGTAACGGATTTCCATAATGTGGGAAGCGTCATGATGCCATAGGATACAGAAGTGATTTAAGAGCGGCAGATGATTGCAGGAAAGCAAGGAAATATACACAAGGATATAGGATGAGGAGGACACACGGATGGCACAGGTAGGTATTGTAATGGGAAGTGATTCCGATATGCCCGTTATGGCGAAGGCAGCGGATCTTTTGGAGGAGCTGGGGATTTCCTATGAGATGGCGATCATCTCTGCTCACAGGGAACCGGATGTATTCTTCGAGTATGCGAAAAGTGCGGAGGAGAAGGGATTCAAGGTGATCATTGCGGGCGCGGGCAAGGCGGCACATCTGCCGGGCATGTGTGCGGCGATCTTCCCCATGCCGGTCATCGGCGTTCCCATGAAGACTTCCGATCTGGGCGGGGTGGACTCTCTGTATTCCATCGTGCAGATGCCTTCCGGCATCCCGGTGGCTACGGTGGCCATCGGCGGCGGTCAGAATGCGGGCATCCTGGCGGCAAAGATTCTGGCGACTTCTGACGAGGCTTTATTGCAGAGACTGAAAGAGTATACCCGCAAGCTGGGCGAGAGCGTTCAGAAGAAGGATGCCAGGCTGCAGGAAGTCGGCTATAAGAATTATACATAAGAACACGAAATTGCATGCTGAGAAAGGAGTACGATAATAGCTATGGATTACAAGTCGGCAGGAGTTGATATTGAGGCAGGTTACCAGTCGGTGGAGTTGTTGAAGGAGCATGTCAGAGGGACCATGCGGCCGGAAGTATTGGGAGGACTTGGCGGTTTTTCGGGCGCTTTTTGTCTGGATAAGATCAAGGAGATGGAGCATCCGGTACTGCTGTCCGGTACGGACGGTGTGGGGACGAAGATCAAGCTGGCGTTTCTGATGGATAAGCATGACACGGTGGGGATCGACTGTGTGGCCATGTGTGTCAACGATGTGGTGTGTGCCGGCGGGGAACCGTTGTTCTTCCTGGACTATATTGCCTGCGGTAAGAATTATCCGGAGAAGATCGCCACGATCGTGGGCGGCGTAGCCGAAGGCTGTAAACAGGCGGGTGCGGCTCTGGTGGGCGGTGAGACGGCGGAACATCCGGGTCTGATGCCGGAGGAGGAGTACGATCTGGCCGGATTTGCAGTGGGCGTGGTAGACCAGAAGGATCTGATCACGGGCGAGAAGATCAGACCCGGTGATGCGCTGATCGGTATCGCGTCCTCGGGCGTTCACAGCAACGGGTTTTCGCTTGTGCGTAAAGTGTTCGAGATGACGAAGGAGAGTCTGGATACTTATTATGAAGAGCTGGGTGCGACTCTGGGGGAGACGCTTCTGACCCCGACGAAGATTTATGTGAAGGCGTTAAAGGCCGTGCGCGATGCGGGTGTGACCATCAAGGGGTGCAGTCATATTACCGGCGGCGGCTTCTATGAGAATATTCCGAGAATGCTGCCGGAGGGCATGACGGCATCGGTTCGCAAGGACAGTTATCCGATACCTCCGATCTTCGGACTTTTACAGCAGAAGGGCGGCCTGGAAGAGAAGATGATGTATAATACTTACAATATGGGGCTTGGCATGGTGCTGGCAGTGGATGCGGCAGATGTGCAGCAGACAGTCGATGCGCTGCAGGCGGCCGGAGAACAGGCCTATCTGGTAGGGGAAGTGACGGCAGGCAGTGAAGGGGTTGTGATACGATAATGCTTAAGACAGTAGTGTGTGTGTCCGGCGGGGGCACCAATTTACAGGCGATCATAGACGGGATAGCACAGGGAGCAATCAGGAACGTGCAGATCGTGCGGGTGATCAGCAACAACAGGAAGGCTTATGCCCTGGAGCGTGCCGGGCAGGCCGGCATTGATGCGGTCTGTGTGTCGCCCAAGGACTATGAGGAACGAGAACAGTTCAACGAAGCGTTCCTGCGGAAGGTGGAAGAGGCAGATCCGGATCTGATCGTGCTGGCAGGATTCCTGGTGGTGGTGCCGCCGCAGCTGATCAGGCGGTATGAGAACCGGATCATCAATATCCATCCGTCCCTGATCCCGGCCTTTTGCGGCAAGGGTTATTACGGGCTTAAGGTGCATGAGGCGGCGCTGGCGAGAGGCGTCAAGGTGACCGGCGCGACGGTACATTTCGTGGACGAGGGGACGGATACGGGGCCTATCCTGATGCAGAAGGCCGTGGCCGTAGAGGATGGCGATACGCCGGAGCGTCTGCAGAGACGGGTCATGGAAGAGGCGGAGTGGACGATCCTGCCAAAGTGCCTTGATCTGATCGCGGCCGGCAAGGTGAGAGTGTCAGGCGGACAGGCGTATATCGAAGAATAGAGGGCAGTCCTCATCAGGCGGTATTTGTGAGAAAGCAGAAACAGGGTGCAAGTTATATACAGAAAGGCAGGGTATTGGAATGAAAGTTCTGATCGTAGGAAGCGGCGGCAGGGAGCACGCGATCGCAGACAGTGTGGCGAAGAGTCCGAGAGTCAGTAAGATCTACTGTGCACCGGGCAATGCGGGGATCGGGCAGATCGCGGAGTGCGTTCCCATCGGCGCTATGGAGTTTGAGAAGATCGTGGCGTTTGCGAAGGAGAAGGAGATCGACCTGACCATCGTGGGTATGGACGACCCGCTGGTGGGCGGCCTGGTGGATGAGATGGAAGCGGCAGGGCTTCGTGTCTTCGGACCTAGGAAGAATGCGGCGATCCTGGAAGGCAGTAAGGCCTTTTCCAAGGATCTGATGAAGAAATATCATATTCCGACGGCGGCTTACGAGAATTTTGACGATCCGGAAGCGGCGCTGGCATATTTGGAGACGGCGAAGATGCCGGTGGTGCTTAAGGCTGACGGGCTGGCGCTCGGCAAGGGTGTGTTGATCTGCAATACGCTCGCAGAAGCGCGGGAAGGCGTCAAGACCATCATGGAAGATAAGAAATTCGGCGCGGCCGGCAACCGCATGGTCATTGAGGAATTTATGACAGGACGTGAAGTCTCCGTTCTTTCTTTCGTGGACGGCAAGACGATCAAGATCATGTCCTCCGCCCAGGATCACAAGCGGGCACAGGATAAGGATCAGGGATTGAATACGGGCGGTATGGGAACCTTTTCGCCCAGTCCTTTTTATACGGAAGAAGTGGATGCGTTCTGCCGGGAGCACATCTATCAGGCGACGGTGGATGCCATGGCGGCTGAGGGGCGGCCTTTTAAGGGGGTAATTTTCTTCGGCCTGATGTTGACGCCGGAAGGCCCCAGAGTGCTGGAATATAATGCCAGATTCGGGGATCCGGAGGCGCAGGTGGTGCTGCCACGGATGAAGAACGATATGATCGAGGTGGCAGAAGCCTGTATTGACGGCAGGCTGGATCAGATCGATCTGCAGTTTGAGGACAATGCCGCAGTGTGCGTAGTCCTGGCTTCCAAAGGGTATCCGGTTTCCTATGAGAAAGGATTTGCCATCAGCGGGCTGGAGCGTTTCGAGGAGGCGGAAGGGTACTACTGTTTCCATGCGGGAACGAAGCAGACGCAAGACGGTATCGTCACAAACGGCGGGCGTGTGCTGGGCATAACCGCCAAGGGCGCGGATTTGAAAGAGGCGCGGGCCAATGCCTACAAAGCCACGGAATGGGTATCTTTTGCCAATCAATATATGCGGTCGGATATTGGAAAAGCGATCGATGAGGTTATGTCATAGGAGAGCGTGTTCCGTGATAGAAACCGGATGTACGGCTAAGCGTATGGAACAGAAGATGCGTTCAATTGATAGAACAGGACATTTGTGTAGAATAAAAGGGGAAGGGGACAGTTACCATGCCAGACAGAGAAGAAAAAACAGAAAGATTAAAGAAAGAGTTGCTGGATGAAGACAACTACAACAGACCGACCATATGCACCGAGTGCGGCGGTATCATGATCTTTAAGGGTGTGGGGGAATATAAGTGCGAGAAATGCGGCTGTATCGGATTCGACGATTACGGCAAGGCACGCAACTATATTGAACTGCATCCGGGCGCTACGATGGCCGAGGTGGCCAGTGAGACAGGGGTAGCGCAGAAGGCCATCCGAAGCATGATCAAGGAATGCCGCCTGGAGATCGCGCCGACTTCCAACGTCTTTTTGCGTTGCGAGATCTGCGGGACTACCATCCGTTATGGCAGATTCTGTGCCAAGTGCGAGACGGCCCATCACAGAGAGATAGAAGAGCGGGCAAGAAAGAAGATGAACATGACCGGATTCAGTACAGAGAAACCCGGCGGAGAGGATGGCGCCAAGCGGTTTAAGAGGGACGCGTAGGAAAGACTGGAAGCAGGATGGACGGACATACATAACAGAAAGCCGGAGACTTAAGCTGCTGCGGGAATGTTTCATGAGATTGGAGTTTACTATATGAAGAAAAAGAACAGATATGAACAGAAGAAGACAGGAAGGAGCGGTTTTTGGCGTGGTGCTCTGGCAGTATTGGCAGTGACGGCGCTGACGTGGTGTAGTCCTTTCGTCAGTCGGGCAGACATTACCGGCACTGTGAAGGTAGAATCAGCCAATATACGGGGAAGCGCGGACTCCACCAGTGCGGCGGTGGGAAGCGTGACCAGAGGAAAGACGGTATCGATCAAGAGTGAGACGACGGATGCATCCGGCGCACGCTGGTATGAGGTCTATGTGAATGCTAACACTACAGGATATGTGCGTGCCGATCTGATCGACAGGGACGGCACGGAGTCGCTGCCGACTTCCGGCGGCGGGGCGCAGGCAGGGGAAGCGACGGAAGTATCCCAGGGGGAAGCTCAGGGAGAGACGGCATCCGGCGCCTCGGCACAGGCGGAGACCGCCATGGATGCGCAGTATGCCAAAGTCAAGGTGCAGTCGGCCAAGATTCGTCCGGAGCCCTCCACGAATGTCAAGGAAGTGGAGAGTGTGCCAAACGGGACGGAACTGATCGTCAGCGGGCAGTCTAACGGTGCAAGCGACGGTAAGGTGTGGTATTTCGTCACTTTTACAGGGGCAGACGGTTCGTCAAAGACGGGATTCGTCCGTTCCGATCTCGTCGATCTTGGGGATATGGTACCCGTGCCGGAAGAACAGCCGGCGCCGGAAGAGCAGCCCGTGCCGGAAGAAACACAGGAGCCGGTCAGCCAGGATTATGAGGTCGCGCAAAAGGACGGAGAATGGTATCTGATCGATAATCTGGGCGGCGGCTATGAATATAAGCTGCAGCCGCTTTTGGATGCATACAGTATGCAGAGCGATACTGCGGACGAGGATGCCAAAAGTCTGGTAAGACAGCGGATCGTGATCGTAGTGTTGGGCGTCTTGACGGCTGCTCTTCTGATCGTGGTGATCATAATGGGCATTAAACTTCGTGATGCGTACTATGAGGATTATGAAGACGACGATGAGGACGACGAGGAAGAGGACGATGACGAAGAGGCGGAAGAGGTTCCGGTAAGGCGAAGAAGACGCGCGGAAAGCGATGGCGGCGGCAGAGAGGAAGAGAGGCCTGTCCGCAGAAACATGCGGGATACGGACACGGTGTCTCGAAGAGCGGCGCGCGAGCAGCAAAGCGCTAATGAACAGGCGGAGGAAGTTCGTGTGAAACCGGCGCCGAAGCGCAAGGCGAAGAACTTTCTTCTGGATGATGACGATTTTGAATTTGAATTTTTGAACATGGATGATAAAGATTTGTAGAAAGGTCATCGTATCTTATTGTCAGGTAACAGGTAACGATAAAGCGGTGACGTGATTGGAAAATGTTTATAGAGATAGATTTTAACAGCGATGAAGCAATCTATATGCAGTTGAGGAACCAGATTATTCTCGGTATTGCGACCTCACGTTTTCAGGAAGGCGATATGCTTCCTTCGGTCAGGCAGCTGGCCGATACGATCGGGATCAATATGCATACGGTCAATAAAGCGTATACGGTCCTGAAACAGGAGGGGTATGTCAAGGTAGACCGCAGAAGAGGAGCCATGATCGCCATAGACATCGACAGGATGCAGGCGGTCGAGGAAATACGCAAAGAGCTGCAGGTAACGCTGGCAAAGGCAAGCTGTAAGAATATTTCCCGGAAAGAGGTGCATGCTCTTATTGATGAAATCTATAATGATTATGGTGACTGTACGGGAATCTGACCTGTTACAGATTATATAGGAGAAAGGAATGGACGATTGATGCAGCCACAGTTTACGGACAAGGCAAAAGCAGCATTGATGCTGGCCGAGAGAGCAGCCAGAAGTTTACGGCAGAGTTATATCGGAAGCGAACATATCCTGATCGGACTGCTTCGGGAAAATACAGGTGTGGCAGCCACTGTGTTGTTAAATAACGGGGTGGATGTCGTACAGCTGAAGGAAATGATTAAGGATCTGATCGCACCGGAGAGTTCGATTTTGATCGCAGAGAGGGACGGCTATTCCCCGCGCGCGCAGAGTATTCTGGATGAGGCGCACAGGCAGGCAGAGAGGTTTCACAGCGATAAGACCGGTACGGAGCATATCCTGCTGGCGATGTTGAAGGAGGGAGAGAACGTAGCGGTCAGGCTGCTCAATACCATGGGGATATCCATACAGAAGCTGTATGTGGATGTCCTGGTTGCCATGGGAGAGGACGGGGCGCTTTATAAGGAAGACCTTGGCAGAAAACAGGGCAGGAAAAAGAGCGGCGCTTCCACGCTGGAGCAGTACAGCCGTGACCTGACGGCGCTTGCTAGGGAAGGCAGACTGGATCCGGTGATCGGCAGGGAAGAGGAGATCACGAGAGTCGTCCAGATTCTGAGCCGCAGGACCAAGAACAATCCCTGTCTGATCGGAGAACCGGGGGTAGGTAAGACGGCCGTGGTGGAGGGACTCGCATCGAGGATCGTGACGGGCGACGTGCCTTTTACGGTGCAGAATAAGCGGGTGCTGACCCTGGATCTTTCCGGCATGGTTGCCGGCAGTAAATACCGCGGTGAGTTTGAGGAGCGGATCAAGAAAGTGATCCGGGAAGTGATCGAGGACGGTGAGATCGTGCTTTTCTTAGACGAGATGCACACGATCATCGGCGCCGGAGGCGCAGAGGGCGCTATCGACGCGTCTAATATCTTAAAGCCGTCCCTTGCCCGGGGTGAGATCCAGCTGATCGGCGCGACCACGATCGCAGAATACAGGAAATACGTGGAGCGGGATGCGGCGTTGGAACGGAGATTCCAGCCGGTTACCGTGGAAGAGCCGACCGTGGAGGAGGCGGAAAATATTCTCCGCGGCATTGCCCACAAATATGAAGAGCACCATCGTGTTACGATCACGCCGGAGGCGATCGGTGCTGCCGTGGCGCTTTCTGCCAGATATATCAATGACAGGAACCTGCCGGATAAGGCAATCGACCTGATTGACGAGGCGGCAGCGGCGGTGCGGCTTAAGGTGACGGGACAGCCGGATAAACTGCGGGAGCTGGCGGACGAGATCAAGAAGATCGATCTGCAGATCGAACGCTCGATCCGCATGGAAGCATTCACGCAGGCGGCAGAACTAAAGAAGAAACAGGGAGAATGTATTAAGAAATACGACCGATTGGTTAAGCGGATGGAACGCGAGGAGGAGAAGCGCAGTTACGTAGTCGGTGAGAACGAGATCGCGGAAGTAGTGGCTCTCTGGACGAAGATTCCGGTGAAAAAGCTGGCGGAGAAAGAGAGTGAACGCCTGCTGAAACTGGAATCCATCCTGCATAAGCGGGTAATCGGACAGGAGGAGGCGGTGACGGCCGTTTCCAAGGCCATGCGCAGAGGAAGAGTGGGATTACAGGATCCTAACCGTCCGATCGGTTCGTTCCTCTTTCTGGGGCCGACCGGTGTGGGTAAGACGGAGCTCAGCAAGGCGTTGGCGGAGGCAATGTTCGGTTCGGAGAATGCATTGATCCGTGTGGATATGTCGGAGTATATGGAAGGGCATTCCGTTTCCAAGATGATCGGCTCGCCTCCGGGGTATGTGGGATTCGAGGAAGGCGGACAATTATCGGAGAAAATACGCCGCAATCCTTATTCGGTGGTATTGTTTGACGAGATCGAGAAGGCGCATCCGGATGTGTTTAATGTGCTGCTGCAGGTGTTGGATGACGGGCACATCACGGATTCCAAGGGAAGGAAAGTCAGCTTCAAGAATACGATTCTGATCATGACCTCCAACGCGGGAGCGCAGCGGATCATCGATCCCAAGAATCTCGGCTTCGGAACGCAGCAGACACAGCAGCAGGATTACGATAAGATGAAGTCCAATGTGATGGAAGAGGTGAAAAGGCTCTTTAAGCCGGAGTTTATCAATCGTATCGATGAGATTATGGTCTTCCATCCGCTCAACAGGGAGGATATGAAGAAGATCACCACGCTGTTGTCGGGCAGTCTGATCAGACGATGCAGGGAGCAGATGGATATCCAGCTGACGATCACGCCGGCCGTGAAGGAATGGCTGATCGACAAGCATATGGATACGAAGATGGGGGCAAGGCCGATGAAGCGGGCCATCCAGTCCGAGATTGAGGATGCGCTGGCGGAGGAGATCCTGTCCGGACGTGTCAGAAGCGGGGAACAGGTATCGGTCGGACTTAAGAATAAGCAGATCGTGTTCACGGCGCGGACGAATGCGTAACACGTATACTGCTGTAGTACGGAAAAGAAAAATCGGAATAAAATAAATAAGAGAACCTGGAGGGAAATACGATGGCAGTAGTAGAAGAATTATTGCGTACAGAGGAAAATGGCGCGATCAGTTTTGGCAATTACAAGCTGGATGCGAAGGCTAAAGTGGAAGACTATGAGCATGGCGGAGATCTGTATAAGGTAAAGACCTACCGGAAGTTGACCAAACTAGAGAAGAACGGGATGTTTGCCTACGAATCCGAGCCCGGAACGAGTGTGCTGCAATTTGTGGAGACGGAGAACGGCGTCAGTTTCCTGGTGGAAAGCGATGCGGATGCACAGATCACGGTAGGCCTGGAAGAAGATACGGAATACAGTGTCAGCGTAGGAGAGTCCAAGATCGGCGCGATGAAGACAAACTTAAGCGGTAAGCTGAGCATCAGCGTGGAATTGGAGAATACCGGCGAAGTTGCGGTCAAGATGGAAAAGATCAAGAATGGCTAAAGGAAAAGGAACGACGGTTTTTTATTGTCAGAATTGCGGTTATGAATCTTCCAAGTGGATGGGGCAATGTCCCGGATGCAGGGAGTGGAACACGATGGTGGAAGAGAAGGCATCTCCAACGACCCGGGGCGGCAGCCGCGGTGTACATAAGAGGGAGATAAGCAGTCCCGCCAGCCTATCGGAGGTCAGCATACAGGAGGAGAGCCGTATGCTGACCCATATGGAAGAACTGGACAGAGTGCTGGGCGGCGGAATCGTGCCCGGCTCTTTGACGTTGGTAGGCGGCGATCCGGGCATCGGGAAGTCCACATTGCTTCTGCAGGTCTGCCGGGAGCTGGCGGCGGATGGAAGAAAGGTGCTGTATATATCCGGGGAGGAGTCTCTGCGGCAGATTAAGATCAGGGCCAACAGGCTGGGTGAGTTTTCGGACAATCTGCTTCTGTTATGCGAGACGGGACTGGCGACCGTGGAGCAGACGATCCGCAGTGTTATGCCGGATGTGGCGATCATAGATTCGATCCAGACCATGTATGACGAAGAGATCTCCGCCGCACCGGGGAGCGTGTCACAGGTGCGGGAGACGACAGGCGTCCTGCTGCAGCTTGCGAAAGGATTGAATGTTTCCGTCTTTATCGTGGGCCATGTGACCAAGGAGGGAACCGTGGCGGGGCCGAGAGTCCTGGAGCATATGGTGGATACGGTGCTGTATTTTGAGGGCGACAGACATGCCTCCTACCGTATCCTGCGCGGGGTTAAGAACCGGTTTGGCTCCACGAACGAGATCGGCGTATTCGAGATGAAGGCGGAAGGGCTTGTGGAGGTAAAGAATCCTTCGGAGTTTATGTTGAGCGGCAAACCGGAAGGGGCGAGCGGATCGGTGGTATCCTGTTCGATGGAGGGAACGCGACCGATTCTTCTGGAGATACAGGCGCTTGTGTGTCACAGCAATTTCGGGATTCCGCGCAGACAGGCGATCGGTACGGATTTTAACAGGGTCAATCTGTTGATGGCGGTATTGGAGAAAAGGCTGAATCTGCAGATGTCGGATTGTGATGCCTATGTGAATCTGGCGGGCGGCATCAGGATCGTGGAGCCGGCCATCGATCTGGGAATCGCTATGGCGGTGGTGTCAAGTTTCAAGAACAGGGCAATAGACGATAAGACGATTGTTTTCGGGGAGATTGGCTTAAGCGGTGAGGTGCGGGGCGTTTCCATGGTGGAGCAGAGGGTGGCGGAGGCTGCCAAGCTGGGATTTACGACCTGTGTCATGCCGGAAGTCAACAAAAGCCAGGTGCATCGTATTGAAGGAATCAGGCTGATCGGTGTGCGAACGGTGCGGGATGCGGTTGATCTGATATAAAATATAACAAAAATGTAACATATTTGTTCAAAAATTTAATATTTCTTAATTTTTATATGTTCAAATATGGTTTTTTGTGGTAGGATAGTGGAAGTGTATTTTTGTTTTATGCTGAAAGTAGAAATGAATTAAGTTGTTGGCGATACACATAGACATAAGATTCTTATGGCATAATAGTGGAGTGACACCGTGAACTTGGACAAAGGAGTTATTTATGGACAAGCAGACACAGGATTCTCAGAAGCAGGCAAAGAGTAAGGATCCTACAGATAACAGGGAGGCTGAAATCACCAAGGAGCAGGCCGGAGCGGCTGAGAATGCAGAGATTCAGTCAGAGGAAGGCAAAAACAGTAAGAGCGGGCGCAGGTGGATCAGGAATATTCCGCTGCTGATCGCGGAGCTCTGTATCCTGGCGGTTGCGATCGGCATCATGTATGTTGTTGTGACGACAACAGACGAGGTGGAGCGTAAGGAGATCGACAAAGAGCAGATCATCATCAATAAAGAGGTGAAGGAGACGCAGAGGGAAGAGGAGCACGTTTCCAAGGGATACCGCAATATTGCGCTGTTCGGTGTGGATGCCAGAGACGGAGAGCTGGGCAGGGGTACCAGAAGTGACAGTATCATCATAGCCAGCATCAATCAGGATACGCAGGAGATCAAACTTGTCTCGGTTTTCAGAGATACCTTTCTGAATCTGAGCAATGATTCATACAATAAGTGTAACGCGGCCTATGCACAGGGCGGACCGGAGCAGGCGATCAGCATGTTGAATACCAACCTGGATCTTGATATTACGGATTATGTGACAGTCGGTTTCGGTGGACTGATCGATTCGGTGGATGCCCTGGGCGGAATCGAGATGGAAGTTACGGATGCGGAGATCATCCATCTGAACAATTACCAGTTGACGATGTCCGAGGAACTGGGAGTGGATTATACGCCGATCAAGCACAGCGGCAGACAGCTGCTGAACGGGATGCAGGCTACCGCTTACTGCCGGATCCGCTACACCAAAGGGGATGATTTCCGGAGAGCGGAGCGTCAGAGAGACGTTCTGATGGCGATGATGGAGAAGGCCAAGCAGTCGTCTGTCAGTTCCTTAAGGGAAATGGTCAATGCTATTTTACCGGAGGTGGAAACCTCTCTGGGCGTGAACGAGATCATCAGCGTCCTGGGCAGCGTGGCGGGTTATAACGTCGTGGCAAGCGACGGGTTTCCGTTTGAGGATGGCCGCAGGGGAGCGACGGTAGGCAGTAAGGGAAGCTGTGTTATTCCGGATGATCTGGAAGAGAATGTTGTAGAGCTGCATGAGCTTCTGTATCCGGAGATCACCTATAAGCCTTCCAGGCAGGTAATGACGATCAGCGATGAGATCGAGTCGCTGACTGCAGAATTCGTGCAGTAGAAATGAAAAAGAATTATATTAATTGAATGTTCGGAGATGTTTATGGCAGTGGTTGGATACATTCCGACTGCTGCTTTTTATCATATGGGGGATGAGGCTGAGAATGAGAAAACTACTCGTATACTTAAAAGACTACAGGAAGGAGACGATACTGGCGCCGCTTTTTAAGATGTTGGAGGCTACCTTCGAGCTGTTTGTGCCGCTTGTGATGGCGGCAGTCATCGATCAGGGAATCGGCAGCCGCAATATCTCCTACGTGCTGCGGATGGGCGGCGTGCTTGTGATGCTTGGCGTGATCGGCCTGGCCTGTTCCATCACGGCGCAGTATTTCTCTGCGAAGGCGGCGGTGGGTGTTTCCACGAAGTTAAAACACGCGCTTTTTGCTCATATTCAGGGGCTGTCTTACACGGAGATCGACACGCTGGGAACCGCGACGATGATCACCCGGATGACTTCCGATGTGAACCAGGTACAGAGCGGTGTGAATATGGTGCTGCGGTTGTTTCTGCGCTCGCCCTTTATCGTATTCGGCGCCATGGTGATGGCGTTTACCATTGACGTGAAGGCGGCGTTTATTTTCGTCGTGACGATCCCGGCGCTCTCGGTTGTGGTATTCGGCATTATGATGTGGACGATGCCGCTGTTCAAGAAGGTGCAGGCCGGGCTGGACAGCGTACTGGGAGCTACCAGAGAGAATCTTACGGGCGCCAGGGTCATTCGTGCCTTTAACAAGGAGCAGGAAGAGATCGAAGCTTTCGAGCAGAAGAACGGCGCACTGGCGCATATGCAGCTGTTCGTTGGCAAGATTTCGGCGCTGACCAATCCCGTTACCTATATCATCATCAATGTGGCTACGGTGGTGCTGCTCTATACGGGCGCGGTGCGGGTGAACGAGGGGACCATTACACAGGGTGAGGTCGTGGCATTGGTCAACTATATGTCCCAGATACTGATCGAGCTGGTGAAGCTGGCGAATCTGATCATCACAATCACCAAGGCACTGGCTTGTGCGAACCGGATCCAGAGTGTATTCGAGATCGAATCCAGTATGACATGGGAGCAGAAGTTGACGGAATCGGAAGAAAGCGTGAACGGGGATACGGAGGATGAGGTGGTATTCGACCATGTCTGCCTGACTTATGCAGGCGCCGGGGCAGAATCGCTGACGGATCTGGATTTTCGTGTGAAAAAAGGACAGACGGTGGGCATCATCGGCGGCACGGGTTCCGGTAAGACCTCTTTGATCAATATGATACCGCGCTTCTACGATGCGACGAAGGGGCATGTACGGATCAAAGGCAGGGACGTGCGGGAATACGGTATGGAAGAACTGCGGGAGATGATCGGCATCGTCCCCCAGAAGGCGGTGCTTTTCCAGGGAACGATCAGAGAGAATATGCAGTGGGGCAAGAGGAATGCGACGGATGCGCAGATCTGGCAGGCCATCGAGACGGCGCAGGCGAAGGAGTTCGTCGAGCAGAAGGACGGACAGCTGGATGCGGCCGTGGCGCAGAGCGGAAGAAATCTCTCCGGCGGACAGCGGCAGCGTCTGACCATAGCAAGAGCCCTGACAGGGAAACCGGAGATCCTGATTCTGGACGACAGTGCATCGGCCCTCGATTATGCGACGGATGCGGCGCTCAGGCAGGCCATCCGGGATATGGAAGGCGATATGACGGTGTTTATTGTGTCCCAGCGGGCATCTTCGATCCAGTATGCGGATCAGATTATCGTGCTGGACGACGGGGAGATGGCGGATATCGGGACACATGCGGAGCTGCTTGAGCGGTGCGAGGTATATCAGGAGATTTATTACTCGCAGTACCCTAAGTCGTAAGGGAGAGCTAAGGGGTGCGAAGTGTTGTGCACCGGGATGATTTTGGAAGGGGAGTAGAGTTAAGATGGCGAAATCTGGGAATGACAACAGGCAGAAGGGAACGCTGCGCAAGGTGCTGCGGTATATCAGAAGATATTGGATTTATCTGGCGTTATCGATCTTTATGGCGGCCGTTACCGTGACATTGACTTTGTATCTTCCGATCCTCACCGGCCGGGTGATCGACCTGATCATCGAGCAGGGCCGGGTGGATTTTGAAGGTGTATTTGCGATTCTGAGACAGATGGCGGTGGTGATCGGGATCACGGCGGCGGCCCAGTGGATCATGAATATCTGTAACAATAAGATGACGTACCGTATCGTGCAGGATATCCGGGATGAGGCGTTTAGGCGCATCGAGATCCTGCCGCTCAAATATATCGACGAACACTCCTACGGGGAAGTGGTGAGCCGGGTGATCGCCGATGTGGATCAGTTTGCGGACGGCCTGCTGATGGGCTTTACACAGTTCTTTACAGGAGTGATTACGATTCTGGGCACATTGGGCTTTATGCTCAGCGTCAATGTGGGCATTACGGGCGTGGTAGTGCTGATCACGCCGTTATCTTTCCTGGTGGCGGCTTTTATCGCCAAGAAGACGTTCGTCATGTTCCGGGCGCAGTCGGAGACGAGAGGCGAGCAGACGGCGCTGATTGAGGAGATGATCGGCAACCAGAAAGTGGTGCAGGCTTTTTCTCATGAGGATGAGGCGTTAGAAGAGTTTGACGAGATCAACGGCAGACTGGAGAAATGCTCCCTGAAAGCGATCTTCTATTCGTCTATCACCAATCCTTCTACCAGATTCGTCAACAATCTGGTGTATGCGGGCGTTGCGGTGACGGGCGCGGTGTTTGCGATCCGTGGCGGCATCAGTGTAGGACAGCTGTCCTGTTTCCTAAGTTATGCGAACCAGTATACGAAACCTTTTAACGAGATTTCCGGCGTGGTGACGGAGCTGCAGAATGCCCTTGCCTGTGCGGCCAGGATCTTCGCGCTGATCGAGGAAGAGCCGCAGATGCCGGACAAGGAGAACGCGCTTTCCCTGGGGCATGTGGAGGGCAGGATCGATTTGGAACATGTGGACTTCTCCTACGTGCCGGATAAGAAGCTGATCACGGACTTCAACCTGTCGGTGAGGCCGGGCCAGCGTGTGGCCATCGTCGGGCCGACCGGCTGCGGGAAGACAACGGTCATCAATCTGCTGATGCGTTTCTATGATGTGAATTCCGGGAGCATCCGGGTGGAAGGAAACGATATAAGGGATGTGACGAGAAAGAGCCTGCGGGCCAACTATGGCATGGTGCTGCAGGAGACCTGGTTAAAAGGCGGAACGGTCAGAGACAATATCGTGATGGGTAAGCCGGAGGCTACCGAGGAGGAAGTGATCGCTGCGGCCAAGGCGTCTCACGCCCACAGCTTTATCAAGAGGCTTCCGGACGGGTATGACACGGTGATCGCCGAGGACGGTGGTAATCTCTCGCAGGGGCAGAAGCAGCTTCTGTGCATCACGAGAGTCATGCTGTGTCTGCCGCCCATGCTGATTCTGGACGAAGCGACCTCCTCTATCGATACGAGAACGGAGATCCGTATCCAGAAGGCTTTCGCGGCGATGATGGAGGGAAGAACCAGCTTCATCGTGGCTCACAGACTGTCCACGATCAGAGAGGCAGACGTGATTCTGGTTATGAAAGACGGCAATATCATCGAGCAGGGTGATCACGAGACGCTGCTGCAGCGAAACGGATTCTATGCGACGCTGTACAACAGCCAGTTCGTGGGATACAGCGCGTAGAACAGACTCGATTATTCTGATCCGGAATGCGCCAGGCATCCGGGCATATCAATTCTTTAATAGCGGGCGGCGTCCTCATTGTAATCCATGTATTCGGAACGGATATCAGTGATGGCGCCG
>CANRZW010000009.1 GCA_947644545.1 uncultured Lachnospiraceae bacterium
ATATGATAGTTTTGGATATTTCCATTGTCTACCATATGGGAAGCATATCATTTATCAGCATTTCCGCACTTTTAACCAGAGCGCGAGACGGGACTCGAAATCTTATTAGCCCCAGAAAGCCCATAAAATCAAGGAGGAATGCACACTGTCTACAATGTGACTACAATTCCGATTTGAGCTTTCGCACAAGCTACGCGGCTTTAGAATAATCAATGACTGCGATTTCCTGCATAAGCTGTTTCGCCATATTTACAAGTGATTCAACCTGTTGTGCTACTTCATCTGAATAATATTTTTCACCACATTGTTCACATTCTTCGCAGGGCACATTTTTGATGATGATAATACAGTTTTTATAATTTACGACATGCGTTGTCAAAGATGCGATCGTGGTCTTACACTTGCAATACATACACATAATCATTACCTCTTTCTTGTTTTTAAATCCGCTTCAAATTTATCAGTGTTCGGGAAATAAACTGTTACAAAAAACAAACTGCTGTTATCTGAGCCGACAACAATATGCAATATTTTATCGTCTTCTGTACGTCCGAAAATGAGACAGCTAGGGTGGGGGTAATCGTCTGGATAGTCCTCAATGACCTCTCCTGTTTGCAGGCAGGATTTCACATCCGCGATACTGATATCTCTTTCCTGCATACGTTCTAAACAGTGTTTTGCCCATTTTATATTGGAAGAAATACTTAATAATTTACGAAGCTGCTCTATATCCATATCTACATTTCCTTTTCTGATGCCTATAAATATTATACACGATTATGTCATGAAATAAAATAAGTTTGTCAATCTCTTTACCATAAGCACTAAAAAATGACCCTTTCGTATGAGTTTATGGTATCTTTAAGTTACCACACAACCTTGCCTTAAATCCACACTGCTATGATTCCATGATCTACTTTTTCAGGTCTTCTGCCTGGTCCTTAGATACCCGGAGTGAAAAAATTGTTCCAGGAATCCGAAAACTCCGCAAAGCCCGAATTAAGATTTCCTGTCTTTTATAATGTATGTATGAACATGACACTACCCCACTTTGACAGTATGCAACACGAAATATCACACAAAAAAAGAAAAACCCTAGTATTTACTAGAGTTTTCAAGAGCGCGAGACGGGACTCGAACCCGCGACCCCGACCTTGGCAAGGTCGTGCTCCACCAACTGAGCCACTCGCGCATATCACTTACCCGGCTTTTTGTTTTTCTTATGTATCGCTCGGACAAGTAATAATATACTATATCGTTTCCACTTTGTCAACAGAATTTTTGAAATTTTTAAAATTCAATAATCTTTTTAAGTTTTTTTAATTTTACACACAATTCGCTCTTTATTCTTTCTGGCCACCTCTGTACGACTGTCTTCTCAAATTCCTGCTTTTACCAAACAGATAACAAACCTTTACCAGCATCAGAAGCAGAATAGAGACTCCCTATTCGGCCTCTATTCCAATTTCTCAGCACATTTTAACCGGTAAATGCGCTCCAATGACTCATTGATCCGCTCTTCCGAGATCGTTCCGTCTTGTACAGCGTCCAATACTGCTTCATAAGCCGCACCAAAATCCTGTGGCATCAGAAGCATATCGACACCAGCCTCGATTGCCATCACTGCCGCCTGCTCAGATGTATAGTACTCAGTGATCGCTCCCATATTCAAAGCATCCGTAATAATCACGCCCTGAAATCCAAGTTCATTTCTCAAAACATCCGTAACGATCACCCGTGACAGAGAAGACGGCACTGCTTCCTCATCAACCGCAGACGCTGTAATATGACTGACCATCACCAGATCCGCCCCTGCGTCTATACCTGCTTTAAAAGGAAGAAACTCGTAATTCCTCATTTCCTCTAATGTCTTGGTCGTCTCCACTCTTCCACTGTGTGTATCGCCCTCAGCGCTCCCGATTCCAGGAAAATGTTTCAGGCAAGAGCTCACGCCGGCCCCTTCAATTCCGTTCACCATATTGGAAATCATGTCACTCACAACCTGTGTGTCCGAACCAAAAACCCGATCTCCCAATTCACCGGTTGCTGCATCCGCCAAATCCGCCATCGGCGCAAAGTCCAGATTAAAACCAAGTTCTCTCAGATAAGTGCCGATAGCCGTTCCCGCATCGTATGCCTGTGCCGCGTCTCCACTCTGGCCGATCGCCGCCATATCGCTTACCTGTTCTACATCGATGCCACTCTTTTTCACTCTGCTGACAGAACCGCCTTCTTCATCTATTGCCAAAAAGATCGGATATTTGCTCATCGAAAACGTATTCGACAGCATCTGCGTAATCTGTTCTTTATCCTTAATATTCTTCTCAAAATAGATCAATCCACCTATAGCACAGTTATCCAACGCTTCTCTTGTTCCATCTCCGGCCTGTGTAACCGTCGAAACACCGGTAAGCACTTCCGGCTCTACGATAAACAGCCCCGCCACCTTATCTTCTATCGGCATCTCCGAAATATAGGCCGCAACGATCTCCCCCAGATAATCCTCCTCCGGCTCCTCTTCTACCGGCTCGGGGGCATCAATCACTACCTCCTGCGCCTCCTGTTCCTCCTGCAATCGTTGTTGTTCCTCTGCAAGCTGCAGCTGCTCCGCCTCAAGCTTTTTCTGTCTTGCAACGCCGATAATGCTCCTTCCTGCAAAAACGCATCCACCGATCACTACTGCCATAAACACAAATACAACAGCGTAAACTATGATCTGATTACGGACTCTCCGACGATGTCTGTAAGCGCGACGGTCCTCCTCATCCCACTCTTCCTCTTCCTCCTCGTCCTCTTCTTCATCCTCGTCGTCCTCTATTTCATCTTCTTCATCTTCGTCATCATCCTCTATCTCGTCGTCTTCGTTTTCCGTCTCATCCTCGTCTTCGTCTATCTCTTCCTCATCGTCTTCATCCAGCTCTTCATCATCAAATAACTCTTCATTTTCATATTCTTCATCCGAATATCTCTTTTTTCTGCCGAATAGCTTACCCATATCAACCCTCCTGTTATTCGCCGTGCTTTTCTTCACAGTAAACTTCCATCATGCTCAGCCTGCCGTCGGGCGGGCCGCATGGCCATCCATGCTGTGAAAGTCGAAGACTTTCATAGTAAACAATAAGATAAAATCCACGGCAAATATACTATAACTTATTTTCAGAAAATATGCTACCGGATTTTACTTTTTTCGATATTCTTTTAACCCTGACCATCAGCCTGTATTTTTTATACACGTCGAAGCGGGTACTAACTCTCTAGGAATTAATACCCGCTTCTATGCTACACTATCCAATGGCCTATACCTCCACTTTTCTTCTTTCGTACTCTTTCCACTTCTCTTTCGTATGCACATACTGTAACGTCTTATTCTTTCCTCTTTTGTGATTCGTTACTTTCTCTCATGTACTCGACTACGTCTCTTTGCTTTGTCATTGGTTCCTTATTCATTTGTACTTTAAAATGGATTGCGGTTTATGTTTTCGGTGGACTGTACCTCCTTTTCTTAATTTTTTATCTATGTGAATTGGTTTTGTTTATGATTTAATTATAACAGCTTTTTTCTATTTGTCAACATATTCTTTCAAAAAAATTATTATTTTTTCATTTTATATAGAAAACGGGTGAATTATCACATTTTTTTACATTTTTCCCGTTATTTACTGTTATTTCTACATCAGGTCTTCGCATAGTATCTGTAAAAACCTAAGTCTATCGAAGACACTCCTCCAGAAATTCCCCGATCAGCCCATAATATGTCTCCGGTTCCTTATCCTGAGCCTGCGCATGTCCCGCTCCTTCTACGATCAATAGCTCCTTGCGGCATCCGGCCGTCTCATACAGATCTCTGGACATCTGCACATCGATCATGGCGTCATCTTCCCCGTGTATAAAAAGAATCGGCACGTTACTCCTGGCAACGGCATTAATCGCCGATGCCTCTTTCAGGTCATAGCCTCCTCGAAGCTTAAGAACCACACAGGCAGAGTCAACCAACGGAAATGCAGGCAGGGAAAACCACTCTTTGATCTTATCTCCAAACATGGCGTAAGCATCCGTATAGGCACAGTCCGAAACGACTGCGACAACATGCTCCGGCAGAGATTCTTCCCCTGTCATCATCAAGGCCGTAACCGCCCCCATGGATTGCCCGTGAATAACGATCTGTGCTTCCTTATCCTGTGAGAGAATGTAATCCAGCCAGAGCATACAATCGTAATGATCCGTCCAGCCCATTCCGATAAAATCGCCGTCACTCTCACCCTGACACCGCAGATCCGGTACGATAACATGATACCCTTCCTTATGATACCAATAAGCGAAGGGATACATTTCCTCCTTCCAGCCCGTATACCCATGTAGAATAAGCACCCATCTGTGACTGTCCACATCGGTAAGAAACTCATTTGCAACCAGATTGTACCCATCCGTGCTCGTTACAAAGATCAACTGTGATTTCACGGTTTCCAGCCATAGATTCATCTCATTCAACATGATCTGGCGATTGACCTTGATATCCGAAGTCTGTACCTGTGCCGCATAGCTTTCATCAGTTATCCTCTCAAATGCCTGCAGTTTCTCCATAAAGGAAGGAACCAGGGCCGCGCTGACAAGAAAATTAACCAGAATAAAGTATAATACAAGAATTAGAATAATC
Organism: uncultured Lachnospiraceae bacterium; assembly: GCA_947644545.1. Taxonomy (GTDB): domain Bacteria; phylum Bacillota; class Clostridia; order Lachnospirales; family Lachnospiraceae; genus UBA3282. The sequence continues at coordinate 4,655 of CANRZW010000009.1, forward strand.
AGTATTCCCGCTATAATCATAACTCTTTTTCTTTTGCAGCTTTTCTTTTGCCTCATAAATCCCAGATTCCCCACCCATATTGTATTTTGACTTGTAAGTTTATATTTCTATTTTACTCCAAACTGTCATACAATTCCACCCGGTCACCACGATTTGTCTCTGCCATTTTATGGGAAAAAGCACAGAAAAAGAGACAGCCGCACTCCTATACGCTGTCTCCCGTCCTGATTGTTCTTCCGTCCCTAATATCCCTGATGCGCTCTTACAATATCAGCTTCCCATAAACCGTCTAAATCTGCATCAGCACAAAGATATCATAGATTGCCTTGATGGCCGTCTCGAAATCTGCATTGGACACGCCAATGATAATATTCAGCTCACTGGAACCCTGATCGATCATCTTTACATTGACATTAGCATGTGCCAGCGCGGAAAAGATCCTGCCCGCCGTTCCACGGGTCGATTTCATGCCCCGCCCCACAACGGCGATCAATGCAAAGTCTCCTTCAATATCGATATGATCCGGGTCTGCCAGTCTGTGGATTGCCGATACGACCCGCTGCTCCTTGTGCATGAATTCATCCTGATGGACAAACACCGTCATCGTATCAATCCCGGATGGTACATGTTCAAATGAAATACCGTTTTCTTCGAAAGCCTGTAACACCTTACGGCCAAATCCAATCTCGGAATTCATCATATCCTTATCAATGTTCACCGCACAAAAGCCCTTTTTGCCGGCAATGCCGGTGATCACATATTTTGATTTCTGACAGGTGCTTTCCACGATCCATGTACCGTTATCATTCGGAGCATTGGTATTACGGATATTGATCGGTATCCCTTCCCTTCTCACGGGAAAGATCGCGTCTTCATGAAGCACCGATGCGCCCATATAAGCCAGCTCTCGCAGTTCTTTATAGGTGATCGTATCAATGCCTTCCGGTTTATAAATAATACGGGGATCCGCGATCAGGAATCCGGATACATCCGTCCAGTTCTCATACACATTAGCTTTGATCGCACGCGCCACGATCGATCCGGTAATATCGGAACCTCCTCTGGAAAATGTCTTCACCGTTCCATCCGCATAAGCTCCATAGAATCCGGGTATCACCGCCGATTGAAGCTTCTCCAGTCTTTCCCGCAGCTTCACATTCGTAACTTCTGCATCATACTCACCATTATCATCAAAGAGGATCACCTCCGCGGCATCCACAAACTCAAACCCGAGATAGTTGGCCATAATAATGCCATTCAGATATTCGCCTCTGGAAGCGGCATAGTTACTGCCCGCCTTATTCTTAAAGTTCTTTTCTATCACCTTGAATTCTTCGTCCAGAGAAATCTTCAACGCGAGCCCGTCAATAATCTCCTGATACCTGTCCTTAATCGCTTTGAGCTGCTGCTTGAAGTCTTTTCCTTCCTCTGCCAGATCATAACAGGCATACAGCATATCCGTCACCTTCGTATCATCCGCATCTCTTTTACCCGGTGCGGAAGGAACGACAAAGCTGCGCTCCGGATCCGCATGGATGATCTCGCCTACCTTCTTGAATTGTTCCGCACTTGCCAAAGAACTGCCGCCAAATTTCACTACTTTTTTCATATCCTGCTCCTCTGTCTCAAAATACCTTTCCCACTCCTTAAATCCTGTCGGATCATGCACTCAAGATCCTGATCCGGTTAATACATCCGCCGATCTTTTCAATCTTGTCATTAAACTCTTTTTCCGTCATCACCTGCGTCATAAACGCAAACTCTTCGGCAATACCCACATTGATCTCGGCCAGGGATCCAAAGACTGTCAGAGCCTCTTCCTTCTGCCCGTTTCCGACTCTGACGAAAAATTTCCCCTGATCACTCTCGATGTCGGCAACTTTAACGTCCTCATTTTCCCAGAAACACATTACCGTCTTCCCCGGATGTCTGGCGCAATCCACAACATCGGAAACAACCGCGCTTGCCGTTGGAAGTTTACCTGCGCCCCGCCCATAATACATGGAATCTCCCAGCATATTGCCGTGTACATACACTGCGTTAAACACATCACTCACGCTGTAGAGCGGATGTGTCCTGGGAATCATAAAAGGAGCTACCATCGCAAAGAAGCCCTCTTTCTTATCCCTGCTCATAGCCAGAAGCTTTATGGATTTGTTCATCTGCTTTGCATATGCGAAATCCGCCGCGGATATCTTAGTGATACCCTCAGTATAGATTTCTTCATATCTCACATTTTTGCTGCACATAAGAGAAGAAAGAATGGCAATCTTGCGGCAGGCATCATATCCTTCCACATCCGCCTCAGGATTCTTCTCCGCATAGCCTTTTTCCTGTGCTTCCTTTAGTACCTCTTCAAAATCGGCGCCCTCTTTATCCATCTTAGTTAAAATATAGTTTGTGGTGCCATTTAAAATACCAGTGATGGAATCGATTTTTTCCGCAGTCAGAGAATAGTTCAGCGGCCGTATGATCGGAATCCCACCGCCCACGCTCGCCTCAAACAGATAATTGCAATGATTCTCTCTGGCAATGCTGATCAGTTCCGGGCCATGATTAGCAACCAGCTCCTTATTGGACGTGCACACACTCTTGCCTGCAAGCAGCGCCTGCCTGGAAAATTCGTAAGCCGGATGAACGCCTCCCATCGTCTCACAGATCACCGTGACTTCCGGATCGTTCAAGATCACGTTGTAATCATGTATTACCTTACTCTCGTACGGATCCCCCGGAAACTCTCTCAGATCCAGAATATATTTGATATTCAGGCTGGCCGCCGCTCTCTTCTCAATATCCTTCTTATTCGTCTCGATGACCTCAACGACGCCGCTTCCCACTGTTCCATATCCCAATACCGCTACATGAATCATAATGCTGCTCCTCTCTTAATCCCTTGTTATATCATATCCCCGCAGGGAATTTACCGAAAAATACATTTCCTATCTCATAGTCTACTCACTGGCCAGGATCTTCACGTTGTGGACACCCTGTTTTGCTTCCATAGCGTCGATCATCTCCGAAATATCTCCTGTCGTGGGCAAAACCTGTACACTGAGGCTCAAAGATGCCACACTGTTGATCGGAATGCTCTGATGAATCGTCAGAATATTAGCGCCACAGTCTGCTACGATCTTCAACACATCGGACAACAGACCGGTCTCATCATCCATCTGGAAGGTAAGTGTAATCGTGGTTCCCTGCGCGTTTTCATGAAACGGAAATATATCATCCTTATATTTATAGAAAGAACTGCGGCTGATCCCCACTTCGTCAACCGCTTCCTGAATGGAAAGAGCCTTTCCCGATTCCACCAGCCGCTTTGCTTCCACCACCTTGAGCAAGACCTCCGGAACAGCTTTCTGCTTCACTACAAAATAGCCATTTTTTACCCGCATATTACAATCATGCCTTTCTATCCCTATCAACTCGTCTAATGCACCCTCGTATAGTCTGTTTATCTTTCCTGTGCGTACATTTGTTTTTTACAGTCTCTGTTATGAAGACAACTGTTTGCCACCGAAAGATATCTTAGCACAACTGCATAATAAAGGCAAGTACAATTTGTAGAAAACCAACGAAAAACGTAACGGTTCAGCCCCATCAGACATAGAAACGTCTGCCACACACAATGCAGATTGTTCCATGACCTGACTGCTGCCCTAAAACAAATAAAGGAGCAAACTTATTCATTGTCTGCCCCTTTCAAGCATTATTTATTCAGTCCTTAGCGGAATCAGATCAGCGGATACTTGTCCGTCAAAGTCTTCACGATCGCACGCGCCTTCTCGATCCCCGCTTCCCCTTCTTTGATCACAATCGATACTGCTTCGGCAACCTGATCCATATCCTGTACATTGAAACCACGGGATGTAACCGCCGGTGTGCCAAGTCGAACACCGCTTGTCACAAACGGCGACTTCGGATCATTCGGAATCGTATTCTTGTTCGCGGTAATATTGGCCTCATCCAGGAGCTTTTCAAGCACCTTGCCAGTCACATCATAGGCTGTCAGATCAACCAACATCAGATGATTGTCCGTTCCGCCGGATACGATCTTAATCCCTCTGTTCTGCAGTCCTTTGCAAAGCGCCTGTGCATTATCGATCACACCCTGCTGATATTCTTTAAAGGAAGGCTCCAGCGCTTCTTTAAAGCAGACAGCCTTCGCCGCGATCACATGCATCAGCGGCCCTCCCTGCGTACCCGGGAAGATAGCCTTGTTAAAATTATATTTGTCTGCCATTTCCTGGCTGGACATGATCATACCACCGCGCGGACCACGCAGCGTCTTATGTGTCGTAGTAGTTGTAACATGCGCATAAGGAATCGGGCTCGGATGCAGTCCTGCCGCTACCAGACCGGCAATATGCGCGATATCCACCATCAATACCGCTCCTGCTTCATCCGCGATCTCCCGGAACTTCTTGAAATCAATGGTTCTGGCATAAGCGGAAGCGCCTGCCACGATCATCTTCGGCCTGCACTCCAGTGCGATCTTACGCACATTGTCATAGTCGAGGAATCCTTCATCGTTCACACCATAGGGTACGCAATTAAAATACTTCCCGGACAGATTAACCGGTGAACCATGGGACAAATGTCCGCCATGATCCAGATTCATACCCATGAAAGTGTCTCCCGGCTCCATAATAGCAAAAAATGCAGCCATATTGGCCTGCGCTCCGGAATGCGGCTGTACGTTGACATACTCACAACCAAACAATTCCTTCGCTCTGTCTCTTGCCAGATTCTCCACCACGTCCACACATTCACAGCCGCCATAGTATCTTTTGCCCGGATATCCCTCTGCGTACTTGTTCGTCAGCGGACTTCCCATAGCTGCCATCACGGCCTTGCTCACCCAGTTCTCTGAGGCAATCAATTCCACATGAGAATTCTGACGCTGCTGTTCTGCCTCGATCGCCTCCGCGATCTCCGGATCCGTTCTCCTTACTTCATCAAATGAATACATTCCTTGTCCCTGCCTTTCTTCTATAACAAAACCTGTAAAACTGCATCCTGCTGATAAAATTCGGTATAAGTATATCACAGGCATTTATGTAGGCGCAACAGCATGTTATGAAAATTTGTAGAACAGTGAAGCCATGAAATGAAATCATAAGCCCCAAAACAGCACTGGTTGAGGAGCAGACACTTTACCAAAAGATGTGAGCAGAACCGTTACAAATCTATGGCAAAACAACGGGCAGACATGTTATACTGAAAAAGTCATCGGTTCCAATACCCTGCGGACCAGACTCACCAAGAATATCTGCAAAAATATCCGAGAGAGGAAAACAAGCCATGTACCATATCATCATGAATCCGACTTCCAAATCCGGCAAGGGACTTTCCATCTGGCAGACATTGGAACCCATCCTTCGAGAAAGGAGAATTCCCTACCGCCTATACCAGTCAACCTATACCGGACACGTGACAGAACTGACAAGGCAGATCACCTCGGTTTCCACGGGACAGCCCATCAATCTTATCGTACTTGGCGGAGACGGTACGGTGAATGAAGTCTTGCAGGGGATCGAGAACTTTGATAACGTGAATTTCGGTTATATCCCTACCGGCTCCAGCAATGATCTCGCCAGAGCGCTTGGATTAAGCCACGAACCCAAGGAACTGCTCCGGCAGATCCTTGACGGCTCCCATGCACATATGGTAGATCTTGGAATCCTGACTTATGAAAGCAATGCAGAAGTTATGTCCCGGCTTCACAGCCGCCCTACACACAAAAGCCGCTATTTCGTCGTCAGCAGCGGGATCGGATTTGATGCCGCCGTCTGCGAAGAAGCGCTGTCTTCTCCGGTCAAGGATGCCTTAAACAAACTGAAACTGGGCAAGTTGACCTATCTTTGCATCGCACTGAAACAATTATTTGCGGCAAAGGCCATTTCCTGCGAAATAACATTGGACGGCAGGAAAAATATTTTCGTGCCAAAACTGTTATTTACCGCTCTCATGATCCATCCCTATGAAGGCGGCGGTTTCCGTTTCTGTCCTCAGGCCGTCAATAACGACGGGCTGTTAGATCTGTGTGTCGTAGGAGATCTGCCTAAACTCCTGATCCTGTTTGCCCTGCCCACTGCATTCATTGGCAGGCACTACCTGTTTCCGAAGATCGACCATTACACGGCTTCTTCCGTTCAGATCAAAACCTCTTCTCCCCTCTGGGTACATACAGACGGCGAAGTATATCTTAAATCAGACTGGATCAGCGTCTCCTGCCTCAGGCAGCGTCTTCGCTTTTTAGTATAAGATTGAACAGATTGAATACTTTTTCATGAAAAATTAAGAAATATTTATGGAAATCTTATTTTGACTTTTCACCTTAATCTGCTATGATATCTTCTATGAGCTGACAGCATGTCATAGACTGATAGGAGATAGACCGCCTAATCATATGGTCACAGGCTGGCAGATCAGTGTTTTATAATAACTATCATAAAGATAGGTAAACGGGGAATTGTTATCATGGAAAACTATTCAAAAAAACATCGCAGGACAGCAAACTTACAGCCTGCTGTATTGCAGCGGCATGGCCTGCTTATTCAGTTTATTCAAAAGTACAGACACGCGCTTCCGTTGATCATCTACGGAATCATCTATCTGTCTTGGTTTGGACATTTGGAGCGCACCGTCACCAGCAACTATCGTGTGATTCACGTGGCATTCGATGACTATATCCCCTTCTGTGAGATATTCGTCGTTCCATATCTGCTCTGGTTTGCCTACGTAGCGGTTGTGGTGATATATTTCTTCTTTCGTGACCGGGATGATTACTTCAGAACCTGTGCTTTCCTGTTTACCGGAATGACAATCTTCCTTCTGATCTCGACACTCTGGCCTAACGGACATCATTTGAGACCTTATGTCATGCCGAGAGACAACATATTCACCCATATGGTAGCATCCCTTTACCAGGCGGACACACCTACGAATCTATGGCCCAGTATCCATGTTTACAACTCGCTTGGGTGCCATATAGCGATTATGAAGAGCCGGCGCCTGAGAAACTATAAAGGAATCCGGATCGGTTCCCTGATCCTGTGTGTTTCCATCATAATGTCAACCGTATTCATCAAACAGCATTCCCTGTTCGATGTGATGACCGCCTTTATCCTGGCGGCAGTCATGTACGGTCTCGTATATGGCTCCGATATATTGTTCAATTTCTACCGCAGTACGCAAAGCCGCAGGAAACGCAATCCGAAAGTCGGCTGAGGGCAGAAGCAAATTGAGGATATTTTCCATAAAAAATCCGTAACACAAGGGTGTTCTCCCCTCCGTTACGGATTTTGCTATTTCCGATCAGTTAATCAGTTAAATTTGTAGAATCTGCGGCAGAGCTTATATCCCTCCACCGATATCTTACGGCCGCCCTTCCCCGGCAGATTCATGGAATTCCCAAGCACACCATAACGAAGCCGCCTATAGATTCCCCTGTCTTTCTGCCTGATATACTGCCATAGCTCCTGCTTCTTCTCGAGCGCTTCCTCCGTCCCGGCCCGTATCAATAATATAGAAGAAATCACGGTAATGATCTCCAGATAACTGAACATATAGTTTTTCAGTTTACGGCTGAAAAGCACTTTCGATTTGTGATCCGCCAGATAATCAACCATCAGCTTATTGACTTTGATCTGTTGATCAACTCTCGATAACATGATCTCTTCATTGACCGACTGCCCCTCTCTTCCTATATAATAACGATAGAAATTAACATCCAGATAATACATATTCTTGACAAACGGCAGTGGCTCGAACACAAAAATATTATCTACATAGAATGTATGCTCTGGCAGTTTCAGTCCACAATCTCTCAACAATCTGGTCCGGAAAATAACGGAATGCATTAAGATGTACTGTCCCTTATGAAAATGTTTCACTTCATTCCATGTGAAGATCCGGTCCTGAGGCAGCGCATGTCTGTATTTCATAACCTTATGCTTCTTCTCGCCTTCCTTCTCATAGACAAAATTGCTGATCATCATATCCAGACTGGAATCTCCCGTAGTGATATCTCTCAACACTTCCAGAATCTTAAGATATGCGCTCTCCTTCACCCAGTCGTCACTGTCAACCACTTTGAAATACAATCCCGAAGCACGTTCCAGACCGGCATTGACTGCAGACCCATGCCCGCCGTTTTCCTTATGCACGGCCCTGACCATGGACGGATATCTGGCCTCATATTCATCCGCAATAGCGCCGGTCCTGTCTGTAGAACCGTCATCCACAATCAGGATCTCTACGTCCTCTCCTCCCACAAGCAGAGAGTCTATACACTTGCGCATATAGGCTTCCGAATTATAGCTTGGTATTGCCACAGATAATAATTTCATGTCCCATTCCCCTTATCACTCTGTTCTGATCTGTTATTTTTCCCTTTATGCAGGTTGTTTATGAATAATTCTACAATTCTACACAAATCTTTCGCACCACAGTATCCTCTGCTTCTCAAACACCGCGCTTCATATCCATATGATCCGCATATGCGGCAAATGCTGATGGAATCGGATACCGGCTCTTCGTCTCTGCCGGATCTATAAAGATATAATCCGTGCTGCGCTCCTCTTCCTGCTCTCTGCCCGCTCCTGCCAAATCTGCCTTCATCAGTTCATCCACACGCACCTGATAACCGACCATATGCCATTCCTTGTGTGTAAAAATATGCTTAGAAGGCTCCAGCTTCTGTATCCGAAGCGGTGACATGCCTGCTTGCCGCAAAAAGGACAGTACCTTCTCTTCACTCAGGTGTCCATCCAACATGGGAAATTCATACATACCGGCAAGAAGTCCCCTGTCCTCCCGCTTATGAAGCGCTACATAATGTTCGTCCAGGATGACCAGAACCGTCTTCTTCTCTATTTTGCGCGCTTTCTTCGGTGTCTTTCTCGGAAACTCCGCAATCCGATCCTGTATCCTTGCCTGACACAGCTCCTGCCATGGGCACACTTCACACTTCGGATTTCCATTGGGAATGCATACCATAGCTCCCAGTTCCATCAGCGCCTGATTGAAATCCCCTGGTCTGTCCTGCGGTATCACGCTCTTCAATTCCTCTTCTATGGACTTCTTCACACGGGCATCCAGAATGTCCCTGTCATCCAACCGCAATCTTGACAGGATTCGCAGCACATTACCATCCACCGCCGGAACCGCCTTGTGAAAGGCAATCGAGGCAATGGCCCCCGCCGTATAACTTCCGATTCCGGCCAGCCTGATCAACTGCTCATATTCTCCCGGCATCTCTCCGCCATATTCCGCTACGATCTGCATCGCAGACTTCTTCAGATTCCTGGCGCGGTTGTAATATCCAAGTCCCTCCCAAAGTTTCAGAAGCTGCTCTTCCTCCACGGCCGCAAGGCTCTCTATATCCGGCAGATATTGCAGGAAACGGTCATAATAGGGCTTCACCGCCTCCACCCTTGTCTGCTGCAGCATGATCTCCGACAGCCATACATGATACGGTGTAGGCTCCTCACGCCAGGGCAGAATCCGTCTTCCGGCATCATACCAGACAAGCAGGGGCCTGGCAATCAGATCCAGACTATCCAGTACAACGGGAACCGGTTCATGGAGCGTCATACCGTCCGTCTCCACCAGACAATCATAGGCAAGCAGATGCACACCGGCTCTTCTTGCCTTCTTAAGCGCTTCTCCGAAAGCAGGCTGTGTCTGCCAGTTCGGTTCTACATGTCTGATGCCTTTCATCTGCACAACGAAGATCAGATAGGCTTCATAACCCTGTGCACAGGCTTGCGCCAGCTCTTCCACATGCTTTACGGCCCGAGCAGAAGGTGCATCGGGAAAGGCAGCTATATTGTCATTCTCCAGCGTAACTCCCTTAACCTCTATGAAAGCCCGCTCCCCCGACTCACTCTCTACATAAAAATCAAAACGGGAACTGCCGAAAGTCGTCTCCGGTCTCACCAGACTGACATCCCGATAAAGCCCGCCTGCCGCAAGCCATTCACCCACCGCTTTGTTCGGCGCATTAGAATCCATATTGATCAATCTGCCGTTCTTATCCACCGCTACCAGATCATAATCCGTGGCTCTCTGCGGATTATCACTCTTCTCCAGATAAACCAGTGCATTATCCTGCAACAGCTCCCGGCATCTCCCGGTATTCTTAACATGTACCCTTGTCCGCTCACCGGCAAGATCAACATAGGCAATAAAACGATTCAAACGCTCTATAAAGTTTGCTGCGATCGTATTGTTGTATTTCATATTATGTAAACCAATCTGTCATTTCTGCCATTTCTTCTATTCTGCCATTGTCCGGTCAACTGCTGTCTACTTCCTCTTCCGCCTCATCACAGGGAACCTTCTTCCGGTAAGGCACCCTGGCGGCCGGCACCACCTCCGACGCCTGTGCGGTATGTACCGACTGGTCATCAAAGAATATATGCGCTCCGAATGCTCTCAGAATCTCCTTCTTGCAGATCCCACCCAGGAAAAACACTTCGTCGATGCGAACATTCCAGGCGCGAAGCGTGCGGATCACTCTCTCGTGCGTAGGAGCACATCGGGCCGTCACAAGAGCCGTCCTGATCGGCGCTTCCTCCGCCGTGCAATCCTTCTGCAGATTGGACAGCATCGTAAGGAACTTGGCAAAAGGTCCTGCCTCCAGCGGATTATTGGCATTCTCTCTCTCATTCTCCTCAAAGGCCTCAAGACCCTTCTCCTTAAAGATCTGCTCCGATGCATCCGAAAACAATACCGCATCTCCGTCAAAGGCTATGCGGATCTGCCGGATCTGATGATCACAATCATATGTGAAAAGTCCGTCCGTGCAGATGATACCGGCTGCTATGTTGGAATCTATGGCGCTCTGCACATCATCCTCATAGGCAGACAGAAACAAATCTGTCTTAAAGGCTGTCAGATACGGCGCCAGTGACGCTCCGCTGGCCAGTACGGCCCGCGTTATGTTCAGTCCGTAGTGCTCAATCGCATTAAAGACGCGAAGTGAGGAATCCGGACTGTTCCTGGACATAATGATGACTTCCACACTCTGCTCTCTTCCGGGCAGTTCATTTAAGTTGAGCAGAGCCTTGACCAGCGGGAAACCAGGCCCTGGCCGTAACAGCTCATTCTCATGTGCAACCTGATACCTGCAGTATGCTTCCACACCGTCTGACTCAAATATCGTATTCTCATAGGTCAAATCAAAGAGCGCTCTGGAAGAAACGCCCACCACCAGCTTATTGTCGAGATCAAATGCCATAAATTACCTCCCGTCAAGAATCCATTCTACTTATAGGTATCCAGATCGCAGCCATCCCCGCTGTCAAATTATAGAAGCAATGATTCTCCGGTGATCTGCCTTTATGACATCATCTCAGAAACATATGAACTCAACGCAGCCTGTTACACTCATATTTCTCAAATGTCAACAGACAGTTCTTAAGCTCCTCGTACCGCTCTTCCACATCACCTTCCTTGATTTCAAGATCAACAGCCATCGCCATCGTATTAATCATCTCGTCGGTGATCCTGTGGCGGAGCGCAGCAAGGATATTGAGTCTTGCCTCATAAGTATCTGCATCCAGAAACTCCATCACCAGAGGATCAATATTCAATTGTTCATCTGCCGGATCATCCTGTATCTGCTCTGCCGGCTTGTTGGACTTCTCCACTCCCGGCTCTGCCGCTTCTGCGTTCTCCTGTGATTCGGACAGCAATTCCAGATCCTGTAATAACTCAAAGCGGTATTGCTGCGCAGCCTCCGGATATTTCACCCGATCTATTTCTTCCATAAACATGGCAAGCGGCCTGACATAAATCTGAAAGGTGTCATACATTGCCTGATAGACTACCATCATCTCTCCGGTCTCACTGTGCTTCGCAAGGCATCGGATCTGATAGATATTTCCTTTAAAATGTCTGTACATCTCCTGTGGCTTGGGATTCGGTCTCATACTCTGCTCCAATCTGTCTGTATCCATAATTGTTCCGAAGTAGTTCAGGTACGTCTATCAAATCGTACCCTTACCTGATACAACGAATACTTAATATCTGACACATTGATGCAGCAAATGGAAAATCAAGCAAGTCAATGTGTCATTTAATGAATATTCATTGTACTAGTATAACCCCAAAATGAGAAAAAGTCATTCCCTTCCGTACATGAAATTTCCTAAGCTACCATTCATGGACCACAGGCTGCTCATAATAACATCCCCGGTCGATCCTCCAGATCTTGCAATTATCATCAAATCCACATGATAGAACGTTTGTTCTTACTTAAGTATAGAATATATGTTCGATTCTGTCAATCATTTACAGATCATATTTGAAGATACATGTCTCGTGCCCAAATTCCGCCTGTGACAGGCGATTCATCAAAGTCCTCTTATCTCCCCCGGTCATCCCCGTAAGTTTCCGGTGGTGAAGACGTACCGTATATTCCCTGCTGCCATCTTCATACGTCACCCTTGTCATCATCACCCCACAGTTATGAAAGCCCTGTTCTCTCAAATATTCTCTCGTACTCTGCACATATTCCTGTTCCAGCGTAAGAAAATAGCGATTCTCCTCCGCACGCTGCTTATTCTCTCTGCTCATCACCGTTCCCTTCATACAGAAGATAATGATCAAGATCAGCAGAACCGTAAATATTCCAAACCTCTTCTCAGACATAAGCACCTACCCTCTCCCTGTCTTCCGTCTCCGATGTATCCGACAGCCCTTATTTGAAAATAAGATAGCATATATCATGTCCCATAAAACGGACTTATACAGTTTGGATATGAAACAGCACAAAAAGAGACTGAAATTATAGGAATCCCAGTCTCCAATCTTCTCTAATTATTATCCTTTATTATCCTTTTCTTCTCTCAATCAATGCTGACCTGGCGCCCCTGCAACCGGCCGCACGGATACACGGATACCGAATGCTTATACCGCTTGTCAACTGACCGAAAGGAAAGCCATATCCATCTTCACGGCCTTTCTTCCCATCAATTCTTCACTCCGCTCGTCCGGCTGGAATGTAGCGGCATACAGCTCATAATGTGTACCGTCCATTACCCGCTCTCCTGCCGGCGTCACCACTGTAAATGCCTTCGACTCGATCGATAATACCGTCTGTACAGTCTCTCCTGCCTTAACATGAACCCGTTTGAACGCACAGAGCGCAGGATTCTTCAACGCATACGCAGAGTCCGTATTTCGAACATATATCTGAATGACATCATCCGTGTCACGCTGCCCTCTGTTCTGCAGGGTTACCTTTACGGACATTGCTTCCCGCTCCATTCCGACAAGTTCCGCCTCCGTCACCTCTACATCCCCGTAAGTCAGACCAAACCCAAACGGATACTGTGCCTTTTCCTCCATATAACGGTAGGTTCTGCCTGCCATACGGTAATCGGTAAACTCCGGCAGCCTGTCACTGTCTTCATAGAAGGTAACCGGCAGCTTGCCGGAAGGAGAAACAGCCCCGAAAAGTATCTCCGCCGCATTCCTGCCGCCTCTGGCGCCAGGGTACCATAACTGCACGACGGCATTAAAATGTTCTGCCGGATAGCGCAGATCCATGGCGCTGCCTGTCATCAGACACAGAACCACCGGCTTACCCACAGAAGCCACCGCCTCCATCAGATCTCTCTGCGGTTTCGGAAGAAGCAGGTCTGTCTTATCCCCGGACGCATAGCTGTTGCTGGTATCTCCCTCTTCTCCCTCCAACGTCTCATCCAGTCCCAGACACAATACTACCACATCACTGTGCTCCGCAACGATCTTCGCCTCTGCCAGCCTGTCACCGGCAAACGCCAGCGCCTCCGTCTTATCCTCGAACAATCCGCAGCCTTCCGAGAACAGGACTCTCACTTTGCCGTCCACATAATCGCGGATGCCTTCCGCAACCGTTATATACTCCGATGAGGTCCCGTGGTAATTGCCAACCAGAGGTTTACGGCTGTCCGCATTGGGACCGATCACACCGATCGTCCTGATCTTGTCGGTGTCCAAAGGCAGGATACCGTCATTCTTAAGCAGTACGATACTCTCTCTGGCAGCCCGGTCGGCCAGTGCGATATGCTCTTCGCACTCCACCACCTCATAATCAAGTCCGTCATATTCGGTTTCGTCAAAAAGTCCTAACAGGAATCTGGTGGTAAACAAGCGCACTGCCGCCTCGGTGATACTCTCTTCCGTAACCAGCCCCTGCTTAAGCGCCTCCAGCAGATGCAGATAAGTCACGCCGCAATTTAAGTCACATCCGGCATTCAACGCCAGAGCGGCAGACTCTGCCGGTGTGGCAGTCACCATATGATGCTCATGAAAATCTCTGATCGCCCAACAGTCAGACACGAAATGTCCCTCGAAATTCCACTTTCCGCGCAGAATGCCGCCAATCAGCGTCTCGCTTCCACAGCAGGGCTCCCCGTTCGTCCTGTTATAAGCGCCCATCACGGCCTCCACATGCGCTTCCTTGACAAGCGCCTCGAAAGCCGGCAGATAAGTCTCTTCCATATCCTTCGGATCAGCCTCGGCATTGAATTCATGACGAAGCGCCTCCGGTCCGGAATGTACGGCGAAATGCTTCGCACAGGCCGCCGCCTTCATGACCTCACCGTCTCCCTGCAGCCCCTTGACGAAAGAGACTCCAAGTCTCGAAGTCAGGTAGGGATCCTCTCCGTAAGTCTCATGTCCTCTTCCCCATCTGGGATCCCGGAAAATATTGACATTGGGTGACCAGAATGTAAGTCCTTTGTAAATATCCCTGTCGTTATGGGCGGAATATTCATTGTATTTCGCCCTGCCCTCCGTAGCCACGCATTCCCCGATCCTGCCTGCCAGCTCTTCATCAAATGCTGCCGCAATACCGATTGCCTGCGGAAATACGGTTGCGGTTCCCGCTCTGGCCACACCGTGCAGGCCTTCTCCCCACCAGTTATAGGCCGGCACGCCCAGCCGTTCTATGGCCGGCGCCTCATATCTGAGCTGACCGGCACGTTCCTCCACCGTCATCTGCGCTACCAGCTCGGATGCTCTCCTTCTCGCCTCTTCTCTTGTCATGTGATATCCTCCTTTGTTTCTTATGTATTTCATATTTTAATAGATTTCACTTTAATAGATTGCGCCCACTGAATCCATTTCCTGCCAAATCCCAGTCCGTTTCCTGTCGTAATTACATCCCGCGGATCACGTATCTCCTGATCTGTGGCGTTTCACATAATGTATCAGAATAACAGGTGCTATAGCAAC
The DNA here is from genome assembly GCA_947644545.1 of uncultured Lachnospiraceae bacterium. Classification (GTDB taxonomy): domain Bacteria; phylum Bacillota; class Clostridia; order Lachnospirales; family Lachnospiraceae; genus UBA3282. The sequence goes on from CANRZW010000009.1 coordinate 19,889, forward strand.
CACAAACTCTACATTCCTGAAATATTATAAATATTCACAATTTATGACTTTTTTCTTGTGAAACATAAAAAGCGGTGGTATACTAACTTCGATATTCTTGTTGGAAACTCTGTCCTGCCGCATATCTGTAATGCATTTTTATGCAGAATCTGACAGTCTCATGCTTCACAGATTCTTTCCTGCTACGGTAATGCTTTGATGACAGAGCTTTTCTGCACAAACTATAGAAAAGGGAGTACAAACAAATGAAAAAGAAAAAACTGTTACGAGGGGCAGGCCTTATGCTTCTTTGCTTTGCGCTTCTGCCGCTGACCGCGTTCGCCGCAGAAGCAGAGGCCGAGTACATACCTGCCATGCATGCCACTTTCTGGGCGCTGATCCCGCCTATCGTGGCGATCGTGCTGGCCCTGATCACGAAGGAGGTGTACAGCTCGCTGTTCATCGGCATCCTGGTAGGCGGCCTGTTCTATTCCGGCTTCTCCTTCGAGGGAACACTCACGCACATTTTTAACGACGGTTTCGTAGCCGTCCTGTCTGATGGTTATAACGTAGGTATCCTGGTATTCCTCGTGATCCTTGGCGCCATGGTAAGCCTGATGAACCGTGCAGGCGGTTCCGCAGCCTTCGGCCATTTTGCCAAGGAGAAGATCAAGACCAGGGCCGGTGCACAGCTTGCCACCGTCGCTCTCGGCGTATTGATCTTCATCGACGACTATTTCAACTGTCTCACCGTGGGCAGCGTGATGAAGCCCGTCACGGACGAGCACAAGGTTTCCCGGGCAAAGCTGGCTTATCTGATCGATGCTACCGCAGCGCCCGTCTGCATCATCGCGCCGATCTCCTCCTGGGCAGCGGCGGTTTCCGGTTTCGTGGAGGGAGAAGACGGATTTTCCATTTTCATCCGCGCCATTCCCTATAACTTCTATGCGATCCTGACCATCATCATGATGATCGCTCTGGTGCTCATGAAGGTTGATTTCGGCTCCATGAAGACGCATGAAGCCAATGCTCTTAAAGGGGATTTATTTTCCACCGGTAAGAAGGAAGACTCACAGGAAGCGGAAGCAATAAATCCCAAGGGAAAAGTGATCGATCTGCTGATCCCCATTATCCTGCTGATCACATGTTGTGTCATCGGTATGATCTATACGGGTGGATTCTTCGACGGTGCAGGTTTCGTAGCCGCCTTCTCCAATTCCGATGCTTCTGTCGGTCTTGCACTGGGCAGTATCTGCGCCATGATCCTGACGATCATCATCTATCTGATCCGGAGAGTCTTAAACTTCAAGAACTGCATGGCCTGTCTGCCTGACGGATTCAAGGCTATGGTTCCGGCTATCCTGATCCTTACATTTGCCTGGACGCTCAAGGCCATGACGGATTCTTTGGGTGCAGCGACTTTCGTAGCTGACGCCGTTTGGAAGAGTGCGGGATCCTTCATGAACTTCCTGCCGGCGATCATCTTCATCGTGGCATGTTTCCTCGCTTTTTCCACCGGAACCTCCTGGGGGACTTTTGGTATCCTGATTCCTATCGTCGTGAACGTGTTTATGAATACGAATCCGCAGCTGATGATCATCTCCATCTCCGCCTGCATGGCAGGCGCTGTATGCGGCGATCACTGCTCCCCTATCTCCGATACCACGATCATGGCTTCCGCCGGGGCACAGTGTGATCACGTCAACCACGTGTCCACCCAGCTTCCCTATGTGATCGTAGTGGCCGTGATCTCCTTTATCACTTATATCGTGGCCGGTTTCGCACAGAGCGCATGGATCTCCATGCCGGTAGGCATTGTCCTGTTATTGCTTACCTTGTTCGTGATCAAGACTAGGAATCACGAATAACACTTGTTACACATTTCCTTCTTTTTAAACAGGAAGTGACATTAAAACTGCCGATAGGCCAGAAGCCCGTCGGCAGTTTTCTTTTGTCATATAGGAAACACAAAAAATTAAATTTTAATATAATATCTGTTTTTCCGCGATTATTCGCCGTTTTCCCATCCGGTCACTGTCTTTCCATTACTCTTGCTTCTCTGATAAAGCAATCTGGTATATTGACATGTCACGATACTTATCCTGCAAATTAAATCTATCTTTAACATTTTCCGTCACGTAAACTTCCCTGCTTTCCGTCACAAGTATCATGTCGAATGGCTGCTCCTCCTGATGAATTCTCCAATACGCCGCCGCATCCTCCGTTCCCATAACGAAAAGCGCCGTAGACAACGCATCGCATAACTTTCCTTCTTCGGCGATGACCGTCACGGATGCCAGTCCGTTATCCACCGGATAGCCTGTTCTGGGATCCACGATATGACCGTATCGGACACCGTCCTCTCCAATAAAATAACGCTCGTAATTCCCGGAAGTAACAACTGCTTTGTCGGAAACCTGCAGGGTACCGAATATTCCTTCCCCAAAAGGACTGCGCAGCCCCAGCTTCCAGTCACTGCCGTCCGGCTTCGTCCCCACGGCCTGAATATTACCGCCGATATCCAGAAGCGCCGAATTGATTCCCTGTTCTCTCAGACACTGTTGTGCTCTGTCCCCTGCATATCCCTTGCCCACTGCCCCCAGGTCCAACATCATGCCGTCCTGCAGAGTAACGCTGTTTCCTTCCAACACAACTCTGTCAAAGCCAGTCTTTTCCAGAAGACCTGCCAGCTGATCGCCAGAGGGAATCCTGTTTTCATCCGTCGTAAATCCCCATGCCGTCAGGACAGGATACAGCGTCGGCTCCAAAGCGCCGTCCGTCTCCCGCGCCATCTTCAGAGCAAAGGACAGCAGCTCTGCCGTCTTATCCCGAACGGTTACGGACCGGCCGCCGCTGTGATTTACCGCATAGATATCACTGTCCTGATCGGTGACAGACCAAAGCGCCTCCAGCTCTTCTATCTCGTCCTGTGCCCGTCTCAGAGCAGCCCGGGCATCCTCCGCATCGTCATCGTATACCGTGAACGTCATATAAGTGTCCATGGCAAAGAAGGATTGAGAATACGCCTCTGTTCTGCCGTGAAACGGCGCACAGGCCGCCAGCAAAGGACTAAGAACAGCCAATAGCAGCGCCCGGCCAGCAGCTCTCTTAAAGCACATCGCGGATCGCCGCCATCAGTTCCTCGTATGTCTCATAGGCCGGAAACTGCGGATTCTCCAGGATGATCTGCTCAGTACTCTTAAAGAGGAACCCCGCTTTACTGGCCCGGATCATATCCAGATCATTATGGCTGTCGCCGGCAGCGATCGTCTCGAAACCGATGGACTGCAGCGCCCTCACCGTAGAAAGCTTGGAGTTCTCGATCCGCATCTTGAATCCCGTGATCTCCCCGTCCGGTGTTGCTTCCAGGGTATTGCAGAAGATCGTGGGCCATCCCAGCTTCTTCATAAGAGGTCCTGCAAACTGTGTAAACGTATCGCTGATAATGACCACCTGCGTCATGCTCCGAAGCTCATCCAGAAATTCCTTCGCTCCCGGAATCGGATCGATACCGGCGATCGTATCCTGTATCTCTTTCAGACCGAGGCCATGCTCCTTCAACACACCGATCCGCCAACGCATCAACTTATCATAATCCGGTTCATCCCGGGTTGTCCTCCGCAACTCAGGAATCCCGCTGGCCTGCGCAAAAGCGATCCAGATCTCCGGCACCAGCACACCCTCCAGATCCAGACATACAATATTCATGCTCATATTGATAATACCGTTCCTTTCATTTCCTGTTTTCCCAGCTTATGTAAACCTATATTACATCTCATCTAAGCACATCTGATAAGCCGCCAAGCCGTGCAGCAACTCATACCTGATTCTGCTTGTCCATCACTCAGCAGTTCACACCTGACTCTGCTTGTCCGCCGCTCAGCAGTTCATACCTGACTCTGCTTCCCCGCCGCGCTGTATTTCACGATCAAAAGTTCCACACTCATCACGTCATTCATCCGGCCTGTCTTGACTGCTTCCTCCGTCTCCACACAATCCGTCAGCGCCCTGCGCAGATCCTCCTCCCGGAACTTGGCAGCCTGTGCCACATACTTCCTGGCAATAAACCCGGCCAGCCCCACCTTGCCGCCAATGGCGTTGGCATCATACCCTTTATTCTTTAATTCCTTTACCTGCAGGAGCAGATTGAACTGCCTTGTGATCAGGAAAAGGATCCGCATAGGCGGCTCTTTCAGCGTCAGCAAATCATAATAAAGGTCGAGAGCCGTCTTCTGCCGTCTCTCCGCCACAGCGTTGATCATATCGAAGATCTGGCTGCTCACCTGTCTCGTACAGACCGCCTCAATGTCCTGCGCCGTGATCACGTCTTGTCCCAGGCAATAACAGAAAAGCTTCTCCAGCTCTCCCCGGATATTCTCCATACCGGAACCGGTCTTATCCAGAAAAAGATCCAGATCCCGCTCCGTAATCTTCTTATTCTCTTTCTTCAAAAACCCGAGGATCCAGCGTTTCAGTACGGCCTCATCCTGGGGTTTGAATTCGATGGCCCGTCCCCTGGCCGTCGCCGCCTTGTACAATTTGCTGCGCTTGTCTGCCGTCTGCTCCACGAACACGAAAAAGGCCGTCTGTGCCGGACTGCCCAGATAAGCCGCAAGCTCCTCCCCGCCTCTTGCAAAGAGACCGCTGTTCTCCAGCACGATCACCCGGCGCTCAGCAAAAAAGGGCATAGTCTCGGCAAGATCGATCACCTCTCCCGATGAGATACCCTTCCCCTCGAAATAATGATAGTTCATGTCGTCCCCGTCACCGAGCAATGCCTTTTTCAGCTTATCCTTATACTGGCTGCGCAGGTAGGTCTCCTCGCCGTACAGGATATAGACCTGTTTCAGTTGTCCTGTTTTGATTTCTTCCGCTAATTTCTGCATAAATCCAGTATATGACAAAATGATGGATTAATCAATTCCTACCTTTAGATCCTGCTGCTTCCCCCATAATATATATAATGCAATATCATATCATCCCAACCCTGCACCAGAACGCAAGCCTGCCATCAGGAAACCGACCTGCCGTCCATATCAATCTTATTGCGCAGATCCTGCATCTGATGATCCAGCATCTCGATGGAATCCGCGCAGGCTTTCAGCTGTGCTACAATCTTCTCCGCGTTGTTCACATCTTTCTTATATTTCAACTTGTGCTCCAGGCTGGCCCAGAAGTCCATGGCAATCGTGCGAAACTGTACCTCCGCCTTCATGTACTTTTTCTCATTGGAGAGAAAGATCGGTACGCTCAGTATGAGATGCAGGCTCCTGTAGCCGTTGTCTTTCGGACTGCGTATATAATCCTTTTTCCGCAGAAGAAGGATGTCGTCCTGCCGGATGACCAGATCCGCCAGCCGGTAGATATCGTCCGGGAAGGAACAGATCACCCGCAGTCCCGCCACATCTGTCAAATGTTCCCTGATATTCTCCACCGTGATCGGATGCCCCTTGCGTTCCAGCTTCTCGTAGATGCTCTCCGGTGTCTTCAATCTGCTCTTAATGGATTCAAAGGGATTACGCTTGTATTCCCGCGAGAATTCTTCGTTGAGGACTTTCAGCCTCGTCTCGATCTCCATGATGGCAAATCGGTATTCCATCATCAGGCGGTTAAACGGCTCCGCCTCCTTCAGCTTCTCGGCCTGGATCCGGATAATACGATCCTGCTGCCTCAAGGTCTGCCTCTGCTCTTCCACCTGCTGTTCCAGGCTGTTCTTATAGGCGAACAGATCAATAGTGTTCCTCACCCTGTGCTTCACAATGGATCTGTCGAAGGGTTTGTGGATAAAATCGGAGACCCCGATCTCCAGGCACCGGCTCTCTATCTCCGCCGTACTCTCAATACTTATGACGAGCACCGGGATCTGTTCCAGCCATCCGTTCCCCTTCATCGCATCGATCACCGCGTAGCCGTCCATCTCCGGCATCTGCAGATCCAGAAGCACTGCCGCCAGCTCCCCCTTATACTCCAACAGCTTACGCAGCGCCTGCTGCCCGTTTTCGGCCATCTCGATCTCATAATTGTCTTCCAGCATTTCCCGCAGCATTTCGCGGTTCACCGCCGCATCATCTACTACCAATATCTTTTGCATTTCCGTTTTCCCCAGTTTTCCCAAATTTTTCGTATTCCTTTTACCTTTCCCCGGACAGTCTGTACTGCCACGTTCCCGCTGCCTGTATCCGCTTCTTCGTGGACGGATCCTTCTGTCTCATCGGCGCACCGACGCGGCCATCCGATGATACGTATGCCGGATGCCGCGTATGGCAATCGAATATGCCTGTATGTTCTCAGGCAGTGCCATACCCGTATACCCCGTATCGCCCAGATGGTGTATATCCGTACCGGTCATCTTGCACAACAGCGCGATCCGCCGGATGGTATCCGTGTCCGCACCCTCCTGGGAAGTACCGACGGCCGTAATCGTCAGCGCACCCAGACCGTGCGCATAGCCGACCAGCTCCCGCACATACTCCATCGTGATACCCGGCACCGTCCCCGGCGCTGGAAAAAGTATGATATCGGCTCCGGCCTCTCTGAACCGCCTGACATCCTCTTTCGTCATGATATGCTCTGCAGCCTCCGTAAGAATGCCCGCCGCATGCATCTTGCCTGCCGCCAGAATGATGCGCTCTCCCAGATGCTTCCTATATAATCGAAGCGTTTCCTCGATTGCCTCATTGCTGACACCCATCCCCGGATTGCCGGTCAGCAGGATCATATCCACACCCATATCACAGGCCCGCTGCGCATTCGCAAGGGTGGCACGCCGTCCGGAGGACATCTGCCAGAGCGGATCCGTTTCTCCCTCCTCCCCCGCATCCGCAGGCTCCAGATTGATGCCAACGGGACGCCCCGTCAGCCGCTTGATCAACCGCACAATATCTTCCGGTTTCCCCTCCGGCAGCCCTTCGATCACGGGCGCATTCACGTCAAACATATTCAGAAGCACAAAGTCCGCTCCCATGGCCGACACGAACTCCGCGTTGGTCACATCCCCCAGCATGGGCCGCACCGTGCCGATCGTCTCACAGAGCATAACCCGCCCTTCGCTCTTTTGTATGGACTCCAGCAGATCCTTTTTCGTGAAATCTGCAAAATCTGACGCATAGCAGTCCAACATTCTTTTTGCCATGATGACCAGTCCCCCTTCCATATCTGTTCTCTTTTATTTTTTCTCCGCGCTCTTTGTTTTATACTTATGCCCTCTACACAGGCTTCCTGCCTTTGCTTCCTGCCTTTTATTGTACCGCAAACCTTTCAAATTGGAAAGTCCGTTTGTTACTCGACAAACCCGCTCACCTTAAGCTTCCGTCCGCGCACACGCACCGTCACCGCGCCGCTTGACTGGGTCCTGTAGACCAGGCAGCCCTGCGCACGCAAACGCTCCAACAGTTCCTCGTGCGGATGTCCGTACCGGTTATCCCTGCCCGACGAGATCAGCGCAATCTCCGGGGCCAGTTCCTGCAAGAATCCCTCCCCGGTGGAATTTCCGGAACCATGATGAGCCACCTTCAGCAGCGTAACTCCCTGCAGTTCTTCGTTATCCCTCACAAGCTCCTCCACCCGTCTCTCTCCTTCTCCTTCCAGATCCCCTGTAAAAAGAGCCGTAAATGCGCCGTAAGATAGATGCAGTACCGTGGAATAGGCGTTGCTTTCCCCCGTATTCCAGCCTTTTTGCGGATGCAGACAAGTTAACATAACATCACCGCATCGCAGCTTGTCCCCATACCCGATGTAACGTACCGGCACTGAGGCCTGCGCCGCCAGCCGTTCCAGTTCCCGATACCCCTCATTCCGGCCATTCTCCCCTACATCGGGAAGATACAGAGCTCCGATTGTAAACCGACTGCCTGCTTTGCCTGACACGGATCGGTTTTCTGTTCTGCCTGCCGTATACCGTCCTTCTGCTTTGTCTGCCGCCTCGGCCTGATTCACTCTATGGCCCACTGTCATCTCCCCATTCATCTCCTCCAGCATCGCACGGATCCCGTTTATATGATCGCTGTCCGGATGGGTCACGACAACCGCGTCCAGATGCGATACCCCCTCATATTGCAGATAAGGTATCATCTGATACTTCGCCACATTGCTTTTATCCGAGCTGCCGCCGTCGATCAACATGTGAACCCCTTCATCTTCCGACAAATAGATACAGTCCCCCTGTCCCACGTCCACCATGGTGATCTGCAGCCCCCGCGGAAGGCGGATGCCAAACACAAGCAGGGCGCACAACATTCCCTGCCAGAAAAGCAGTTTCGGCAGCTTTTCATTCCAAACCACAAGCACAAACAGGATGCCGAAAAATAAAAGCACCTGCCATAACGCCGGATGCCCCACCGTCCAGATATGACCCGGCAGGCGCAGACAGAGACTGCAGCATACCTCATAAAACCACAGGAAAAAGTGCACCGGCAGCGCTGCCACCGCCCCCAGGGACAGAAAGAGCGACGACGCCCCCAAACTGACAATCCCGCACAGAAGCACTAATGTCATACAGGGAATCACGATCAGATTCAAGACTACCGAGTATGGCGGAAACTCGTAATAGAAGCAAAGATATACCGGCAGCGTAGACATGGAGATAGCTGCGCCGGAAAGAACCATTTTCTGCACCCTGCCCTTCCCGAACAGATTCCGCTCCACCGCCGGAAGCAGGATGCCGATCCCGCAAACTGCACCGAAGGAGAACAGAAATCCACTATGCTGCAGATATAAAGGCTGCTGCAACAGGATAATCAGCGCAGAAACCGTCATCGCAGTCAGCAAATCGTAGGTTCTGCCGATCAGTCCCGCCAGCAGATGCATGACAAACATCACGTAGGCTCGCAGCATGGAGGTTCCCATCCCGGTCATCGTTCCGTAGCAGTACATCAGGCCGATACACAATATTATGTTAACCGCAGACGGTACCCGCATCCGGTGCAGAAGCCCATGGCACCCCATTCCGATAATTGACAGGTGCAGTCCGCTGATCGCCAGAATATGGATGATCCCGTTTGCCCGGTACAATTCCTTCAACTGCGCATCCAGCGTTCCCTTTTCTCCCAGGAGCATGGCTTTCATCACCGAAGCATCCGCCTCGTCATAACAGGCATCCAACAACAGCGACAGATATTCCCGGAACCGGTACAGCCTTTCCCGGAAGCCGTCGAAACAGCCGCTTGCCGCCGTAATCCGCCCCTTCATGATCCTGCCCTGCTGCCCCATAATCCCGTAATACGATGCGGCGTCAAACTCCCCCGGATTCGTGGCTTGGGTGAAAGCCCGGTAACTGCCCTGCACCATCACGAGGCTGCCCATTTCAGGCATATTCACTTCTTCCATATAACAGATGACACCCTTGATCCCCTCGGTGCCTTCCTTTCTGACCTTCTCCCTGTTTGCTCTCCAGAAATCGCGCACAGCACGAGAAGTATGTAACTTTTGTCTTGGAATCTTCTCGGAATCTGATAAGAATTGTTCCAGAACGGTAACTTGACTTGTACTTAAGATCACTGCATCAGATAGATAGATGACAGGCGTTTTCTTGCCCTGTGACAGACGATATTCCTTCCAGTCCACATAACCGGCGGCGACGACCTGTTCCCTGTCCGGGGAATCACAGACTGCCGCGCCGCCCGTTCTGCCAAAGATCACGAGCCAGACCGCCGCCACATACACCAGTCCCAGCAGGCATAGTGGTCTTCTCATATTTTCCTTTTTCCTCCATTCCAAAGCGTCTCAAACGCCCTATTGAAAAGTCGTCGCATCTGCGTGCTTTTCAATCCTGCGCCTCAAACCGTCTTCGGAATTAATCTTGTCCTTCCTTATTGTCACTTTCCTGCGTCACGAGCAGATCCAGATTGCGCTCGAGCAGGTCGCTCAGGTTGATTTTCTCCCGATACGTAATATTCGTCTCACCGTTTATTGATATCTGCACTTTATTTATGTTGGACAGTTCCACCAGAGAATTGGCGATCGAGTAGATCGTCACTTCCGCGCTTACACTATACGGCTGGTTGAGAAATTCACTGCCGAAATTCACATAACAGGTTCCGTCCTTGACCGAAACACTCACGATCTTCGTGGCCGGGTTGATCGTCGGATAGGCGTTCTGCGCTTTTGGCCCCTTGACGAGCTGTTCCACCACCAGTTTCTCCAACGATATATTGCTGTTATACACCACATTCCTGCGGTTCTCTTCCACAAGCCCGCTGCCATCCTCGTTGGCAAAGTACAGCTTGAGATTCACCTTCTCATAGGCATTGATCTCGTCCCCGGTATTCTCAATAAACGAATCCGCAGACATTGTCCCGATCGCCATCCCGCTGCTGTCAACCAGCATTTCTCCCTGCACTGTGAAAGATACATAGCTGACCTCCGGAACCTGTGTGACAGTCCTGACAATAGCCGCTCTTGTCAGGATCTCCTTCATGGAATCCATCGTCTTATACTGCTCGTCAAAGTTCATTGTCAGCTGTCCGTTATCCAACGTATATCCGAGCAGTTTAAATCCGTTGGCCAATGGCGCCTCATACTCCAATTTCTCCGGCACCTCTCCAAGCTGTCCCAGCAGTTCCTGAAGCAGCTTGGAGCTCTCCTCCGTCTCAGTGACGTACTCCCTTGCGAGCGTATTCGTCTCTTCCTTATTGACACAATATATCATATAAATCTTCCCGCTGCCTGCTTCCGTTTCCTTGCCGCACGCCACACACAACAGCATGAGCAGAGAAACAACAGCCACCGTTATCCACTTTCTATTCATATACATCCATAACTCTTTTCTATGCTATACTTAAGCTTCGGCTCAGGCAGCGTTCACACGGGAATATACTTTAACGGTATCCTGATCGTAAAGGTAGTCCCCTCTCCCTCGATACTCTCCGCCTTAATGGTTCCTCTGTGCATGAGGATCGCACTTCTGGTGATCGCCAATCCCAATCCCGTACCGCCGATCTCCCTGGAACGTGATTTATCGACCCGGAAAAATCTCTCATAGATATGATCCAGACACTCATTCGGAATACCCACTCCGGAATCCGCAACTTCCACCGTAAAGAACTGATGGTCGGCATCCAGCTTTACCTTGACCCAGCCATGTTCTTTATTGTACTTGATCGCATTCTCCACCAGATTGGAGATCACAAGGGTCATCTTGACTTCATCCACCGCCGCTGTCACGGGACGCACACTCTCATACACCACTTCCACATCCCTGTTCTGCGCAATCGGACGCAGTCTGCGCATGATCAGTTCCACCAGGGCATCGATATCCACTTCCGTGATATTTAAGTCTGCCGCAGTCCTGTCCATCTTCACGAGAGAAAGAAGATCCGTAATGATCTTATCCTCACGCTCGATCTCCTCGGCTATGTCCGTCATAAACTCCTGATATAATTCGATCGGCACATCCTGCTGGCTGATCAGCGAATCCGCCAGTACTTTCATGGATGTGATCGGAGTCCTCAGTTCATGGGACACATTGGATACGAATTCCTGCCTCGAAGTATCCAACACCTTCATTCTGCCAAGCACCCGGTTAAAAGCATCCCCTATATGTTCTGTTTCCAGGCAGTCGGTAACGGAGATCGGATCATCCGTATACCCTTCCTGCGCCTGATTCAGTGCTTCCGTTATTTTCTCGAAGGGCCGGATCAGGCCTTTCGCCGCCAGAACCGAAACGATGATGATCGCCAGGATAACGATGATCTCCACGATCAGCGCCTTGCGGCTGAGGATCTCCAGCGTCACCCCGATACTGTCCGTTGACGCGCTCACCAGCATAACGCCCCGCACGATCTCTATTCTCTCCACCTTATCTTTCCCGTCGCCGCCGAACGTAACCGTCTCCGTAATGGGAATCGTCATCTCCACATAACCGTTGTTCTTATCATACCGGCTGGTATTCTCCCCCTTAATGCAGCGCACTACTTCCTCGGAGATAATGGTTTTGTTCTCGCTGATCCCATAAGTATCCTTCACTACCTTAAGATCATTGTTGATTACCAGCACGCGGCCGTCATAGAGACTGGACAGCTGATCCAGCTCCGCATTGATCACTTCGGAGGAAGTATCCTGCAGGTAATGATATGTGATCAGATGATTTGCCAGGATTTTAAGTTGTGTGGAGACGTCGGAAATTTTGACGCTGACAGCATGCTGCTCATAGTTCTGCAGGATCGCAAACCGCATACTGATACAAGGAACCAATCCGACTATGAGCAGGATCAGGAAGATTCTGGATTTCAGACTTCTAAGAATTTTTATGTTACACAGTTTATTTTTAAGCAAAATAATAACCTACACCCCATTTAGTTCTGACATATACCGGCTCGCCTGGGATGCTCTCGATCTTTTCTCTCAATCTTCTGATATGTACATCCACAGTTCTGACATCTCCCGGGTAATCATTCCCCCACACAAGCTTCAACAGATTCTCCCTGCTGTAGACCTTACCCTGGTTCTTCATCAACAGCTCCAGCACCTCGTATTCTTTCGCCGTCAGATTGATCTCCTTGCCGTCAATATAGACTCTTCTGCTATCGCAGTCTAACCGCATACCGCCCTTCTCCACTACCTTCGCGGCAGTTCTGCTGTCATTGCCGCGGGCAGTTCTGCGCATGATCGCCTTGATCCTGGCCTTGACTTCCAGAATATTGAATGGTTTGGTGATATAATCGTCAGCGCCGTAGTCCAGCCCGAGGATCTTATCCATATCTTCGCCTTTAGCAGTTAACATAACAATAGGCACGTTGGAAAATTCTCGAATCTGCTGACAAACTTCAAACCCTGTCATCTTAGGCAGCATGACATCCAGAAGCACCATGTCATATGTATTGTTCTTCGCCAGTTCAAGCGCTTCCTCTCCGTCATAGGCACAATCCACTTCCATGCCGTCCTGTTCCAGGCTGAAACGGATGCCCTTTACGATCAGTTTTTCATCATCAACCACTAATACTTTCTGTCCCATTCCCCAAACACACCCCTAATTTACTTTGATCCTGTCTTTAATTCTTGCAAAAGTCCCTTCCTTGATCCCGCTTACGTTCATGATATCTTCTATCGACGAGAAGCCGCCCGCTTCCTGTCTGTAAGCCACGATCGCCGCCGCTCTCACGGCGCCGATCCCCGGAATCTCGCACAGCTGTGCCTCGGAAGCCGTATTGATATTGATCCTGCCGTCTGATGCGGAGGCCGGCGCACCGGAACCGGAACTCGAACCGCCATTCGCGTTGTCCTCATCAGAACCGCTTACCGCAGGCTGCTCCACGATACCGATCTGTAAAGCGCCGGCTGCTACGCCTTCCTCCACATCCTGCACCTGCTCCCTGGTAGGAATCACCAGCTTATCACCGTCCGATAAACGCTGTGCCTGGTTAACATAACTCTCATCCGCATCCGCCGTAAAACCACCGGCCATCTCCACCGCCTCGAATACGCGGCTGCCTGTCGGAAGTTCGTAGACACCGGCGCTGCCCACCGCGCCGCAGACATGCACGCAGATCGTTTCCTCTTTAGGCGGCGGCATCCGTTCGTCAGACGCTGTCTGCGTCTGCCCCGGCACCTGCTGCTCCGGCTGCGCTTCCGCATCCGCCGCACGCTGTGCCGCCTGCTTCGTCTCTTCCACCGTATCTGCAGGCAGCAGAAGATCCTGTTCTTCTCTTCCGCTCTCATCTGCCGCCTCATTCTTACCCGATACTTCCAACACAAGCTGTTCCCTGCGGGTACATCCCGGTAAGATGCAGATCACAACACCCACAGCCATCACGGCTGCAATCATTCTCCAATTATTAACTTTTCTCTGATAATACATAGTTTCCTTTCCGGACACTGTGATCTGGTAAGGAGGTTCCCGCTATGCACTGTATTTCCATTGTAAAGTAAATTACCCTTTATGTCCACTTAAAAATCACAATTCCGGCGACAGCAATTCCCATCCCAACGATCTTGCGCATTTCAAGCGGCTGCTTTTCCACACCAAACAGGCCAAAAAGCTCAATCAGATAGGCGACGATCAGCTGCGAGATAACGATGATCATCACGGATCTGGCCGGTCCGAGCATCTCCATACCCTTGATCACTGTGTAGGTGATGAAAGCGCCGATCGCACCTCCAAGAAGCATGTATTTCGGTTCCACTTTCCACAGCGCGGCAAAAGAAGATCTGTCCGTGACAAGCCATGCCGCCAGACAGACAAGCAGCGCCGTAAACTGCACGAAGGCGTTTGCCACCCAGATACCGGAACTTTTCGTTACCTGGGTATTAAATACCCCCTGCACGCTCATAAGCGCCCCTGACAATAACGCGATCAAAAAACCAAACATAGGATACTCCTTTCATATAAAAAAGACCTCTGTCTTCAGGATTCTCTGCCATATTATTTCCATTTCTTCTATTACTATACATACCACCCAATAACGCTTTCTCTGTTATCATGCCATACGGCATACAAAAACAGCTTGGCGGCACGGACAAATAGAAATATACTTGTAACAAACGGACAGGATTTGGTACTAACGGGTAGAAAGGAGGCCTAAAGTGCAATCGATCGAAGAAATCTATGAGATGTATTCCAGAAAAGTATTTCTGTTCTTATTGAGTAAGACAAATAATGAACACCTCGCGGAAGAACTTACGCAGGAGACTTTTTTTCAGGCCGTTCAGAGTATTGACCGATTTCGGGGAAACAGTTCCGTTTTGACATGGTTGTGCGGCATCGCCAAAAACGTTTGGCTGAAATATTTAAAAAGGCATCAGGAACTTTTATCCATAGAGGATGATATTCCGGAAATAAGGGATACGAAAGAAACCAATGTTCAATGGGAACAGAAAGAAATATTACGGTTGATCCATGATATGAATGAACCTATGCGTGAAGTAATGTATCTAAGGCTGATCAGCAACTTATCTTTTGCCGAAATCGGAGAGATCATTGGCAAAACAGAAAACTGGACAAGAGTCACTTTTTTCAGAGGAAAACAAAAAATTGTAAAGGAGATGCTGAGAGATGAATAAAGAACTTCCCTGTTATATTATTTCGGATTTATTACCGCTATACCAGGATGATCTGTTATCGGAACAGACGAAAAAGGATATTGATACTCATTTAGACGAATGCAAAGAATGTAAAGAAAAGATGGATGCCATGGAAATGCAGATAGCTGTTCAGACCACACTTGCCGAACTGAAAACAAATCCCCTCAAAAAAGTGAGATTTTATCAAAAAGTGCTGACTGCTTTAGGCGCATTTACAGCCTTTATCTTTGGCGCCTGTTATCCAATCGCCATCTTGGGATTTGCCGTTCTCGAACGCGGGGAGATAGCCCCCTATCAAATTGCAAGAATAAAACACCTTTGGTATGTACTTGCCTTAAGGAGCTTTAGTGCGGGGATTGTCGTATGTGCAATGTATTTCTTGCTCATACTGCTGATCGGGAAGATAATCAGCCGGAATACAGCCTCGAAGATGAAAGGCTGAGACCATCCTCACATCTTTACATTGTAAGCCTGCAAAACTTCTTTATCCTACACAGAAGGACTTCCATAGTAAACTTACATCATGCTTAGCCTGCCGCTTGGCGGGCCGCATGACCGTCCATACTATGAAAGTCCCTGTGTATTTTCCATTGTGCCTGGTTCACCATCCTGTGTATCGTTCTCAGCTGTCGCTGATTTCCGGCTTCACGTTATGTTATGTTCTCAATCGTCTCCGCCGCTCTCTTCATCTGACGTCTCCTCGTCCACGTACTCTTCCTCGACCTCCTCCGGCACATCAATATACGCTTCCTCGTATTCTCCGCCGACAACCTGCGACATGATCTTCTCGGACAAGGTTTTCAGTCCACTGTTTGCATCTTCTCCGCTCCATATCCTTGCGAAAGTAATTTCCAGCTCCACCCAGAAATTACTCGTCTCGATCATCTTGGGCATCGGGACGGAACACTCATATTCCTGCAGGAATGCCAGTCTGTCCGCATTCTCATACGTATCACCCGTATCGCTGACCGGCAGCTTACCTGTTCTGGCAAATAGCTGCTCCGAAGCCTGCCTTGTCAGATACAGCGCGAAATCGTTCGCCATCTCCTTTTTCACAGAGTATCCGTTGATCACCACGCACTGTGTGACGGACAAAGAAGCCGAGCTTAGCTCCTCACTCACATCCGGCAGCATGGATACCCCATATTCATATGCGAACTTCCCTTCCTCTTTCGCCGTCTCGATCTTGGAGAGCGCATCGGACGTGGCTACCGTATATACGATCTTGCCGTCCATAAAGTCCTGCAGCACGCCGTCGTAACTGATCTCCTTCGTATCGATGGAAAAGAACTGGTTCAGGTCCTGATAGACCCGCATACACTTGATCGCATTCTCATTGTAAATATGGATCGAATTCGCCTGATCTCCGTTAACGCCGCCCACATCAATCGCATCCCCTACGAAGAAATAATTGTAGAAAATATCCGACACATCCCATTTAAAGACAGCCTCCACCTGTTCCGGCGCATCATATACATCCGCAAATGTGCGAATATCGTCGATCGTATCCGGCAGGGCGCTGGCCACCCGTTCCTCGACCGCTTCTTCCTCACTGCCCGCAGCCGCTGCACCCGCATCGTCTGTCTCCTGGCCGCCGTCTGCTATGGCCGTCTCATCGCCGCCGTCCCCGGCACTCTCTGTCTCCGGCTCCCGGCCGTCATCAATCTGCTGCTGTGCCTCTTTCGCGGCCGCCTCATCCTGCTCGGCCTCGATCTGCCCCCTGGCCCAATCCTCAAGATAAGTCCTGTTATACAGAAAACAGCTTGTCTCAAAATAAAAGGGATAGGCAATCTGTTTCTCCCCGTAGGTCACCGCCCCGACAGCAGTCTCGGGCAGCCACTGGTCCATAGCCGAAACCCCTGCCGGCAGTCTGATCTCCGAGGCAAGTCCCGCCAGATACGCCTTCTCCAGAGAATCATTGCTGACAATATACAGATCCGGCACTTCCTCCGTGTGGAGCGAGGCCTGGTTGACCGTCTCCAAATACTCCCTGCCTGACGTATAGACGGGCATTACACGCACTTCATCCTGATACTCGCTGTATGCCACCGCCACACTGTTCAGATAATCGGTCAGCGCTTCATCCGTATACCACAGATAAAGTGTTTCCCGGTGTCCAAACAGAGAATCCTCCTCCGTTTCCGTTTCCTCACTCTGCCGGATCGGCAGCCCGAAATGCCCTGCCGCATACACACCGCCGGCACAGAGTGCAATGATCAGAATCGTGATCAATCGTTTTCTCAAAGCCACTTCTATCTCCTTAAATCCTCTTACTTATAACAAATTTCCTGTATGCTTTCCCGCAGGATCTTCATCATATCGTCCACATGCTCCTTCGTGATCACAAGCGGCGGCACAAACCTGATAATATCTGATCCGGCATTGATCAGCACCAGCCCCTTGTCCATGGCCTTCGTGATGATTTCTCCCACAGGTCTGTCAAAAACCAACCCCTGCAGCAGCCCCACGCCTCTGCGCGTTTTCACGCAGTCGAACTCTTCCGCCAGGCCATCAAGACATGCCTCCAGATAAGCGCCTGTCTCCTTTACATTTACAAGTATATTCTTCTTCTCGAACAGGTCGATCACCTTGCTCACAGCCGCACAGGCCAACGGATTACCACCGTAGGTGCTGCCATGGTCACCTGCCACAAGGGAATGCGCACCCACCTTTTCCGTCATCAGAAAAGCGCCCACCGGCACACCGCATCCCAAAGCCTTCGCCACCGTCATCACATCCGGCTTAATGCCGTAACGCTGCCATGCAAACATCGCGCCTGTTCGCCCCATGCCGCACTGGATCTCGTCTAATATCATCAGGATATCCCGCTCATCACAGAGCTTCCGCACCTTGCGCATAAATTCTTCCGTGGCCGGATAGATACCGCCCTCCCCCTGCACCGTCTCGAACAGGATCGCACACGTCTTATCCGTCACCTGCGCCATCACGCTGTCGAAATCATTCAGATCGGCAAAGCGGATATGTCCGATCATCGGCTCGAAAGCTTCCCTGTAATGCGGGTTGCCCGTCACCGAAAGCGCCCCCATAGTCCTGCCGTGGAAGGAATGGTTCATGGCAATGATCTCATGATCCGTCCTGCCGTCCTTCAAAAAGGCATACTTCCTGGCCGTCTTGACCGCACCCTCCACGGCTTCCGCGCCGCTGTTAGTGAAGAACACCCGGTCCATGCCGGAAACTTCCTTCAGTTTCACGGCGGCTTCGATGGCCGGCAGATTATAATAATAATTGGAAGTATGGATGATCTTATCGATCTGTGCCTTCAAGGCGTCGTTGTACTCCTCATGATGATATCCCAGCGCAAACACTGCGATCCCGGACACGAAATCCAGATAACGCTTATCATCCATATCATACAGATACACGCCGTCACCCTTCTCAAATACCACCTGATAACGGTTGTACGTATGTAAAAGAGCCTTCTCCGCCTCATCGATATACTGCTGCATTGTTGTACTCATTCGCTTTTCCTCTTCTACTCTCTTCGCCTCTGCGCGTTCTCTTCCGGCATTCCTGCTTCAAGCTGCGGATCCCGGACTATTCCTTCTTAGTTCCTCTATTCCTTCTTATTCTTAACGTTCCCTGCATCTGACGGCCGCCGGTCATCCCCTTATGCCATATCCTCATCCGAAATAATAGCGGTTCCGATCCCCTCATTGGTAAAGATCTCCAGCAGCAGGCAGTGTGCGATTCTCCCGTCCAGAATATGAACTCTGTTGACGCCCTCCTTGATGGCATCCGTGCAGTTACTCAGCTTCGGCAGCATCCCGCCGCCGATGCAGCCGCTGCCGATCAGTTCATCCGCCTGGGTTGCCGACAGTCTTGAAATAAAGCTTCCCTTGTCATTGATATCCCGGTAAAGCCCTTCGATATCCGTCAGGAAAACCAGCTTGTCCGCTCCCACTGCCTTGGCAATGGCGCAGGCCGCATCGTCCGCATTGATATTATAAGTCATAAACGCCTGATCCAGTCCGATCGGCGCCACGATGGGCAGGAAATCCTTCTCCAACAGGTCATAGAGCACCTTGGGATCCACACCGCAGATCTCGCCCACATAGCCGATATCCTCGCCGTCCGGACATTTCTTCGTACACTGCAGAAGTCCTGCGTCCTTGCCGCTGATCCCCACGGCTCTGACACCCAGCTCTTCCACCATCCGCACCAGATTCTTATTGACTTTGTTCAGGACCATCTCCGCGATCTCCATGGTCTCCTCATCCGTCACCCGCAGGCCGTTCACGAACCGCGCCTCCTTACCGACCTTGCCCACCCAGCGGCTGATCTCCTTGCCGCCGCCGTGCACAATGATCGGCTTAAAACCTACCAGCTTAAGCAGCGTCACGTCCTTAATGACATTCCGCTGCAGTTCCTCGTCACTCATGGCGCTGCCGCCGTATTTCACTACGATAATCTTACGGTTAAATTTCTGAATATAGGGCAGGGCCTCGATCAGGACCTCGGCCTTTCCCAATATCTTATCCATTTCTTTCTGTTCCATATTCTCAACTGTCCTTTATACAATTTAGTTTTTCCTGTTTGCCCTTCAATGCGCAGCCCGCATCAGCTCCTGTAATCCGCATTGATCTTCACATACTCATAGCTCAAGTCGCATCCCCAGGCCGTCGCCTCGGCATCTCCCATATGCATATCCACCAGCACGGTAACTTCGGGGGAAGCCAGCACCTGCGCCGCCTCTTCCTCACTGTAATCCAGCGCCGACCCGTCCTTGTAGATGAGGATGCTCTTTTCCGCATTCTGAAAATACAGCTCGATCTTCTCCGGATCAAACTGCACCCCGGAATAACCGAGCGCACACAGGAAGCGGCCGAAGTTCGCATCATGGCCAAAGATCGCCGCCTTGCACAGGCTCGAACCGATCACCGACTTACTTAGTATCCGCGCATTCTCCTTGGTATCCGCATGGATCACCTTCGTCTCAAACAGGGCCGTCGCACCCTCCCCGTCCCCGGCCATCTTCTTTGCCAGTGTGGTGTTGATATATCCAAGCGCTTCTTTAAACCTGGCATAATCCGCATTCTTACAGGTGATCTCCGGATTGCCGGCCATACCGTTTGCCAGCGCCACCAGCGTGTCGTTGGTGGACGTATCCCCGTCCACGGAGATCATATTGAAAGTGTCCGTCACATCCTCCCGCAGCGCCTCCTGCAAAAGCTCCCTGGAAATAGCCGCGTCTGTGGTCACAAAGGCGAGCATGGTACACATATTCGGGTGGATCATGCCGGATCCCTTGCACATGCCGCCGACCGTCACCGTCCTGCCGCCCAGCTCAATCTGAACCGCTGCCTGCTTGGACACCGTATCCGTGGTCATGATGGCTTCCGCCGCCAAGGTGCCCGCTTCCTGCGTATCGGCCCTGGCCGCCGCCAGCTTCTCCACCCCTGCCAAAAGCTTATCCAGCGGAATCTGATTGCCGATCACGCCGGTTGATGCCACCAGAACCGCATCCGGAGAAATCTTAAGCAGCTGCGCCGTCTTCTCCGCAGTCTGCCTGCAGCATTCATACCCTGCCTTGCCGGTACAGGCATTGGCAATGCCGGAATTCACGATCACGGCATGCACGGCAGGAGAATTCTCCACGATCTCCCTGTCCCACAACACCGGCGCCGCCTTCACCACGTTACTGGTAAAGACACCCGCTGCCCGGCAGGGTGTCTTGCTGTACACCATCGCCATATCCTTTCTGTTCTGATATTTGATCGCTGCTTCGATGCCCGCCGCCTCAAAGCCCTGTGCCGCTGTGACGCCGCCTTCTATTATTTTCATGAACTTTCCTTTCTGCTCTTTACTCATAGTATCCGCTTTGTTTTCGCACTTTGTTTTCACGCACTGTTTATTATTCTAATACATTTCTTCTGTATTGGGAAGATTAAATTTCCTCCATTCCGATATCCGGAATCTCCACATTGATCTGCGTATCACCGGCCATCTCATGCGGATCCGGCTGATCAACCTTCTCCTCCTCTTTTTCCTCCCACAAAGACTCATACTCCTTGTGCTTCTTGTCTGCATTCATTACCGCCATGTTCTTGGCCGCCATATAGACTTCCATATTGAAGTCCATCAACTTCTTCTCGTCCGAAGCAGGCACCTTGTCGCCGTTGGCGATCCGTCTGGCAATCTCCAGACACTTGGCCACCTCTTCCCCATACTCCTGCATGGCCTCCCCTTGCTGCTTCGCCACTTCCGCATTCGCGATTCCGACCTCCAGCTCTATGACCTGATCCCGCAGCTTGACATGCTCCTCTATCTGTTCCTTCACCTGATCGATCTTCTCCTGCAGTTCTTTGGCACGCTTACGATATTCCTCCGACAGCTCAAGCACCACTCCGGAACCGCCATTCCAGGCTTCCTCACCGGAGCCGTATTTGAATCTAGCGTCGTTTTCTTCCTTCTCCTTAAGCAGCTTTCTCTGCCGGCTGCGCAGCGCTTCCAACTGCGATGTGTATGCCTGTCTTGCCTCCCTGATCTTCATAGTCGCCATCCTGTCACCTCCATGTATGCAGCTATAGTTTCCGTTCCCCCTGCTTCAACCTTCCCTTCAACCTGCATTGAACTTTGTAATATTCTTCTCATTCAGTGTAAAGTCATAGTAGTTCAGATCCTCCCGCTTCGTCCAGCCAATCTGCCGCCAGAAGGCATTGCCGACGTCGTTGGCGGTAAAAGCGATCAACGACACCTTATTGATCTGCTCCGCCCGCAGAGCCTCCATGCAAAAGACCACCATCCGTCTGCCAATCCCCCGCATCCGATACGCTTCTGCCACGCAGACATGATACAAACAGCCGCGCCTCCCGTCATGCCCGCACAGAATAGCTCCCACAATCTTACCGTCCTCCTCCGCCACCACACTGCTGGACGGATTTCTGGCCAGGAAACGCGCAACGCCTTCTCTGGAATCATCCAGGCTTCTGATGGCAAATCCCTTGATGGAAAGCCACAACGTCTTCACGCCCTCATAATCCTCTATTGTCATCGTCCGTACTATCATCTTGTTTTCTCAGCCTTTCTCTCCAAAACTCTCCTATAAGGGAAGTGTTTATTCAATACCCCAGCGTCCCTTCCAGCGATTCATCATCCTCAATCCACTGCCGTACCGGAATCACCCGATAGTCGTCTTCCGTATCCCGGATGTAAACCGTCTCGATCCCGGCATTGATGATCTGCCGCTTGCACATGGAACAGCTGCAGGAATTCTTAACGTATTCTCCCGTGTCAGCCTCCACCCCTACCAGATACAGTGCACTGCCGATCATCTTATCTCTGGACGCACTGATAATGGCATTCGCCTCCGCATGAACACTGCGGCACAGCTCATACCGTTCTCCCCGGGGAATCTCCATCCTGATCCGGACGCATTCCCCGAGATCCGTACAGTTCTTACGTCCCCGCGGCGCCCCCACATAACCCGTGGATATCACCTCATCATTCTTGACAATCACCGCACCGTAATGCCTTCTAAGGCAAGTGGAACGCTGCGCCACCATCTTCGCCAGATCCAGATAATAATTGACTTTATCTCTTCTTACCATCTCCTGCCCTATTCCTTTCCTGCCTGCGTCCAATACCCGTCAGGCACCCCTGTTTCCCGAAGCCTCTTATGTCCGATATTCGGCTATGGCAGAGAACCGGCTACGGAAACATCGGTACCAGTTCCAACCCTTCACTCTCCGGAAGTCCAAACATCAGATTCATGTTCTGCACCGCCTGGCCCGCGGCCCCCTTTACCAGATTGTCAAGCGCACCCATCATGATGATTCTGCCGGTCCGCTCATCGATCACAAAATTAATATCCACGTAGTTGCTGCCTTCCACCCACTTCGTTTCCGGACAGACTCCCTTTTCCAGCACGCGGACAAACTTCTCCTTCGCATAATACTTATCGTACACCGCCCTGATCTCCTCGTAGTCCGGCAGGCTCTTTGATCCGTCCGCTCTTCTTACGGGAAGGAGCTTCGCATATTCCGTCACCAATATTCCTCTGTTCATCGGAACAAGATGCGGCGTAAAATTCACCAGGATTTCTCTGCCTGCCGCATATCCTAACTGCTCCTCGATCTCCGGCGTATGTCTGTGGCCTGCCACGCCATAAGCCTTGATATTCTCGTTCACCTCACAGTACAGGTTCGTCACCTTGGCGCCCCGCCCGGCGCCCGACGTTCCGCTCTTGGCGTCAATGATCAGCGTATCCGGATCGATCAGGCCTTCCTTCACAAGCGGATAGGCCGTCAGAATGGAACAAGTCGTATAGCAGCCCGGATTGGCTGTCAGCCTGGCCCGCTTCACATCCTCCCTGTTAATCTCGCACAACCCATACACCGCCTCCTCTATGTACTGCGGCGATTTATGCTCGATCCCGTACCATTTCTCATAGACAGGCACACTCTTGATGCGGAAATCCGCGCTCAGATCCACAATCTTTACCTTCGACAAGATATCATCATTCACCACCGACGCACAGAATCCCTGGGGCGTCGCCGTAAAGATAACGTCCACCTGCCCGGCCAGTTCTTCCATATTATCATCCATGCAGGCATCGTCCACGATCCGAAAGAGATTCTGATAGACAGACGCATATTTCTGATCCACATAACTGCGGGATCCATACCATTTGATCTCTACCTCCCTGTGTCCCATAAGCAGCCGCACCAATTCACCGCCCGCATATCCTGTCGCTCCTATAATTCCTGCTCTGATCATCTTTACCTCCGTTCCAAAGCACTATATTTTTCCCAATCGTATCCTCAGTATATCACGCATCTTTATAGAAATCACTAAAAAACGCCAAAGCTTTGCAAATCCGGCACTTTTGCATAAAAATTCGTATTTTATGCATATTATTCAATTTTCTTTCTACTTTTTGCATAAAAAATGAGAAATATTCGTTTTAAAAATGCATAAAATCACACTTGCATTCTACACTGCTATGATGTATATTGTTTTACTGTAGAAGTAACTGGCAATCAGAACCGCGCACCTGCTGCGCCGTTCCTAAATGAGCAACTCTGCCGATCAAACAAAAAGACAAAGGAGACTACACCATGAAAGAAAAAGTTGTTCTTGCTTATTCAGGTGGACTGGACACCACAGCGATCATCCCCTGGTTAAAAGAAAATTTTGATTACGAAGTGATCTGCGTATGCGGCAACTGCGGTCAGGCTGAGGAGCTTGACGGATTGGAAGAGCGTGCCCTCTCAAGCGGCGCCTCCAAACTCTATATTGAAGATTTGACGGATGAATTCTGTGACGATTTCATTATGCCCTGCGTGCAGGCGCATGCCGTATATGAGAACAAATACCTGTTAGGCACCTCCATGGCCCGTCCTGTGATCGCCAAGAAGCTGGTTGAGATCGCACGTAAGGAAGGCGCTTCCGCCATCTGTCACGGCGCTACCGGCAAAGGCAACGATCAGATCCGTTTTGAACTGGGCATCAAGGCGCTGGCGCCCGACTTAAAGATCATCGCCGCATGGCGGAATGAGAAATGGACGATGAACTCCCGCGAGGAAGAGATCGAGTACTGCAAGCAGCACGGCATTAACCTGCCTTTCTCTGCCGACTCAAGCTACAGCCGCGACCGCAACCTGTGGCACATCAGTCACGAGGGCCTGGAGTTGGAAGATCCCTCCAATGAGCCAAACTACGAACATCTGCTCGTTCTTGGCACAACACCGGAGAAAGCACCCGAAGAGGGCGAATACGTTACCATGACTTTTGAAAAGGGTATCCCCACTTCCGTAAACGGTAAACAGATGAAAGTATCCGAGATCATCTCCACCTTAAATGAGCTGGGCGGCAAACACGGCATCGGCATCATCGATATCGTGGAGAACCGCGTGGTTGGCATGAAGTCCCGCGGCGTTTATGAGACACCCGGCGGCACCATCCTCTACGAGGCTCACCAGCAGCTGGAGGAACTGATCCTCGACCGCGATACCTATGCACTGAAAAAAGACCTGGGCAATAAGTTTGCACAGATCGTATACGAAGGCAAATGGTTCACTCCGATCCGCGAAGCGATCCAGGCCTTCATCGAATCCACACAGAAGTATGTGACCGGTGAAGTGAAGTTCAAGCTCTATAAGGGCAACATTATCAAAGCCGGCACCACTTCCCCGTACACGCTCTACAACGAGAGCATCGCTTCCTTTACCACCGGCGATATGTACGACCACCACGACGCGGAAGGCTTCATCAACCTGTTCGGCTTATCCTGTAAGGTTCGCGCCATGAAGATGCAGGAGAACGGAGAGAAACTGCTTTAATCCTGTGATCCTAATCCAAAACGTCTCCGATGACAAGCTTCGGAGACGTTTTCTTTGTCTGTCAGTCCGTAAATGGGACCAGTCCATATAGGGGCACCGGCTTCTCTTCCCTGCATAAATACAACAGCCTGTTAACGCCGCCGCCATAAAAGAAGTCGTCATTTGCCAGTTCCACACACTCTCTATTATCCGTTACCGTCATCTCCGGCGCTATCTTCAATCCGATCGTGACCTTCTCCTGCCCGTATACGAGTTCTTCCGGTATTGTGACCTGTACTTCCTTCGTCACGTTCTGACCGCCGGAAATCTCGTACAGTTCCGGCATTTCCACTTCATGACATAGATGCTCCGCTCCGGCGTCCACGGTCACAAAGACCCGGTATTTATCCGGAAGTGCGGCATAGCCGGCATTACACAGGCTGATCCGTATCCGTACTCCCTGACCGGACAGCTCTCCCGCAAAATAAGCTTTTCTCACAACCAGTTCCGAAATAAAAAGGCGGTATCCGAGATGGCTGCCCAGATAATGTCCTGCATCCACTTCCCGGCCTTCCATCGGCATTCCGTCCCACCGTGCAATGATTTCCTCATTATATTTCAGATTCAGATAGCTTATGTGCAGCCGGCCAAACTCATAATTTGCATTCTCCGGATCATTCAGCTTTCCCGGCGTCGGCATCTCTCCGCCATTCACCTGGTCCTTCAGATGCGTCTGCACCCATTGCAGCTCGTCCCCCCGCTCCATGCCCGGATCATCATAAGTTCCCATGTCACTGTCGTTGGAAAGAAGCGCATCATTATGGATCCCCAGCCTGCCCGTCAAAACCCCCGCCGCCATGGCTTCCCGCACGAATCTTGGCCGACGCACTGCCACCTTGATATCGGCATCCAGACAGGTATCCCATTGTTTCAGAAGGTACAGCCTGTTCTCTCTTTGCTCTTCCTCCGTCCCTTCCAGATACCGGCTTGCGTGCCATTCTCCATAGGCTCCAAACATGCCCGCCTGTACGACCAGGATCTGCTCCTGATAAGCATTCAGAACATCCGCAATCTGTGCGATATGTCCGGCCATCACTTCGATCCTGTCAGGCTCCGTAACATCCCGGTGGAATCCATAGGCCGCCCTGAAGACCACTGCCGTCTGTTCCTTCTTCGCCGTCTCCAATGCCGTCTCCAGTTCTTTCAGCTTCTCTTCCGGCAGCTTTTCTTTCCCATATTCTTCTATATCATAAGAAAGCAGGATTACCCGGACCACTTCTGCGGCATCCGCTATCTTATCGGGACGGCTGCTTCTCACCTGGATATAGAACCCTCTGTCCGGATTGTTGAGAACTGCGTCGGACTCCTCGAAGCCCCACTGCCTTTCTTTCCTCATGGCCGTCAACACCATAAAGATCAACGAGAAGCTTCCCAGAAGCAGCGCTATGACCCATCTTATTTTATTCAAAATAATCTCCCGTAAATTCAACCAGCGTTGCAGTGGTTACTCCCTGAATATCGGATAGCGCCGTGACAAAAGAAGAGCTCTCTCCCCGAAGCCTTACTTCATAGGTGAGTTCCGTCATCCCCTTCGAGGCCGTCTTATTCTTTAACACCTTTTTCAGCGGCTCGATCTGCCTTCTGACCGCCTCCGCCGCACTGTCCTGGTACTTCACGACCAGCAGATACTGATGCTTCTTATTTCTGATCTTCACTAACATGATATAGACGGCTGCCACAAACAACGTTCCCAGGATAGATATGATATAGAGTCCTGCCCCGCAGGTCACCCCCACCGCCACGGTCCAGAACAGAAATCCCACATCCAGTGGATCTTTCACTGCCGTGCGGTATCTCACGATAGACAGCGCACCTACCATTCCCAGTGACAACACCACATTGGAGCTGATCACGATCACCATAAAGCAGGTAACCAGGCTTGTCATCACAAGAAGGATATTGAAATTATTGTTATAGATAACCCCCTTGTAGAATCCGCGATAGACGGCGTATACGATCATGCCGCACAGAAATGCCGCCAGCATCGACATCGCAAATCCGTTGACGGTCAGATTGCCGGCCTCTTCCAAGAATCCCTTTTTAAAGATATCCGAAAATGTACTCACCTGAACAAAATCCTCCTTTTTTCTTCTCTGCACAGCACGTATTTGGAAACGGCGCATCTGTCCGTCATCGCTGTTTTCAGGATCTGGAATATCAGATCCGGCAGGTATTCGTCAAACTTCACCTCCAGAACCATGATCCCCGGGTCCAGCACCCGTCTGACCTCATATTGGTCGGAAAAAATATCAGGATCGCCGACGGACACCGAAATATCCTTATCGAAAGTAATTCGCACATTCCCCTGCTTCATCACATAAGCCTCTCTCAGATATTCTACCGCCACAACAGGCTTCAACAGACGCGTATGATGAAGTGCATAGAGTTCTCTGCCCAGGGGGTTCTGACAGGACAGGAAGAAATCATAGTCCCCCGCCAGCATGGTATCATATTGCTCTCTGTCGATCAGCATGCTGTCCTTCGCTATATACTCCCCATATTTCCGTTTGCATTCCAGGCTGATCCTGTCGTCCTTTCTTTCATAGCACCGCAGCCTGTACTTCTTGCGAAACCGGATACCGGCTGTTTTCTCCTCCCATGCCGAATGATAGATATCATCCAGATACAGGCTGCTGACCAGATACCCTTCCTCACTCTTCCTATGCGAATCCGCCTCAACTGCCTGGCAGAGTCTCCCCCGCAGCGTGTGATAGACGCTGTCATTGATATAATATTTGATCTCATGGCGCAGCTTGTGTCCCAGATATTCCATCGTTCCATCCATGCCCTTTCCCGGTATCAACGTCTTCTCAACATGCCTTTCCTGCAAGTCAGGGCGCCGCCGGAACCGTAAATTCCAGCAGGCCGAACACAAACTGTTCGCTGTTCTGCACATGTTCCAGACTAAGCTGTTCCTTGCCAAGATCATCCACCGCCGTCACCTGCAGATAATAGATTCCCGCTTCCAGACCTTTTGGCATAGTATATTCTGTCTGCTCGATCTGTGTCTGTTCAAAGAGCAGTCTCTGCATCCCTGCATCCTCATAAATACGGAGATTATAGGTGATCGGCCGTCCCTGATAAGAATAGGACGTATCCCAGCTAAATCTGACGGAACCGTCCGCCAGCCGCTCAGGTTCCGCTACGAACATGGGAGCCGGATAAGCGGCCGCCTTATGAAACGCCTCGTAATTACCCAGGATCCCCTCGTAAATACCGTCAATATACGGCATCAGCTCGTCCGGTCTCATATCCAGACATTCAATATCCGGAAACAGCGGCATCGTCTTCTCCAATACCGGTTTATAAGTGTCAATCAGCTCTGTCACCCGGCTCTTTGTTACGCTGTCCGCGAGCAGTTCTCTCATCTTACGATCCAGCTTGTCGATGCTTCCTTCCAGACGCAGATACCTGCGGTGCAGGATACTGACATTGAGCGTCTGGATGCCACGAAGGGAATCCGGCTGGCTGAAAGAAGACCTGTGTTCCCCAAACCGGAGCGCCCCGTCAAAGTCCCAGGGAATGAAATACCATGTGAGAGAATTATCCGGGTTGTACAGGATGTAATTGTGATTGGTGATATCCTCATTTCCCATTAAAATATTAAAGGCGAGCCATGTCAGATAGTTGTCCTCATCAAAATAAGTGTTAAAGATCTCCTCAAAGTCCGCGGTCGTATTGTTGACAGCCGTAAGCATCTGCAGCAGCTTCTCATGATCCGATCCTTCCCTGATCGACAGCACGGTCTCAAACGCTTCTTCTGAATAAGCAGGGTCATCCACATTCAAAAGCACGTCGCTCATGGCAAAGCTGAAATCGCTCGCCTTATACATGACTGCATTGCTTCCCAGGCCCCTTGTCTCCAGATAAGTCTTATTGGGTTGTTCGGTCTCCGTATACAGTCCATAATAGACAAATTCCTGTTCTTCTTCCGGTAAAGAGGTGTCTCTGATCCACAGCCGCATAAAGTAAGTCCGGTAACCCGCGATATCGTCGATCTGTGCCAGCAGATCCGTCTGCAGTTTCGTCGCGATCTTGGAATCATCCCCCACATGCTTATTGATGTTCAGATTCTTCTGCCCGAAGAAAGTGCCGGCCTCCTCTTCGAGCTTCACCTTATAGCTCTTATAGGTGACGCCTCTGGAAGAATTTCCTCTGACGCGTATCGTCGCATTCTTGTGATCCAGATCCAGCAGCGGATCCGGTTTCCCGCCCTCCTCCAAAATCTGGATGTTGCAGTTGAGTACCGGATTATAGCTGTGGTCTCTGGCCGTATGAAGCGCAAATGCAGAGAAGTCCAGCATCTGGCCGCTCTCATCCTTGGTCGGAAATACACTGATATAGACATCATAGATATTGCTGTCCTGCTCATAGATCCCCTTATCTTCGTGCAGCCCTGCCCCGTTCAGATCGCTGTCCGCCATCTCCCAGTTCTCCAGCGAACTGCCTGCAGAACTCTCATCCGGCTCTTCGATCGGGATCAGGGAATTGGCATACAGAACCCCGAACGCAACCGCCGCCGTCACGGTCGCCAATACCAAAGCCATTTTCTCGTTTATCTTCCATCGTTTCATAACAATACCTAACCCTATTCTCATTTCTGCTTCCGCTTCCTGCCAAATCCCCATACGAGAGTGATCGCAAGACCATTATTCTCCACGGCACATCAGATAGACATTTAAATGCGCCAGGCGGTATCTGAGCCTCCAGAAGGACAAGATCCATCCGCAAAGTCCACCGATCAGAAGCGGCAGCGCATAAAACGGCCTGCCGAATATACATGCCGCCACCGCCAGCGCCGCCGTGACCAGAAGAAAGATACATGGTCCGATACAGGCGCCCATGTGGTCCTCGAAATAATACAGAAAGATAACCGTAAAATACATGCAGAATACCGTATACAATCCCATGCTTAGAATCATAAACATATTCAGCACCTGCGCACTGATATTTAAATAAGGAAAGAAAACATTTGCCATACAGATCAGAACCACCGTGATAATCAACTGTACCTCATACACAAAGAACAACTGATAACGGATCGTATTATTCATATTCTCCCGTTCCTTCTCGATCCTGGCGTAGGACCCCTGATTCAACGCAGACAGGTATGCCACATACTTTTCGTAGAAGGCGGTCTCCGCCTTCACCACAAAAATAACGAGTGCAGACATGTTGACTGCGATCGCCAGAAACATTGCCAGATCGTAAACAGGCGTCGTACTAAAGATACTGACCTGCTCTCTCATATCGGAAAAAGCCCAGTAGATCATCGTACTCACATAAAATCCCAGCATATAACAAAAGCCGCTGATGGTCAGTTTCGGATATTTGGTAAACCAGGTAAGCCAGACAAAGAACCGCTTTCCCGGCTTTCCAAACGCTTTCACACACCAGAAGACCAGCAGGAAAACTACCAGAAAGTAGCCGCACAGCAACGCCAGATATGCCGACAAAACAACCGGCCAGCCAACAATGCCCGTACAGATTAAATAGACAACCGCCGCCAGAAGCAGCCCCACAAAAAAGCTGAAAGTAACCTCCTTATACTGTTTCAACGCCGACACATAAGTCATGATATTGTAGGTATTTGTTATCATCACCCCCAGGCAATAATAAATAACCAGAAAATACAACGGTATGTCACTATAGAAATACATGCCGGCACATAACAGAAACATCAGGACGCCGGACAGAACCGTGCCCAATGTCAGTGTTCCGAATACCGAGGCGCAAATCTCCTTCTCCGATTCCCGAAACACACAGTCGGAAATATAGCGCGACAGCGTCGTACTGAATAGAGAAGAGATCAATATGGAGATCAGAAAAATATAGGTAAAGGAGGAGACAAAGAACCGGCTTTCCAACTCTGAGATATCTGCCCTGTCCATCAGAAATTTCAATGACAGAAACAGGACCGCTGCCATCACAGACGGACCGATCGCGGTCATGGTCGCGTAAATGCTTCCCCAGATACCGGATACCAGTGTCTTCCTTCCATAGATTTTTCGAAGCTCAAATCCAATTCCTGCCATCTCCTGCTATGCCTCCTTCTGCTCCCCCAGATCCGTGTAAAGCTTACGAAATTCCTCCAGCATCACGCTTTTGCTGTAATACATCTCCACCCGCTTTCTGCCGATTCTGCCCATGCGCCTGCACATCTTCGGATCCCTGATACAACGGATGACCGCGTCTGCCATCGCTTCGCTGTTCATGACCGGTACAACGATACCGGCGCTGCCAAGCGAATCTCCCGTCTCCCCTTCCAACAATGCGCGGCAGCTGCCCACATTCGTAGCGACAAAGGGGATCTTAGCCGCCATTCCCTCTAACATCGCCAGGGGCTGTCCTTCACTGATGCTGGACAATAGCAGCAGATCAATATCCGGAAGATGTTCCTTCACGTTCACCTGCCCCAGGAAATGAATGTCCGAAGTGCCAAGCTCCTCTATAAGCTCCAGACATTCTTCATAATACTCCGGATTCTCTCCGCAGTTTCCCATAATCTTTAACTTTGCTCCGGGTATCGTCTGTTTGACAAGATCGAACGCCAGCAGCATTGTCTTCACATCCTTGATCGGCACGACTCGCAAGACCGCTCCGATCGTAAATTCTTCCACCGATCCATGCTTCCTTGTTCGACAGATATCATATTCCTTCACATCCACACCGTTCGGAATGATCACGGTCTTCTGTGCCGGACACCCCAGCTCTACCTGCAAGGATCTGCTCACCCCAAACAGACTGGTGACCCGGCCGGCCTGCCGATATGCTATGTAAGAGAGCTTCTTGAAAAAGTTGATCCATATTTCCTTGAAATCTCCTTCCACCCAGTGGGAGCGGATGATATCCTCCTCCCGCTCTCTTGTATAGATCCCATGCTCCGACAACAGAAGCGGCTTCTTCTCCACATAGGAAGCACAGCTTCCCATAATACCGGCGTACCCGGTGGATACGGCATGATAGAGATCTGCCTTCGGAATCTCCTCCGATAAGATATACATAAACGGGAAATAAATGCCTCTGAAATTCCACAGGAAATGATTAAACACCTTCTTGGAGCCCTGTCTTTGGTACTCTTCCAGACAGATCTCAAAAAAGGATTCGCTCAACAGAATATCCCCCAGATACTTTCGATATTTCCTGATCAGCTCCAAAATACCGACCCAGTCAATCTCTTCCACCGATGCAATCACCAGGTTTTTCAGGACTGCCCTCTCTTCCCTGGACAATACCACTTTATGATGAGTCTTGCGGAATTCTTCGTCTCCCAGATAGATCGTGCGGATCTCTTTCACATTTTCTGGAATATCATAAGAGTACTCGTACATCTCCTCCCTGGTAGTCGCAAGCGCCCAGATCACAAATTCCACATCTTTATATGCACTGCATAAAGTTTGGATCCAGCTTGAGACACCGCCCGGTACATACGGATAGCAGCCTTCACAGATCAGGCACACGCGCATAGCTTATTCCTCCTCCATTATGATGACCGCATGACTTTGCTGCACATGCAGAATATAGTAACCGTTGCCCGCATTCTCATAGCTCAGTCCCTCCGCCTCCCTGATCCTGCCGTTGGTCCTGAAGAAAAATGCCTGCCCTTTTACCGCATTGCTGCAGTCAAGTTCCACCCTGTCTTTGTCTTTCTTCCATGTATAATCCAGATTCACATAACTCCTGATATCATTCTGTGTCTGGGACAGCACTTTTCCCTCCAGCCACGGAACTTTCTTCAAGATCTCTTTCTCAAACAACCCGATCTGTCGTTTGTCCACATCCCAGGATGCCGTTTCCTCATCCTCCGCGATCAGCGTATTGATATCAAACACATGCGATACCATGCCATATGCACCCAACAGGGAACAGATTCCAAAAAGGTTTCCTTCCTCCATCGAATTTCCCACGGTCGCCGCCGGGAACTCCAGATACTCCTTGTCACAGGAAAACCCCGTTCCCCTGCCGCTGCCAAGCATCTTTCTCACAACCTGAATCTTCACATCCGGAATGTTCAGCATATTTTCCGAAAATGTCTCCGTCTGTAGTGCCAGTCCCCGGATCTCATAGTTCGTAAAGACAGAACGGAATTCATCGATAAAGTTTTGATTAAAATAAATCTCCTTATCGTTCTCACAATTCGCCGCATAGATCAGTTCTCCGTTATACTGCAGCGCCGATTTGCCGATGGTAGTAAACAGGCTGTCGTTGATCTCGGGGAAACTTTGGTCCGACGAAGCCGCCGCCAGTATACTGGAAGTATACGGCGTATCTGTCCGCAGCGACATTCCCTGCAGATCCGGCCATACCACATCCCTGACAAAACTTTCCGTGGAGCAGCCGTACATCTGCATACACAGCTTATCGTTAATAAATGTTATCATCGGGAAATTGTCCAGGAAGACCGTCTTGCTCCCCAGCACCGGATAGATCATATCTTCCAGCATCACTCCGGCTGCCCCTGTCAAAAGTCCTGCGCAGTGAAGATCCGCAAGATAGGTCCCGTTGATCAGGCAGATCTTCCCCGCTCCGTACTCACATGTATACAGTACCGGGACGTCACTGTCCCCATCCCGAATATAGACTTTGGCATCTTCCCCTACCGCCAGCCATGTGGACAGATCATATCCTGCATAGAACATCTCCTCCGCCTGTACCGGCAGCAATGCCTCCTCAAAACACAGTCTGTTATAATTCTCCCGCACAGACTTCTCCCGGATCCCAAGGAGCGGCCACAGATAAGAATCCTCATTCCCTTCCGGAAGGCCTGCCGCCAGGATCACTTTGCCGCCCCCGGACACAAATTGCCCCAATTTCCTTAAATCCGTATAACTGCCCACCGAATCGTCACAGAAGACTACCAGCGCATCCCGCTCTAACTTCTCCGGATCCAGCTGTTTTACTTCCCTGACCGTATAATGCAGATCTGTAAAGATCTGTCTGCTGTTATGATATATTTTCTCATAAATATCTTTCCCGCCGTCGCCCACGATCCACACCTGGGGCTTTTCCGCATCCTTTAACAGTCTCGTCTCGACAAATTCGCTTTGCTCCTCCTGTATATTCCTGATCTGAACATGCCTCGCACGTTCCTCGTTCATGTTATAGAGCATAAAGACACAACTGACGACGGTTACGATCAACACCACATACAGCATTCTCTTCCATGACAGCATTCTCTTATCCTCTCTGCATCCAATACCGCACTCTCTCCAGCCCCTGCGCTGACAGCCTGATCTGCCTGTCTTTTTGCAGTTCGGCTATACACGCATGAAATTTCTTCTTCTCTCTCCTCCGGTAAAACAATTCCGTCATCTTCATATAACTGTTTTCATTCTTTAGTCTGTCACGCCTTTGGTCCCAGAGCTGTTCGGCTGCCTGGAACCGCTCCAGTTCTATCAGATAAGCCATCCACTTCTCATAATCCAGGTCCAAAAGCACGCTCTCGTCAATCAAAACCTGTGCTTCCATCAGGCTGCAATATTTCTTTCTGTACATTTCCTGTTCTCTGCCGGACAGAACCTGGCTCTCTATCAGTTTCCGCAGGGCTTCACATACTTCCCTGAATTTTTCGCTGTCCTCCTGATCCTGCTCATATGCCCTGCTGCACTCCAGCCAACGCTGATGCAGGACTCGGTAGACTTCCATTTTGGTAGCCGCCACATAATGTACGGACTCCGAATCCTCATCCTTCTCTGCCGCCAGAAGCGCCTTGTAATTCTCACTGATATCTTTCTTCAACTGCCGCAAAAGAAGCGCCCGCTTCTCCCGGTTCTCATTGATCGCCATGGCATCCTCCACCGGAACCACATTCAACTCTTCCTCCATGTTCGGATGCTCTTCCATCTTTTTAATGCTGTTACGGCCAACAAGAGACTCCCTGTCATATTTTCCCTGCCCAAACAGCCTGCCTAAAATACGCGGAAGAAAATAAAGGACAAAACCGAGGACCGGAAGAAACAGGAAGAAGACCGTAACGCCTGCCCCTTCTTTCCGCACCGCCTTCACAACGGCATAACACACTGCAGCGATGAGATTCCCGATCAACAGCGCCATCAAAAGTCTTTCCATTCCATTTCCTCCGAATCCTCAAATGCAGTGGTGATCTTTGCATCCAAACCACCTTCCGCAAGCCGCTTTTGCAGATACTCCACATCATCTGTACCGGTATTATTTAACAGCACATAGAGATTGCCGGACCCATCAGTACCGAGACAGTCTGTCGCGCGAAGCCCCTCGGCGGCCTTTCTGCATGCTTCTTCGAAACCGTCCCGGCCTGTGATCTGCACCACGCAATACTCCGCCAGTTTCTTTTCGGCTCTCTCCCCGGCCAGGAGTATATTCCTGTGAAACGGTTCCGGCTTCATGACTTCCGTTCCCTGCAGATAGATCTCTTCCTTCATCAGTTCTTCATGATCCAGCGCACGTCCCACGGCTTCACGCAGAAGAAGCGAGAGTGTCTTCAATAGGTTTACATAATATAGTGTCTGGCTTGTATAAGGCAATGTCTTAATGAGGATCGCAGCAACACAGTTCCCCTGGTACAGGATCGGCAGAACGATCGCCGGCTCCCCTTTCCACACATCGCCCTGGTACAGCTCTCCGGCGATGACGGAAGCCTGAATATCCGGATACGCAGTCAGATTCCAGGATTTTCCTTCCTGCGCAGATTCTTCATTCAATGCATTGATCAGCCTGAGGTACGGACTGTCTTCCTTTACACGGTAAACAGCGACCGTATCCGTGTGTACCATCTCGGACACAATGGACACGATCTCCATAAAGATTCTCTCCGGCTGCTGAACCATTAGACGGCTGACAACGCGGTACAACTTCGGAAATCCGTACTTGGAATCCAGAATACGCTCTTCATATTCGTTCTTGATCATGACATTCTCATCATTGATCGCTTTCAATTCCTCATATTCTTCTTCACGCATCACCAGCTCCCGACGCGTATCCCGCAGTTCTTCCCGCAGCATGTCAGTCACATAGCTGATAACCAGGCCGAGAAATACAAATTCCATGATCTTAAGCACACTGCCGGCATAAGAGTAGAAATTCGTCATATTGAAAATATTCAGATCCTGCATAAATAAGTACGCCGCACTCGCCAAAATAACGGCCAGCGTACTCTGTCGTATACCGAGAAAAACGGAGATCAATATCACATAGATCGTCAGCCACTCAATCCGGGAGAACAGGCTGTGCGGCGCACTTATATAATTGACCGCAAAAAAAGCCGAGAATACCAGGAGATTCTCCAATGTCCTCCGTATACCTGCCGGTATCCTGCCTTTCCTTACCCTTTTGCTCTTTGCCGCCGCTTTCTCATAAGAGATTCCGCCATCGGCAAACTGATCCTCCAACTTATGGAAGTCTGTCCACTCAGTCTCTTTTTTCAGACGGCCGTTATCCGCAAGTATCCATTGGTCCGTCTCTTCCCATTGTATCTTCTCTTCCGGGACCCCGGCCCTTTTTCCGATCAGCTCGAATAAGCGCTTCCTGGAAATCTCAAAACTGCCGGCAGCGTTATATACCCCCTGCTTTTCGGAATCCATTACCCGCTTGACGGCGTCCACCAGATCCGCTGTATGCAGCGGCTGCAGAATATCATTGACGAGAACCGTTCCTTTCTTTCCTGCCATGACATCTGCAAATCCTCTGCTCAGAAAGTCCGTCGCTCCCTCCCTGGCCTGATCGGCATATAACGAGGATGCTCTGATCACTGCCCCATAGAGGCCATACTGCCTGCCGTAAAGCTGTAACATCTGCTCTTCTCTCACAAAGCGCATTCCTCTTTCACCCACAGGCATAACCGTCTGCTGTTCATCTGCCTTCTTAGCCGACTTTCCATAGACCTCCGTAGAGGACAACAGCAAAAAGCGCACATCCTTCCTATCTGACAGGATCTGCAGGGTACGAGTCAGTAAGGTAACATCCTCCTCCTCTTTTTCCTGATAAACACAGTCCATAAAATATGTCCCTGCAAATACCACCCAGTCCGGCCGGATCGACTGCAATGTTTTACGGTAATTGTCGCCGCTCAGCGATATCTTATAAAATCTATATTTCCATCTTTCCGAGATCGTCCTTGGAAAGTCTCTGACCGATAGAAAATAGACGTCATTTCCCTCTTTATTCATCCGTTCGATAAATGTTTCTGCCAATTGATCCTTTGTACCGATATATGCTATTTTCAAGAATCGTATCCTCTCGCTTTTCCGATATTTTGCAGCTTTCGATACGAAATCCCCACGCCTATGCTCTGCCTTCTCCCATTGTGCCATGTTCCTCAGGTACCTTGAAGTACACTTTGACGACTCTCACCGGTTCGAACATGGAGGACAGAATTTCATTGACATTCTATGAAAAAATGAATATAATAAATACAAATTTGGCATAAGTCTACAGATTATTTTGTAGGTTTTCTTATATGTAATCAGTTCGCTAAAGTGTACTCTGGCGGATTTTTTTATTTTTCTATAGTCCCATCAGTTTCACATATTTATAGAAATACGTTCGCCCTATCTTCAATTCTTCTAATGCTTCATAGATCTTGATCTCCTTCCTTCTCCACTTTCCTACCACCTCCTCAAACGATTCCGGCAGCGGTTTCCCGGGGTTCCCGAAATGCACGCCGCGCTCTTTGGCCGCTGCAATCCCCTCGGCCTGACGCTTCCGAATATTCTCGCGTTCATTCTGTGCCACATAGGACAGGATCTGCAGTACCAGATCCGCAATAAAAGTACCTGTCAGATCCCGGCTCCTGTCTCTGGTATCCAGAAGCGGCATGTCCAGCACCACGATATCAATCTGTTTCTTTCTGGTGAGCATACGCCACTGTTCCAGAATCTCGTCATAATTGCGCCCAAGTCTGTCGATCGAATGAATCACAAGAACATCTCTCTTCTTCATTTTCCTGACCATTCTTTGATAAGCTATACGGTTAAAGTCTTTTCCACTCTGTTTGTCCATAAAAATATTCTCTTCCGAAACCGGAAAATTCCTCAGGGCGATCCGCTGCCTCGCCTCGTTCTGTTCCCGTGTGGAAACCCGGATATAACCATAAATCGTGTTTTCCATGTAATCACTCCTTTTTTGATTTAATATACCAAGTTTCCGTTAATTTACTGCATGTTAACCACAAAAAAATACACAATATATTTATTCTCTGCGGACTCAAATAAGTGCGGGAACTGCTTGTTGCCCCAACAAGCGAAGGCCGTTGTAAGATCTATATGTCTTACAACGGCCTCCGCGGCGCTTTATCTTATCGTTTACAATAAATGGAAATTTGCATCCATGTATAAGCTCTCGCCCATTCCTTTACTTCCGCACCCGCCTGCCTCTATACTGCGCATACATCGCCAGGATCCCTGTCAACGCTGCCAGGAAGATGCAGGACTGAATATAAGGCATGAAGTTATAGGATCCGCCCTGCCAGAACCCTGCGAAATCATTGCTGATATAAGTCATGGGCAGCATACGCGCTATCTTCTGCCAGATTGCCGGCAGCTGATCCGTGGAGATTCCCATCATTCCCGTCAGCATCATCAACAGAAAATAGATGGTCATGGAAACACCGAAGGTCACGCTGAACCGACGGAAAATATTGGCCAGACAATGCACGATCACCAGAAAAATCACTCCGATCAGATACAGGGACACAAGCAGGATCAACAGGGAAGACAGGGCCGGTCTCGGTATATCCAGCAAAAGCGTCTGCACTACGGCATACAGGAGCATAGCTCCCGTCAAAAAGAGCAGATGAACGATGATCTTCGCCGTTATCAGACTTTTCTCTCCAAACCCGAACAGATGCATCCGCTGCGGTATCTCCCGTTCCACCTCCTGGGAATACAGCGATCCGTATCCAAGAAACATAATGGACATGGGCATGATCAATGCCATGCAGATCACTACGGAGATCGTGACCTCCGGTCTGGACGCATCCGGCGCCTGTTTGCCGATCATCGTCGAGAACAGCAGGCTCATAATATTCGGAAATACGATACCGAAAAAGTGCGTCATAAAGTTACCGTTGATATTCCGCAGTTCATAGCCTATCATTCTCAAACTGCATCCCTTCTTTCTATTATTTATGGCTTTGTTATTCATGGCTTTTCCTTCCTTTCTCACAGTTCCTTCTATATCAGCCCTGCACGGCCTCCCCGTAAAAACAGGATTTCGCGTTGATCGACATGATCTCAATATCCGAACTGCTCCGCTTGAAATCTACATTATGCTCCACAAACAGCGACAACATCCTTCTCTCCTCCTCCTTATTCCGGCAGGACAGGGCAAGCAGATGGTCCGGAGACCGCAACATCCGAAACTCGGCCGCCAGACTGTGATTCTTCGGCGTGTTCTCCAGAATATAGACCGCATCGCCACAATACTTGAGAAAAAGCTCCTTCACGTTTCCATAAGCGATCACTCTGCCCTCGTCCAGCAACAGAATCTTATCCGCCAGCTGTTCCAGTTCTTCGTAATAATGAGAGACGATGATCAGGCTGTCCTCTTTATCCCTGTACCATTCCACCAGCTTCTCCGTCAGTTTCTGTCTGGACTCGAAATCCAGACCCGATGTGACCTCGTCGTAAAAAGTCAGCTCCGCCTTCTGCATCATCACCATGATAATCGTAAACTTCTGTTTCTGACCTCCGGAAAGCGCATGAAACCGTTTCGACAAACACCCCTCGAACTCAAAAAACCCGATCAATTCCTGAAGTTCCCTGTTCTCCTTGATATTCGTATCCAGGATCATCTCCATAATCCGCCTTACCGGCATGGTGGAAACATAAGAATTGGACTGCATATGCACCGCCATCTGCTCCGGCCTGATCTGTGTAATGATACTCCCCTGGTAATCCACCAGCCCCAGAAGCGCCTTGACAAGCGTAGTCTTGCCCGCTCCATTGGAACCGATCACGCCGATGCGCTCCCCCCTCTCAAAGGAAAGCGGCTCCTCGATCCGCAGCGCCGTCTGGCTGCCATATTTTACCTGCAATTGTTTGATCGTCAGTAACATCCGTAAATTCTCCTCTCTTCCTCTCTCCGCCTATCCGGGCAGTCTATGGCTCTCTGCAAGAGAGTCCTGAAAGCGAACCTGTGCACATACGCCGCCGTCCACATTGCCAATCTCCAGCCTGCACCCCATGCGCCTGCAATAGTAAGCCGCCACATACAGTCCCAGCCCCTTTCCTCTCTGTCCCGTATCGCTGGTGACAAAGGGGTCAAAAATATTCGTCAGCAGCTTCGCCTCGATATGCGCCCCGTAATTGATGACAGACAATTCGGTGTCTGCCGCCCGAAGCGTCACCCGCTCTCCTTCCGGCGTGTACTGCACCGCATTGGAGAGCAGATTATCCACGATGATCCGCAGCATCTCCCGGTCTGCCTCCACGATCCCGGCGCCCTCCGTCTCCAGGCGCACTCCCCTGTCCTGTGCCTGTACGCCGTAATTACCTGACAGCTCCTGTAAGAGCTCCCGCAGATCCACCGCTTCCTTCTGCATGCTGCCCGCACAACGGTTCAGGTAGAGAATGTCCTCCACGATCCTGCGCATGGCCAGAAGCTGCTTCTTGACCTCCGGCAGATAAGTCTTCGTATCCTTATATTTCCCCACTTCATTCATCATGCCTTCCACCAACAGGAGAGCTGCCGCTACCGGGGTCTTAAGCTGATGGGAAGAAGCCCGCAGGAAGACTTCCTGCCGTTCGTTCTCCTCTTCCAGTAAATGATTCTTGTGCTCCAGTTCTCTGTAATTATTACGCAGCTTCTCATACAGCTCCTGCAGGTTCCGCCCCAGAACCCCGATCTCATCCATACGGTCTGCCCCATGTCCCGGATCAAATTCCTCCTGTTCGAAGGTTCCTCCGATGGCCGCACTCTGGGCCGAA
Source organism: uncultured Lachnospiraceae bacterium (assembly GCA_947644545.1). Lineage (GTDB taxonomy): Bacteria > Bacillota > Clostridia > Lachnospirales > Lachnospiraceae > UBA3282. The sequence continues at coordinate 61,125 of CANRZW010000009.1, forward strand.
TCGGCCAGCCGAATGATGGGACTGACGATCCGGCTTGCAAAGAAACGCGAAGAGATCAATACGATCAGGAAGATCACCGCCGTGATCATAGGCAGACTGCTTCTCACAATGGGTGTGATCTCCTCGATCTGCGGCGTCATCGTCGGCATAAATGTGACGATGAAGGCGTCTTTCGTCCACCCCATGGCCGTATAAGTCGTATATCGATAGTTTCCGTCAAAGACACCGACCTCATGGATGAAAACCTCGGAATCGACATGCACCCTGGCATATTCTTCCTGATAGATGCCCGGTACCTCCTTTTTCTCCATGTTGATTTCCACCGGAAAATGCTCCGGAAACAGCCCCTGCCCGGCAGATATTTCCTGCAGGCGTTCCTGCAGACGAACCGCCAATGCCGTAAACTCCGCCGATGCCCCTGTTCTGATGCCGTCCATCGCATCCCTGGCGTCATCCAGGATCTTCTGCAACTCCTCATCCCTTACGCCGATCGTCAGACTATAAAATTTCCCCCGCAGGTAAATATCGTTTCCCGCATCCGGAACTTCCAACGTTACGACGGCGGAAGGGTTCTTCACGTTCAGAGCATCATAACTTCTCTCTTCCATATATCCCCGCTGCACCTCTCTAATCGAGGCCAGATTGCTCTTCATCATATAATCCACATATAACGACGGCAGCATCAGCACAAAATATCCCAGCACAAACACCGTCATCAGCCCCGCCAGTAAGATACTGTATAAAAAAGTCTTCCTGCGCAATCCCATTTCCTGTTCCCCTCCTTATGTTCCTTCCACCCGTTTCTCTTCCCTTTTCAAGTCTCCTCCCGGAACTGATATCCAACGCCGATCACCGTCTTGATGTAATTTCCCGGCAGCTTCTTACGCAGATTCTTGATATGGGCGTCAATGATCCTGTCGTTTCCCACATAATCCTCATTGAAGATCCTTAAGATCAACTGTTCCCTCGTAAAAGCCCGCTTCGGCTCCTTCCTAAGAACCTGCAGCAGCAGAAATTCGCTGAGTGTTAACTCTAAGGACTTCCCGTCATAGAACGCCTGATAAGAGTCGTCACAGACCACAAGCCCCTTCTCATCCCCGCTTCGTTCTCTCTTCACCCGCCGCAGTATAGTCTCCATCCTTTTTAACAGGATGATGGGGGAGACGGGCTTGATCACATAGTCATCCGCATAGAGATTGAACGCCTGTACCTGCGTCCTCTCATCGCCTAACGCCGTCAGCATGATCGTCGCCATCTCCGGTCGTTGCTCCTTGATAAACTGCAGTACTTCCAGGCCGTTCACGCCCGACACCATAATATCCAGAACAGCCATATCATAGCTGCACTCCTCCAGCATCCGCAATGCCGCTTCTCCGTCCTGCACACAGGTGACGTCGTATCCCTGAATGCGCATATACTCTGTCAGGACCTCCTGGATCGTCGGCTCATCTTCTAAAAACAGAATGTTCATACTGTTCCTCCGTCTCTCTTGTTATCTTGTATGATCTATTCTTGTAAGGTCTATTCTATCATATCCGTATGAATTTCATATGAAGATGGCATGAGAATCCGAACATAAGAATTTCGTTCGCAAAAACTGCAGGCATTTCTTCTGCCCGATACACTGCATGAATCGGCAGGACTTTGTGCAGACAATGAGATCATCGGGAACCGAATGACGCGATAAATCCCGGAAGCCTTTCTACTACAAGGGGTTCCGGGATCCTCTGTGATGAAGAATCTTTCCTTCTCCATCTTTTTATGTTATGATACTATCATATTGCAACAAAAAGATAACTTAAAGGACAAATTTATGAACGCGATTACACTTATTATGATATATCTGGTTTCCGTCAACTGTATAAGCTTCATCGTCATGGGTGTGGACAAGCATAAGGCCCGCAAGAGAGCCTGGCGCATTCCGGAATCCACGCTTTTCGTTCTCGCCCTGATCGGCGGTTCACTCGGCTCTATCCTTGGAATGCACCTTTTCCGCCACAAGACAAGACACTGGTATTTCTTATACGGTATGCCGGCGATTCTGATTATACAGGTACTGCTTGTACTGCTGCTTATCACGTCTCCGATTGAGATTCACGTAATGTGAAAACAGGCCGCATAATGCAGCCTGCTTCTCCATGAAATCTTAATCTGTGACGGATCTTAATCTTAGTTGTGCCGGATACGGATCACAGGATCACAGCGTTACGATAATACCGCCGTCATTGGCATACATGCTGCTGATGCCGGCCGTATCCATGATCACAACATTCTTATAGGAAGCCCTTTTCTCCATCAGGGTACGCACATATTCCGCCCGCTCCGGACAGTTACAATGGGTGATCATCAGCGTCCTCTTCTCCGGATGCGCCACATCAGCCACGATATTGTCCGCCAGCTTGGCAAGCGCCTTATTGATACCGATCGCCTGTCCCTTCTGTTCAATCACGCCCAGATTCCCGATCATGACCGGTTTAATATTCAATGTCGATGCCACCAGCGCTTTGACACCGCTGAGCCTTCCGTTCTTACGTAGCGTCTCCAGGTTGTCCAACACGAAATAAGTGCGCATCTTCCGCTTGAATACTTCTATCTTCTCAACCGTTTCCTCATAGGACAATCCGGCCTCCTTATAACGCATAATCCGCATAGCCAGCTGAGTCTCCCCACAGCTGGCAGACTCTGAGTCCACCACATGAATCTTCTTTTCTCCATATTTCTCATGGTAAAGATTTCTGCCCAGCTCCGCGCTGTTATAGCTTCCACTCAGATGTGAGGACAACGTCACCACATAGATCTCTTCCGCTTCACAATGATAAGCCTCCATAAACTTCTCAGGGGAAGGGCAGGAAGACTTCGGACATAACGGACAGGACGCTACTTTTTCCAGAAATACCTTCTGATCGAAGTTCTCATCATCCTGGATCGCGTAGTCTCCTACTTCGATTCCGAGCGGAATGATCCGGAATCTCTCGTCCTTCTTATACTTTTCGGGCAGTTCACAGCAGCTGTCTACAACAATTTTATAATTCATAAGGCCTCCACAACTATTCAACGTAGTTTTCATTACTACTTATGATAACATGAAATCTTACGTAATGCAAATAGATTTACTGCATTTATCATTCATTGAAAATTTTAATATTAAACGGAAGCCCACGCCCACACGGAAACACAACCGCATTAGTGGACGTATTTATTATGGAAGTATTTTCTTCCTGAGCATACTTGTGTTATACTAGGTTAAGACGACAAGAGATCCGGCCCGGCCAGACACACTCACAAGATATCGAGGTTACCTATGATCGCACTTAAGATTACGAATGTGAAACAATTTATGGGAAAATTACTGGGAGGAGAAGATTTTGACAGTTTTCTCCTGGAAGAGGCTGTGATCAGCACTTACAATACCTTCCGGATAGACGGACATCAGAACCGTGATTTCTATACGAATGAAGAATGGGAAGACAGGGAACTGCGGCCTTATGAATTTACGAAGTGGCAGACCATACGCCCGGTCTGTTTTGATCTCATCAAAGGACGGCGCACGCCTTCTTCTTTTCAGTTTGTGCTGCACCTGATCCCGGAATACGTGGCCTCCATCCTGAAAAAGGGCGATACCGGCGTAACACCCCAACAGGTCAAAGCGTTTGTACTGAACATCCGCTATGACGGTGCCGGGCTTACGCTGGTCACCGGGACTTCCTATAACACCTTTCTCATGGATAAGACGCCGGATGCCTTATGGGATCAGTCGATCCGACAGTTCTTATCCAAAAGAGAGATCGCTTACGAAGAATTATAATAACGATAGATCCTGTTAACCGGCCTTATTACCAGTATATGACACTGCCACAGTGTATGGCATAATCGATTATCGCCATGATCATGGCAAAGAACAGCATCGCTGCCAGCATCAATATAGCCGGGAAATCATAGATGAATTTCTCCTGCTGTGTCCTGCACCTGTAGTTCTCCACCAGGATCTCGATCCCCAGCAGAATAAACACCACAGGCCAGCACTGAAAGATAAAGTGATATTTAAGGTTCGGCACAAAGATCCTGATCAGAAATAATATCCCATAACAGATCAGTGTAACCCCAAACGTCACCGAACCGATTCTTCTAACTCGACAAATCTTCTCTTCCTGTTCCATACCTAACCTCCATAATACCGCATTGCGGAATCTCGACTCCCCTAATTTCTGTTTTCCGGCAGATTCTGTACATCGGCGACCGGCCCCTCTCCATAGATGATCCGTCCGTCTGCGACAGGCTGTGTTTCATGCACCGGCATCTGTCCGCCTGCTGCTGCATTGTCATGAGCGGGCATCTGCCCGTTCCCGGCAGGTCTTCTCACATGAACCGGAGGAACATTCTCTGTCGGCTGCGGCCCGCCTGGCGTCCAGGCATTCGTCTGTTGCGGCCCCATATGCCTCATCCAGTCTTCTTCCGGCTGCTGCTCCCTGCGGCCCGTCCACTCATCAGCCGCAGCATCCTTATCCTCAATCGCTATCCGTTTCCCGCGGATCAGGGCAAGCCCGGCCCAGATCACACCGATGCCGACCACTGCTCTTGGCAGTTCATCCCGCACGAAGTAGTAGACCGCACTGAGAAACCGGTTATCCCATCCAAAAATATCGCAAAGAAGATTAAAGATTACCTGCCACAACATCATAATCCCCAGCACAATGAGAATTCCTGCCGCCACCTTCCGGTTCCTGCCCTCCAGTCTTACCTTCCGGTTGTCAAATGTGCCCATGCCAAACAGATACTCGTCTCTGATACTGTGAAAAGTCCGATCATCCAGGGTCGCCAGATTATTGGCATGGAAGAAGCTGTAAGCATACATAGCGATCGCAAAGACCCCGAGCGCTCCCAGATTCGTGAGACCGACGATTGCTGTCAAAATCATAAATCCCAGCATCAGGCTGAGCCCCATCTTCATAAACCCCATATACATCTCCCCCGCTCCGGGGAAAAAAGACAATAGAAATACTATAAACCTGCTCTTCTTTCTCTGCATCTTATTCATCCTCTCTTTCTAATCTCTGTCCCATGACAGTCTCTTTCCGAACTGCGAAACCCTGGCGCCGATATCACCGATCACGCCTCTTACGCCGCCGCTTTCCCGCGCTTCTTTGTATTCTTTCCATTTATCATCTATATTCTTCTGTCTCTCCATCGCGACCTGTTCCATAGATACCGCTGCCGTCTGTTCTGGCAGGAACGTCTGCCTGCCGCCTGCCCCGCTTCCTATCGGCATCAGGATCAATACCGCAAGCGCCGCCGCCATCGCGATCAACACCTTGGCACGGTAGACAAAGACCTGTCTTTTTCTGCCCGCCCTGCGCTCTTTTCTGATCTGCGACAGCACATTTTCTTTCAGATGGACCGGTGCACGCAGCATCTCTTCGTTTTCCACCTGTTCGATCAGTTCCAGTAACGCTTTCTCGGACAAATATCCGGAGAAGTCGCCACTGTCTCCCTGCTGCTTCTTTTTCTTTTCATTTTCCAATTGATAGATCATGCGCCCTTCTCCTTTCCATACAGCCTGCGCAGCATCGACCTTGCCCTGTAAATCTGCGTCTGTACCGTCTTGACTTTCATGCCTCTTAATGCAGCGATTTCATTCACGTTAAGCTCATCATAATAATATGCCCTGGCGATCTCGTCATAAGGCGGTTTTAACGACCTGCACCGCATAAGCAGCGTCTCCCGCACTTCTTCCTCCAAATACGACCGCTCCGGTGCGTTATCAAAACTCTGGCCCCGTCCCATGGTCTCCTCTATGCCGGTATCTTCGGTCGGAATGCTCCTTCTTCCGGCGCTCTGCATATAATCCAGACATTTGTTGGTCGCAATCCTGCACAGCCACGCTTTCTCGTGCTTCCCGTCGAAGTCTTTCAGGTGATTGTAGGCTGACAGGAAGGTTTCCTGAGTCAGATCCTCGGAGGCAAAATAATCTGCTGTCATTTTGTAGCATATGGAAAAAACAAGATTTTGGTAGGAATCAATCAGCGCTGATAATTGTTCTTCCCGATTAATACGATCTGCCTCCTCTCCTGATCCAAGTCATGAACTTCTCTGCATCAGATCCTTATTTTGTTGCTCATCTAAGCAACTCTATCTATTATAACGAGGCATGAATCTTCCTGTCTTCAACTTTCTCAAAAAAATATATGAAAATCTTTTCCGCAGACAATAACGGCAGGCATACCGCCCGGATATGCCTGCCGCAGAGCTTTCGTATATACTTTGCACGTTGCGCTTACTTCGGACTCCTAATCTATGATCAGCCCTTCCATAATATAAAGAAGCTGTTCGTCCACCTTCTTCTCCGATATGCCGAAGGTCTGCGCATTGATCTTCATCCCCTCCAACACATACATGATATTGCTGGCCGCGCCCTTCGGGTTCTCACAATAGAACTCCCCGCTGGCAATACCCGTCTCGATCAGCTTCTCCAAGACCCGCACTCCGGCATCAAACTGCTTCCTGAGCATATTGTTCTTATCCGTCGATCTGTTTGCAAAAAAGTACTCATACACGGCCACCGTCAGCGTATTCTTCTGCAACAGTTCCTTCTTCTGCTCTTTCAGAAAAAGCGTCAGGATATCCGCCGCCGTATCCCCTTCCGTGATATTCTCGGAAAAAATATCATCGGTCTCCTCTGCCTCCATCTGCAGAATCTCCAACAGGATCTGCTCCGTACTGTCAAAATACAGATACAGCCCTCCACGGCTGATCCCGCAGGCTTCCACAATATCCTTCATCGTCACGCTCTTATAGCCCTTTTCAACAAATACCTTCCGCGCCGTATCCAGTATATATTTCCTCTTCTGTACCGATTTTTCTCCCATTTGCCCGTGTTTCCTTCTCCTACAATTACTAGATTCATCGACCGTGCATTCCCTGTTGGCCGCAGTGTTCTCCCTGCCGTCCCGCCGCAGTCAGCCCATACGATCTCACCGCATCGGCTTATCCCAAAACTCCAGATTCTCCTTCATCTTACGCACCACACCGCGGAATACTCCGTTATAAACTGCCTCCGGCCACAGTTTTCCTTTCGTCATGCCGCCCAGCACATACTTTGACAGGATTCCTTTCAGAATATCCATCTCTCTGATCCCTGCCCGTTCAATGGCCATAAGTTCATCCTTCACGGTCCTGATCCTGTTTCTTGAGTAAACATAAGGATAATTGCGATCCAAAAGCCCCGTCCTTTGCACTTCCCTGATAAAACTCATCAACATGCCGTCATATACCGGAAATGTGATCGAACTCTCTTTGATGCCGGAACCTTCAAAAGTTTCCTGTACATTACTACCCGCTTTCTCATCCAGCCATGGAAGATAACGGATCAGCTTCTCCACATCCGGTTTATAGAGATTCACAACTTGTTTTCTGTATTCAATATCTTCTTTATCCATCTAAACTGCCTTTCCCGTTGTTTGATCCTTTAAGGTCTTCCTGTAACATAATCGACATATCTGTCATATTATTCTAGCATACTTTCCCGGAAAGTACAGCACAAAATACCTGCAATGTTCTTGTGCATTTTGCCAAAAAATTTCCACCTGCGCTAATCCAACGGACTGTCTGTATTGCCATAAACGGCATACAAACAAGTCGTTGGATTGCAACCGCACAGGTGGAAAAAGTTTATTCCTTGTTTTTATTCCACAATAGCTGTATACTAGGAGTAAAGTCGCTTCGCGAACTCAGATTTCATGAAATTATTAAAAGAAGGGATTTCTGCATTATCCGCAGATAGAGGTTTACACTATGGCTGTAAAAGAATTCCCAGCCGGGGAAACATTATTTCAAAATGAACAGGCAGTCAATGCCATACATTTGATCGCAAAAGGTTCCGTCACCGCATCTTATCCTGGTGGCGAACTTCATCTGACCAAGGGAGATGTCATCGGCATCTGTGAATTACATCTTGGCTCTTATTTTATTACTTATCAGGCATCAGAGGCAGCTGCACTTGCCCCCTATCCCTGTACCCGGGAACAGTTAGCCAATTTGATGAGCTCCAACGCAGATATGGCTGACCGGATCGTCACTTCCCTGTACAGACAACTGAAACAGATTCTGGATCAATATGCACTGGCACGTTCTGACTGTGATAAGTTTTATCATTATCTGATGGACAGCTACGCAGAATATAGTGCTTTTTGTACCAAGCACGGCGTCTCGTCCCGAGCGCTTCCCGGCCTCGAAACCTTGAGTGAACTGAATCTGGAGGAGGATGTGGAAGACTGGCTGGGCGGATACTATTCTCAGCTTTTGGCGCTTGTAAAGAACTCTGCCAACAAGAAGAAGAGTCCGGCCTTTATGTTTGGCCTTCTTTCGAGAGCCGCACGAGATATCTATCAGGTTATTTCCGTGTGCCGTGTTCTTTACGACTACAAATCCGAACTGACAGGCATCCTGATGAACGAGAACCGTCTGGATCTGTTTGACTTCTATGCCAGCCTGCTCTACAGGATCGGCTCGGATGCGGAAGATTCCGCTACGATAAGCAACGCGATCTCTGCCATGATGGCTCAACTGGAGAGCCATGCATCCATTGATCAGGATATGTACAGTAAACGTATTGCCGAGTACCATGACCGGTTAAACTCCCTCAGTTCCTGTACCGGGGAAGCTTCCGATGCGGCGGCCGGCGGCAGTGCAGATCTGCTTGATTCGCTCAACACGATACTGGCTTATTCCCAGGTAAGTGAAGAGACGGCTTATGCTTTCAGGATCGCCGTGGAACAATTCCGCAAGATGACCGACAAGAACAGTTCCGACGACGCTGCCAGAAAGCTGCGCCAGAAGATCACCAAACTGTTCTACGAGGTATATGAAAAGGCCTTGATCCGAAGCCTGCATGACAGTGCGGTTCCCAAGATCCTGAAGATGTTCTTCAACTTCGGATATGTGGACGAACAACTGACCGGCATGAAGAATGCGGCCTATCTTTATTCGATTGTGGATTATCTGCCTTCCGATCCTTCCAGAGGGCTGTACACCGTATACGAGTGGATGATGGCGATCTATAAGGGTAAGAAAGCGCCCAGCCGCAATGAATTTGACACCGATTATCAGGCTTATGTGCATGAGTTGAAGACGAGCGGCAAGATCACCGCTGCCGAAGAAGCTGCCATGGTAAACGACAATGAGAAGATGGTGCTTTTTGAACTCCAGAGTGTGTTCCCTGCCATTAATAAGATCACTTTCGGCCGGATCAGCAGCTTCTGTCCTGTTTTCTCAGAACATAATATCCTGAAAGATTTAGACACTTCGCTGGTATCGATGGAGAAGGTGGACGAGGCATTTAATCATATCCGATCCGTCGACTTCAGCGCCTACTACCGCGATACGATCTATACCAATACAGAACTGGGAATCGCTAAGGAATACGTCGGTGTGGAGATACTGCCCGATATTATCCTGATGCCCAACATGGGAATCAGGGGCGTTATGTGGCAGGAAATCGAAGGCCGCAAGCGCACCACGCCTTCCCGCATGATGGTCTCCATCTTCCAGATGGAAGATCTGACCAACATATTCATCCGCTTGACCGCAGATTTCCGTTGGGAGATGTGTAAACGCGTCCAGGGTCCGAGATGGAACGATGTGACGGAGCCTTCCCTGACCAGCGAATACTTCGATTATATACAGTTTTATAAGAAGAATCATGAATTGTCCACCGACGCCAAGGAGAAGATTAAGCTTGCCATGCAGAAGGCAAAGAACAGCTTCAAGGAAATGTTTATCAGAGACTACGAGTCCTGGGTGCTCTATGAAGGCGCCGGTTCCCCGCGCCTGAATAAGATTGCCCGCTCGATCCTCTTCACCTACTGTCCTTTCTCCAAAGAGCTTCGCGATACCTTGAAGGCGAATCCGCTGTATAAGGAGACGATGGAGCGTTATGACGTGAAGCAGGGACAGCGCCTCCATCATCTGAACAATCTTCTGCAGAAGATCAAAAACTCAGGGGCCGCTATTCCGCCCGAGATCCAGGCGCAAAGAGATTTCCTCAACTTCTAACAGGATAATATGGGATAAAACGATCAAAGTTAAGAGCCATTCGCAATGAGTGGCTCTTTAAGACAAAAGAAACTCGCTAATCCCACAGTCCAGTATCTTCCGTATGCAGGGATGCCCTGCCGCAAACCGGGCAGGATGTTTCGTCCGCTTCTTCTATGATATCCTCAATCTCTATCTTCCGGCTGCACTGTTTACAGGAACCGACATATCTTCCGGATTCATCTTTCAATTCCAGCACAGGAACACTCACAAGACTCTCACAATGATCACAATAAGCCAGCCGATAAGCAAAATCAAAGAGCGGATAGGCATTCCGCGTCATATACTCTCTGATCCTTTCGCTTTCCTCTTCCGAAAACAGTCCTGCGATATTTCCCAAACTCCCATGCATCAATCCGCATCCGATTTTATTGACCCATTCGTGTCCACAGGACGCGCAGGTTGTCTTAATAATCTTACCCATATGGCGAAATTCCCTTTCCAAATATTACTTCCTTCAAAACAAGTCTCCGAATATCGGCCTGCAGCTTCCCCTTCCAAAATAAGATCATTATCCAAGCAGAGACAGAACCAGATTCGGCTGCTGATTCGCCTGAGTCAATAGGGACTGTCCAGCCTGCAGCAGAACTTGACCGGCAGAATACTCCACCATCTCCTTCGCAATATCGGCATCCCTGATCAGTGATTCTGAAGCGGTGGTATTCTCCACAATATTATGCAAATTGGCTATCGTATGCTCCAGCCGATTCTGCACTGCACCATAGTCGCTTCGCACACTACTCACATATCTGATAGCGCCCTTAATCTCGTCGATGGCATCTCCGGCATCTTCCACTGTTCTCACATTCGTATCCGCAAGTCCCAAAACTACCGTATCCATACGATAAAGATTCAGCGTAATATGCTGTCCCGCTTCCGCTCCCACCTGAATGCCAACATTGTAACCATGACTTCCTCCTGTCGTACCGCCTGGCGGTACCGCTGTTCCACCGCCACCACCTATAATATTCGATCCCCCCACATTCAGGGCCGATGTGATAACGGAACCTGCGCCTCCAAGAGACTCATAGGAGAGTTGCCTGACAAATTCCACCAGCGCGGCGTCTCCCTGATTGACCGTATTTTTCAGCTGATCTGCCGTCATACCGGTACAATCCTGTATTGTCTGTTGGAAGCTCTTACCCCCCCCCATCAGATCGGCAAAAATCTTATCCATTCCGGCAGCGATATTCTGACCGGTTACCGCACCACCGCCGTTCGCCAGATATCCGGCATAGGCTGCCGCCAGATACCCATGTCCGTAAGGTCGATTGTCCACCGTATCACTCTTCAAATAATTCTTAATAGACGCGTCCTGGCTGGCATCATTCCCGCCGGACAACTGCTTCGCATAAGCGATCAGCGAATTATTCCATTGTGTTGGAAATCCGCCTCCGGCCAGCTGCGCCGTTCCTTCTTTGAACCATTCCGGAAATGGATCCCCCTTCCTTCCGCTCATACCGTCGGTCATCGCAAACTGCATCACGGAATGCATAAACTCATGCGCTATAGTAGACTGCAGCGCCTCCACCCTGCTGCCCGTACCATCAGCATCAGCCGCCGTGAAATCTGCTGAATCCACCTGAATCTCCAGATTATATCCTCTGTCATTGCCGGTCGTTGACCAGGTAAACCCAGCCCGGGCCAGCATATTATTCAAACCGTCCAAACTCGTTACGGTGATCTTGATATCCATCGTCTCATTCCCGATATCATTCTTAATGGACGGAAACGCGTCAAAAATCTGTTGCGCCACGACAGGGATCATATCCCTGACGATCAGATCCGCCAGATTACCGCCATTAGAAACCGGATTGACCGCCGCCTTCGCTGCCTTTCCTGTCTGATTCGCGCTAATCTGCCCCATTCCATCCATATCTTCTGCATTATCCAGACTCTCCACCGTAAAAGAACCATCCAGAAGATTAATATGTAATTCATAATGACAAATATTTGTCAGGGATACAGACGCAGCCACCGCTCCGTCCTCTGGAAACAACGATATTTCATTAAAAACCGTATGCTTAGATGTAGTGTCGATCTCATTCTTCAACTGCTGCAGTTCGGTATCGATCATTCTTCTGTCAGACTCGGTCCACGTGCCATTGGCCGCCTTTACTGCCAGTTCATTGGCACGCTGCAGCATATCATGCACCTCATTCAGTGCTCCTTCCGCAGACTGTACCATCGAGATGCCGTCCTGCGCGTTCGCCGCAGCCTGTGTCAGTCCGCGAATCTGCCGGCGCATTTTCTCAGAAACCGCAAGTCCTGCCGCATCATCCGCAGACCGGTTGATCCGGTAGCCGGACGAAAGCTTTTCTACAGTACCGCCATTCTTGTTATCGCTTTTCTTAAACTGTATGCATGCATTCTGGGCCAATATATTATTTCTGATCGTAAACATTCTGTACCCTCCCCCGAAAGGCCTCTGCCTGGCCGATCCGTCTGAACGCAGCCTATCTTATCTGCGGGATTATCGTATGCCTGAAAATCGCACTGCTTAATGAAAAACCTGATGTCATGACTATAAGAAGTTATACTACATTATTTATATCGGCTATTTCCATTATCAGTATTAGCATAAAATCATCGGCATTCCCGCAATACCTCCTCAAATTTCATCGTACCGCCAAACAGATCCAGAGCGCTTCCCACTGTCACGTGCACCCTGTCCCTGCCAAGCCTTCTTAAGCTCCGCAGATCCTCGAAACTGTGCACGCCGCCTGCGTAGGTCACGGGAATCCGTCCCCAATTTCCCAGAAGCTCCACCAGCTCCTCCTCTATGCCTTCCGCCTTCCCTTCCACATCCACTGCATGTACCAGAAACTCGTCGCAATATCCCGCCAACTCGTCAAGCACCTGTTCTGTCAGCTCCACTTTCGTATATTTCTGCCATCTGTCGGTTACAATAAGGTAGCGGTCCTCTCTTTTCCGGACACTGAGGTCAAGTACCAGATGCTGTCTGCCCGTAACTTTTACCAATTTCTGCAAATGATCATAATGAATCTGGCCGTCCCGAAAAACGTAAGAAGTGACGATCACGTGGCTGGCTCCGGCATTCAGAAATTCCAGGACGTTCTCCGGCGTCATGCCGCCTCCCGCCTGCAGACCGCCCGGATATGCCCGAAGCGCAGCAATCGCCTGTTCCCTGGTCTTTTCATAATAAGGAGATGTCACGGGGTTCAACAATATGATATGTCCGTTCCGGATCTGATATTCACGATACATCCTGGCATAAAATGCCGCATCCTGTTCGGAGACATAATTCTCCAATGCCGCATCGTTTTTGTCCTGTAGGCTGCCGCCCACAATCTGCTTTACCGAGCCGTTATGAATGTCGATACAAGGTCTAAATTCCATCGGTCATGTCCTTCTTTCCTGATTTTTAATGAAAACCACCCATGTATATTTTATTTTCTAACAGGCATAATAACACAAGAGCAGCTGTTTTTCAAAAGCAGACTGCCGCAAACAAAACATTTTAATAAAATGCTTCAACAATAAAGAATGCATCAGAATGGAGGAAATTATGAAAAAGATAAAAGCATTAGTACTTGTTTCTCTCATGACGCTTTCCATTGCCATGCTGACTGCCTGTGGTAGAAGGGATGACAACACAGCAGACAACGGCAACAACAGTACCTCTACAGAATCCGGCACAAACACGAATGCCAATGACACCAATACAGGCACGGGCAGCACAACAAACGGCACCTCGCAGGATGTCACTAACGGTACAAACGGCACCGGCAACACAACGACCGGCACCGGAAATAATGACAATGTCAACGATGTGACAGCCGGGGACATGGATGACAATGACTCCCTGATGGACGACGTGGGTGACGCGGTCGACGATGCGGGCAATGCCGCTTCCGATCTTATTGACGATGCCGCTGACGGCGTTGAGAACATGGTAGACGATGTCACTGATTCAGACACGGACAATACCAGTGCTGGCAGCACGACCAGCAGCACATCCACCGGCACATCCAAACGATAACCGGCGCTAGAAAAACGTAAGCAGATGCATGGCAACCTTCTTTTCAACCGGTTCTCATGCATCTGCCTTCTATTTGCTACCGCTCAATGATCGTACCGTCCCTGTAAGCCTGCAAAAGTTCTTCTAACTGATGGATCGTCTCCCGCAGCTCCGCCCCGATATCGGTATTGGAAATCTTCTGCCGCAGCGTAGTCGTTTCCAGTATAACAGAATCGGAAAAAATATCCGACTCATGCAGGATCGCAGATTCCGTGGACTCGAAAGGCTCATGGGCGACCAGACGCATTCCATAAGAGTTGACTACCAGCGTATAACCGGCAATCCCCGTCTTGTCCTGGTAAGCCTTGGAAAAGCCGCCATCGATGATCAGCAGTTTTCCGCCGCATTTGATCGGTGATTCCCCCTTCTTTCGCTCCACCGGCACATGCCCGTTCACGATATGAGAATGTTCCACATCCAGTCCAAATTCTCTCAGGATCTTCTCGATGACCTCTTCCTTGTCCAATAATCTGTAGTAGCTGTTCTTCGTCTCCTTCTGGATCTCCTTATCCTCCGTAAAATACCGTTCAAAGGTTGCCATCTTGTCCTTGCCGTAAACCGGAGAGTTCGGACCGGACCAGATATACCACATGATATCCTGCCCTTTCAGTTTATCCCGCAGATTGTTGGAATAGTATCCTTTCCTGGCATAATGCTCCAATACGTCATAAAGCTCCTTACCGCTGTACTCTTCCCCATACACTTCCACTTTCTTGAAATTCCCTTCCTCATCCATGGGTACACAGCCATGATAGAGCAGATTGGAATTGTATACCTTATACAGTCCTCCCTTGGAAAAAAGAAATCTCACATGTTTCTGCAGCTTCTCGCACTTTACGAATCCATGCCTGATCCGCTCCATGACCTGTTCCTCCTCCGGTGTCAGTTCATACGGCTTATCCCTGTCAACCGTCGGGAAATCAACATCCTTCATCGGATAGGCAGTTCCGTCAATGGTGATCGTCTTCTTCTCATAATCGATATGTTCAAACAGGAGCCTGTCCTGCATACCGAATTCCGGCCTGCGCATGACAATCTGTCCCTCCAGTTTAAACTGGATGATGGCGATCGCCTTATGCATCTTCATATCGAGACTTAAATCCTTGGTATCATACTCCGTATTATATCTGATCGCAAAGGCTTCGCAATCCGTATGTTTGTATGTCTCCAGAGCAAACGTGGCTAACGGGATCAGATTAATGCCATACCCCTCCTCCAGCGTATCCAGATTACCATATCTGGCCGCCACCCGGATCACATTGGCGATGCAGGCAAGATGGCCGCTGGCGGCCCCCATCCATACAATATCATGATTGCCCCACTGAACGTCCACCGAGTGATAGTTACACAACGTATCCATAATCACATGCGGTCCCGGCCCTCTGTCGAAAATATCTCCCACGATATGCAGATGATCTATGACAAGCTGCTGAATCAGGTTGCTCAACGCTACGATAAACTCCTGTGCCCTGCCGATCCGAATGATCGTATGTATGATCTCGTTATAGTATGCTTCCTTATCCTGAATCTCTGCCTTTTCCGTGATCAGTTCCTCTATGATATAGGAGAAATCCTTCGGCAGCGCCTTGCGCACCTTAGACCTCGTATATTTGGAGGAAACGCGTTTCGTGATCTGTACCAGTCTGTGCAGGGTGATCTTATACCAGTCCTCAATGGAGCTTTCGTCCTCTTCCCGTAGTACAATATCCAGCTTTTCCCGCGGATAATAGATCAGGGTCGCCAGACTTTTCTTGTCCTTGATGCTCAGGGTATTACCGAACTCCTCGTCGATCTTTCTCCTCACGGATCCGGATCCGTTCTTGAGAATGTGGTTGAACTGTTCATATTCCCCATGGATATCTGTCATGAAGTGTTCGGTCCCCTTCGGCAGATTCAAAATAGACTGCAGATTGATGATCTCCGTCGATGCTGCCGCGATCGTCGGATATTGTCTGGAAAGACTCTTTAAGTATTTCAATTCTAAATCGTCCATTGTTCCTCCCTTTCAACGCATAAACTATACCCTTATGGCAGAGTTTTATCACAAAATCAGCCAATGACAGCACTCATATCATACATACCTGCCGGTTTCCCTGCCAGGAACTTGGCTGCCTGCACGGCGCCCTTGCCAAATACAGCCTTAGAATAAGCCCTGTGTGAGAAGGTGATCACCTCATCCGCCCCCGCAAAGATCACATCATGATCTCCTACGATCGTACCGCCTCTGACTGCACTGATCCCGATCTCTTTCTTCGCCCGCTGCTCTCTCACCTGACTTCTGTCGTACACGTATTGATAAGCCCCTTCCAGCTCCTCGTTGATGGAGTCCGCAAGCGCCAGAGCCGTTCCGCTGGGCGCATCTTTCTTCAGATTATGATGCTTCTCCACGATCTCGATATCAAACCCTGCACCGGCAAGAACACTGGCCGCTTCCTTTAACATCTTAAGAAGCAGATTGATCCCCATTGACATATTCGCTGATTTCAGAATCGCCACCTTCTTCGAGGCCGCTTCCACGGCCGCAAGCTGTTCTTCCGATAGTCCCGTCGTGCACAACACGCAGGGCACCGTTCTCTCGACACAGTAGGCAAGCAGCGCATCCACAGCCGGTGCGGCACTGAAATCGATCACCACATCCGCCTCCACATCGCACATGCCGATCTCCCGGAACACCGGATACGGATTAGCCGGCCCCTCACAGGCGTCTATTCCTGCCACGATCTCTATCTCTTCATCCGCCGCGATCAATCCCGAGATTGTCTGTCCCATCTTACCGTTGCAGCCGTGCATGACCGCTCTTACTTTCTTTCCCATCATTCCCTTTTCCTCCTGCTCTCAGCCTTCGTTGAACAAATCGGCCTTCGTTATCCTATATTTTCTTATATTATCTTATATTTTCTTATATTTTCATATATTATCTTATAAAGAGGAGTGTCTGCCTTAGTGCAGACACTCCATATACTTTCCTTTATAAAATACCATAATCCTGCATCGCTGTTCTCAGCACTTCCAGATTCTCGGGTTCCATCTCCGATAACGGCATATGAGTCGGTCCCACTTCCCTGCCCATCAGATTAAGCGCTGCCTTGACCGGAATCGGGTTAACCTCGCTAAACAGGGCATCACACAATGCAATCGCCCGCAGCTGCTCCTTCATGCTGCCTTCCACATCCCCGTCAAAAAACTTCTGGCAGATATTATGTACCTGCGCCGGCGCCACATTGGACAGCACGGAGATGACTCCCTTACCTCCAAGAGACAGAAGCGGCACGATCTGATCGTCATTGCCGGAATAAAGATCCAGCTTATTGCCCGCCAGTGCCATCAGATGCACCACCTGCCCGATATTGCCGCTGGCTTCCTTGATTCCCACGATATTGCTGACTTCCGAACACAATCTCACGACGGTCTTAGGCTGGAGATTACATCCGGTCCTGCTCGGTACATTGTATAAGATAATCGGCAGTTCCACAGAATCCGCAATCCTCTTGAAATGTTCAAACAATCCCTTCTGTGTTGCCTTATTATAGTAAGGTGTCACAAGAAGCAGTCCGTCCGCACCGTATTTCTCCGCCTCGGTTGACAAATAAACCGCTGTCTTGGTGCAGTTAGAACCGGTTCCTGCCACTACGGGCACTCTGCCGTGCACCTTCTCCACACAGAATCTGATCAGATCCAGATGTTCCTCATGCGTCAATGTGGATGCCTCTCCTGTCGTCCCACAGACGATGATGGCATCCGTGCCGCCTGCGATCTGTTCCTCCACAAGCTGTTCAAACTTCTCATAATTGATTTCGCCGTCCTCATGAAATGGTGTTACGATCGCTACACCCGCTCCTTTAAAAATAGCCATACATACCCTGCCTTTCCGCTCTGCAATAAGCCCTTTGGTTCTGAAAGAAAAGAAAGCTGACCACACAAGGGTCAGCTTCAACTCTCACCTGCCTGATAGCGCCCCATCGATCCGATGACAGTCATACAGTTCTTCACTGTATGCCCAAGGTAAAAATTCACAGGTAACTTTCCCTTTCGGCGCTTTCCCCTTTCAGAGTCCTTCTCCCGTGCCTGTCACATCCAAAATCTTACTGATGAAAAGCGCAACCTCTATCAATTCCATCTTTATAATTGTGATTATCTTAGCACCGCACCATAAATCTGTCAATAGTGCGTTTATTCCCATATCTTAAACTGCATGGTCTCAACTTTAGTGACTTCGTCAGCCAGCACGCAAACCTCATCATTCAAAGTAATGCCTGTCATAATGATATCCATCTCCTCCGGCTTCGCCGAGAGCAGGGATTTCAATTCATCTACCGTGATGATCTTCTTATCAATCAATCCCAGCACTTCATCCAGGATCAAAAGGGAACATTCCCCGGTATATAATACTTTCTTCGCAAAATTGAGTCCGTTACGGATGTTCTGCCACTCCTCCGTCTTACGTTCCTCGGAAAGATCCACATAGTCTTCGTTGGATTTCTCGAAACGGAATATCTTGATCTCCGGCTCCAGTCTCTTCACAAACTCCGAATCGGTCAACCCCCGTCCTTTCAAAAACTGGATGATCACTACATACTCTCCCCGGCACGCCGTCTGTACTGCCCGGCCAAGCGCCGCCGGAGATTTCCCATGACCTTCTCCACTGTAGATCTGAATCATGCCTTTTCTCATATTGAACTCCTTATAGTCATTACTGCCTGCGAAGCTGTCTGCAGTAACACTCGATTCCCCTGTCTTATGTCGTACAATCTCACATTTTTATTTATTTATCATAGCACAATCCATCCATCCATGCAACTTATTGTTTATTTTTACTCATTACAGAGCCTTATCAGGGGCGGTCCGTCTATTCCTCCTCGACCATCTCGAGCTTGCTGACCGAAACCTCATACGCCACTCTTCGCTCAAGCTTATCCTCCGATAATTTTTTCATATATTCTCTGCTCTGGATCCTTCCCCAGATCGCGCAGCGGCTTCCAACTTCAAAGTTACTTGCAAACCTTGCATTTCTTCCCCAGCAAATGCATGGTATGTAATCCGATTTACCATAGGGCCTGTTCACTGCCAGCAGCAGATCCGCTATTTCACGCCCCAGCGGAGTCTTGCGGTAGATAGGCGCCTTACAGATATAACCGTCCAGAAAGATCTGATTTGTCTTTGCATTTTCACTGATCTCTTCTACAAATTCGATCTCTCTTGCAAACACCGACAATACCAGCCTGTTCTTTCTCTCTTCATGTCTGTTATAGGAGCGGAACTGCCCGGCAATGCAGATCTTCATTCCCTTGTAGTCGTCCGTAACGTCCAAGAGACGCTCCGAAACCATCACCGGAATGATATCCGTAGAATCACTGAGACGATCCACACTGATATCTACCATATAGAATCCCTCTCCAAAAATCTCGTGGCTGAAAGTAAAATCGCTTACGATCTCCCCCATAATGGCCACCTGGTTGTTTTCAATAACCTTATCTGTCATGTTTTTCTCCCTTCTGCTTGTGGATTACTGGAATTAATGATTCCGTTTTGTATTGTATTATCAATATATAGGAAATGCGACGAAATTAGAACTGTCAGGCATCGCAGAAAATCTTATCATTCTGCGGCAATATCCTAAATACGGCAAAGAACCCCGTGTTTTTCTTCCATGCTTACCTCTGCGTGGATATTACCGGCTATGCCTGCAATATCCCTGAATATCCCTGAATGCGTAATGGAAGTTTACTTCCAAACTTGCAAGATACAAAAGCAAGTGATATAATGAGCAGGCTTTAAAGAAATACAGGTAAGTTTTAATGAGAAAGGCACGGTAGAACATGAAGCAGACCAGAGAAGATGTAAGAAATATAGCTATCATCGCCCACGTCGACCACGGTAAGACAACGCTGGTGGACGAGCTGTTAAAGCAGAGCGGCGTTTTCAGAGAGAACCAGGAAGTGGCGGAACGTGTCATGGATTCCAATGATATCGAGAAGGAGCGGGGCATCACGATCCTGTCCAAAAACACGGCCGTAATGTACAAAGACGTTAAGATCAACATTATCGACACCCCCGGCCACGCGGATTTCGGAGGGGAAGTAGAGCGGGTACTCAAAATGGTAAACGGCGTGATCCTCGTGGTGGACGCCTTCGAGGGCCCCATGCCGCAGACGAAATTCGTTCTGAAAAAGGCGCTGGAACTGAATCTCTCCGTTATCGTATGCATCAATAAATGCGACCGTCCCGAAGCCAGGCCGATCCAGGTAGTCGATGAAGTGCTGGAACTGTTCATGGATCTGGATGCCAACGACGAACAGCTCGACTGTCCTTTCGTCTATGCATCCGCCAAAACCGGAACTGCCAGCACCGAGCTGACGGTAAAGGGCCGCGATATGACACCGCTCTTCGACACGATCTTAGAACATATTCCGGCGCCGGAGGGAGATCCGGAAGCGGGCACACAGGTACTGGTGAGCACGATCGACTATAACGAATATGTCGGGCGGATCGGTGTCGGCAAGGTAGATAACGGGACCGTGCGGGTCAATCAGGAAGTGGTCATCGTCAACCACCATGACCCCGATAAGATGCAGAAAGTGAAGATCAGCAAGCTGTACGAGTATGACGGCTTAAACAAAATAGAAGTAAAGGAAGCCGGCGTCGGTTCCATCGTGGCCATCTCCGGCATCTCCGACCTCCGTATCGGTGATACGCTGTGCTCACCCGAGGATCCGCGCCCTATTCCGTTCCAGAAGATCTCCGAGCCGACAATCGCCATGCACTTTATCGTCAACGATTCCCCTCTCGCGGGTCAGGAAGGCAAGTATGTCACCAGCCGTCATATCAGAGACCGGCTGTTCCGTGAATTGAATACCGATGTTTCCCTGCGTGTGGAAGAGACCGACACAACGGAAACCTTCAAGGTGTCCGGCCGCGGCGAACTTCATCTCTCCGTCCTGATCGAGAATATGCGCCGTGAAGGGTACGAGTTTGCAGTCAGCAAGGCAGAGGTACTGTATAAGACAGACGAAAACGGCAAGAAGCTAGAGCCTATGGAATTATGTTATATCGACGTCCCGGAAGAGTTCTCCGGAACGGTCATCGAGAAACTGAGCCAGCGCAAAGGGGAACTGCTGAATATGGGAATGTCCTCCGGCAGCTACAGCCGCCTGGAATTCTCCATCCCTTCCCGCGGCTTGATCGGCTACCGCGGAGAATTCATGACCGATACCAAGGGCAACGGCATCATGAATACGATCTTCGACGGCTATGGCCCTTATAAAGGGGATATCCAGTATCGCAAACAGGGCTCCCTGATCGCCTTTGAAGCCGGCGAAGCCATCACCTACGGGCTTTTCAATGCACAGGAACGCGGTACCCTGTTCATCGGCCCCGGCACGAAAGTGTACTCCGGTATGGTCGTGGGACAGAACGGACGCGGAGAGGACATCGAGCTGAATGTCTGCAAGAAGAAGCAGTTGACCAACACACGCTCTTCCAGCGCAGACGAGGCGCTTCGCCTCACACCGCCCAGAATCCTGAGCCTTGAACAGGCGCTCGAGTTCATTGATACCGATGAACTGCTGGAAGTGACTCCGAAGACGATCCGCATCCGCAAGAAGATCCTGGATCCTACTTTAAGAAAAAGGGCAGCCATCTCAGCTGCCGCAAAAAAATAGAAACTTCCCTACCCTGTAAGGATCCCCGTTACCGCAAGCACAACGGGGATCCTTTTTCCTGATTATATTCCAAGTACGAGCGTCGCGATCCTGAAATAGATCAGCAGCGAGATCGCATCCACGATCGTGGTGATGAACGGGCTTGCCATGACTGCCGGATCCATGCCGATCTTCTTGGCCAGCATCGGCAGTGTGGAACCTACCACTTTGGCGACGATCACCGCCATCAGCAGCGTCACACAGACTACGAAGGCTACCGACATCCCCACCCGGTCAAACGCAAGCAGCTTCACGAAATTACAACATGCCAGCGTCAAACCGCAAAGCGCTGCCGTCCGGATCTCCTTCCAGACCACTTTCGTCCAATCGCCAAACGCGATCTCATCCAGCGACAGTCCGCGGATAATGATAGCGCTCGCCTGTCCGCCTGCATTACCGCCGGTATCCATCAGCATCGGAATAAAAGCCGTCAGGACCACATACCTGCTTAACGCACTCTCGAACGAGGTGATGATGCTGCCCGTAAAGGTGGCGGATATCATCAACAATAACAGCCAGGGAATCCTTTTCTTAAAAGCCTCAATGACGGACATTCTCAGATATGGCTTATCAGAGGGCATCACAGCCGCCATCTTCTCGATATCTTCCGTAGTTTCCTCTTCCAGAATATCCACTACATCATCCATGGTAATAATACCGATCAGCCTGTCCTCATTATCCACCACCGGCATGGCCGTAAACTCGTACTTCTTGAACATTCTGGCGACTTCTTCCTGATCCATCAGCGTGTGCAAAGATACCACGCTTCTGTGCATGATATCCCCGATCACGGCATCCGGATCGCTCAAAAGCAGATAGCGGAGGCCGACGGTTCCCACCAGGGTCCGCTTATTATCCAGCACATAACAGATATTGATCGTCTCACTGTCCAGTCCCACTTTGCGGATCCGCTCGATCGCCTGCGTTACCGTATAGTGTTCCTTCAGATCCACATACTCCACCGTCATGATGCTGCCGGCCGAATCTTCCGGATAGCGCATCAGATGGTTGATCGCCTGTCTGGTCTCCGGATCCGTGTTGGCGATCAGCCTCTTTACAATATTCGCCGGCATCTCTTCCATCAGTTCCTTGGCATCATCCGACATCATATTGTTGATGATGTTGGCTGCATCCTTATCGGACAGCGATATGATCACGGACTGCTGAAACTCGATCTCCAGATAGGAAAAGACATCCGCCGCAATGTCCTTGGGAAGGATCCTGAATACCTTGACGATCTCCTCTCCGTCCATATCTTCCAGATAGTCCGCGATATCCGCATCGTTTAATTCCTGCACCACCTGTCTTAACCTGGTATACTGCCCCTTCTGCAGAAGCTCCCGTATATCCTCCGCCCCGAAATCCTCATAATTCTCAAACACTTCTTTCTCCCGGATTTCTGCCGCTTCTCTCAGTTCTTCTCTGTTCACGCTCATGTTCACCCGCCTTTCTGCAGCCGTCTGTTACCATCCGAATCCATCTGTTCATGATGCCATGACCATGGCCAAAGAAGAGAGACTGCATTATGCCTCTAAGTGACTTCCTGCCTCTATGACAGAAAGTACAATGCTTCCGAAACCGTGATCTGTGCCCTGCCTGCCGTGGCCTCCGTCACCTCATGCACTATGGCCTCCTTATCCTCATATGGAATTCTGATCTTCACACTCACCTGCTCTGTATAGTCAGCCTCCACGGGAATTCCCCGCTGCCCTAACAGATATTGTATCTTACCGATACCGTTATAATCCGTAATCAAGTCAATTTCATACCCGTACTGCATCGTGCGCACGTCACTGGCTGCCAGTCCGGCCTGTGCCGCCTTCGTATAGGCACGCACCAATCCGCCCGTTCCCAGCAGCACACCGCCGAAATATCGGGTCACTACTACTACCAGATCCCTGATCCCGGAATTCAAAAGCACTTCAAGAATCGGACGTCCCGCGGTTCCCGCCGGCTCTCCATCATCCGAAAACCTTACCGTCTGCGCCTTCTCTCCCAGCACATAAGCATAGCAGTTATGTCTCGCATCCCAGAACTGTTTCTTCCTGGCCTCAATAAACGCAAGAGCCTCCTCCTCTGTCGCAACAGCCGCAACATGCGCAATAAACCGGGACTTCTTCTCCTCTATCTCACCTGTGCCCCCGTAAGCTATGATCTTATACGGTTCCAATCGTTGTTCAGATCCCATTGCTGTAAGAATCACTCCCTTCTATGCTCTGCCCTTCTACGGCACGCGCAGATACTCTTTGTATTATCGCATCTTGAGGAAATACCGTCAAGCACTGATCGGCAGAGACGGTGAAGCCTAAGCAGGCTGTCAGGCTGCCAGACTGTCAAACTGTCAAACTGTCAAACTGTCAAACTGTCAAACTGTCAGGATCAGCATACGGCAAAAGTATAAAAATGTATAGAATTGTGAACAATTCTTAATATAAAATGAAAATCCTTTATTTGCCAGAAGATCTTTGCTATAATGTATAAGGGTATTTGTGCCTTACCATTTTGTATTTTATCAGCAAAAATGACCATATGAGGGGGCATATAAACCTAAGGAGGAGTATCATGAATTATGGAAAGAAGGGTGTCCGTAAGAGACAGCAGACACTCCACTCTAAATCAACCAAATGGGGAAAGAAGATCGGCTTTACTTTCGTACAGCTGTGCCTGCTTGCCTTCATCGCCATCGCGATCATCGGCGCCAGCGCAGGAATCGGCGTTTTCAAAGGAGTGCTTGCCAGCGCTCCCGACATGAGCAATATCGATGTAACGCCCACCGGTTTCTCAACCTTTGTGTATGATATCGAGAACAACCAGACGGCCAAACTGGTATCCACTGATTCCAACCGTATCCCGGTCACCATCGACATGGTTCCCAAGGATCTGCAGAATGCTTTTGTAGCGATCGAGGATGCCCGCTTTTATACCCACAACGGTATTGATATCAAAGGTATTGTCCGTGCGGGCGTGATCGGTTTCCAGAATATCCTGAAAGGCGGCAGCTTCACCGAAGGTGCCAGCACGATCACACAGCAGCTGCTTAAGAACAATGTCTTCACGGACTGGACGGCGGAGGACTCTTTTGCCGACAGACTGAAACGTAAGATTCAGGAACAGTACCTTGCCCTCGAACTGGAAAAGGTAATGGATAAGGATACCATCCTGATTAACTATATGAACTCGATCAACCTGGGACAGAACACGCTGGGCGTCCAGGCTGCTTCCATGCGCTATTTCAACAAATCGGTCAGTGACTTAAACCTGTCGGAATGCGCAGTCATAGCAGGAATCACACAGAATCCCTCCCGCTACAATCCCATCACCCATCCCGAGGAAAACGCGAAGCGCCGGGAGAAAGTGCTCAAGGAGATGGTGGAGCAGGGTTTTATCAGTCAGGAGCAGCGGGACGCTGCGCTGGCAGACGATGTCTATTCCCGTATTCAGATCGCAGATTCCGAGAACGAAGATTCTACCGTCAATACATATTTCGTAGATGCACTGACGGATGACATCTTAGAAGATCTGATCGCTGCCGGTTACAACGAAACACAGGCATATACCCTGCTCTACAGCGGCGGCCTGAAGATCTATTCCACACAGGATCCCAAGATCCAGAAGATCTGTGACGAAGCGTTCGCAGACGAAAGCAATTTCCCTGCCAATACAAAATGGTATCTGAATTACGAATTGACGATCGAGAAAAGCAACGGTGATAAGGAAAATCACAGTACGGAAATGTTCCGCACCTACTGGCGGGAGAACCGTTCTTCCAACTATAATCTGATTTACACTTCTCAGGAAGAAGCTTATCAGGATATCGAATTATATAAGGAAGCGATCATGGCTTCCGGCGACAAAGTATTGGGGGAGAACGTTAACCTGACGACACAGCCCCAGGTGTCTCTGGTCGTAGCCGATCAGAGCACAGGATATGTTGTGGCCATGGAGGGCGGCCGGGGCGCCAAGCTGGGCAGCCGTACCCTGAACCGTGCGACTGATACCGCAAGACAGCCCGGTTCTACCTTTAAGGTCGTTTCCACTTACGCACCGGCTCTTGACAGCGCCGGTCTGACACTGGCCACAGTCATGAACGATGCGCCTTTTAACTACGCGGACGGACGACCGGTGGCCAACTGGTACGGGGAAGCCTACAGAGGCCTGTCCTCTCTCAGGACAGGAATCGCACAGTCCATGAACATTGTCGCTGTCAAGACGCTGACTCAGATCACCCCCAGGCTCGGTTATGATTATCTGACAAACTTTGGCTTTACCACCCTGGAGGAAAACAAGGAGATCAACGGCAAGATCTATTCCGATATCCAACAGGCGCTCGCTCTGGGCGGCATCACCAACGGTGTTACCAATGAAGAGCTGAATGCCGCTTACGCCTGCATCGCAAACGGCGGCACCTATATCAAGCCCAAGCTCTATACAAGGGTTGTTGACCACGATGGAAATATTATTCTGGATAATACGACACCGCAGTCCAGGCAGGTTATCAAGGAGACTACCGCTTTCCTTCTGACAGACGCCATGGTGGATGTTGTCACCAGCGGTACAGGCGGTTCCGTTAATTTCGGCGGTATGGCCATCGCCGGAAAGACCGGTACTACATCCGATTACAACGACGTCTGGTTTTCAGGCTATACACCATACTATACGGCCACAACCTGGGCCGGGTTCGACAACAATGTCAAACTGTCCGGTGATGAAAAGAATCTGGCTAAGAAGCTCTGGCGCACCGTAATGGCCAAGATCCATGAAGAGCTGCCAAGCCAGTCCTTCTCGGTTCCCTCCGGTATCGTGACTGCAACAGTCTGCGCCCGCTCCGGGAAACTGCCGATAGAAGGCCTGTGCAGCGGTACCATGCGCACAGAATATTTCGCCGAGGGCACTGTGCCTACGGCAACCTGTGATGTACATTATTCCGGTCAGATCTGTCAGTACTGCAGTCTGCCGGCTTACGAGACCTGTCCGTTCAAATCAGAAGGTGTCCTGGAACTGACGCCGGTAGAGGACATCTCGCTCCAGAGTGGTTCTTCCTCCGCCTCGGGACAGCCGGCTCCGCCTCCACAACCTGCGGAGACCACGGCGGAAGACGGAAGTGTCATCCCGGCGCCGTCCACTCCCATGAATATGTGTCCGCACAGCCCTGAGTTTTTTGCGAATCCTGACTGGGAAGCTGTCGTCAACGGGCAGCGGGCCGAAATGGAACAGCGGGCTCTTGCCGCGCAGCAGGAGGCGCTTGCCCAGCAGCAGCAACAGCAGCAGGAGGCGGCTCCGCCGCCGGAACAGACACCGGGCCAATAGCTTATAGGCAACGGTTCTAAAAAGATTAAATGCTATCAGCATGATCAACAGACCCCCGCAGATCAGTCAATGATCGGCGGGGGCTTATTTTGCCCGTTCCACGCTTTTCCGGCTTTCCGGCGAAAGCGCCGACTGAATATAGAAACTGTCCATCCCCTATTCATCCAACATCAGTTTTCCCGCTTTTGCTTTCACTTTTAATCGAGCAAGTTGTTCTTTTTCAACCTGTTGAATGCTTTTTTCTGGTATCGGCAAATCTTCCGGCAGTGTACCACCTATTTTCTCAATAGCGCCTCTCACTTCTTGCCCAACCTTATAATGAGTAGACGTCGCTGCCTTTGCACCAGTAATCTCATCCTTCCGTAGTTTTTCTTCCGTCTGTGATATTCTGAACAAATTAGCAATAAGCTCCGTACTCCCCATATAATCAAGAATTTTTTGCCCTACTTCCAAACCTTTTCTCTTGTGTATATCGTCAACATCCAGTCCACCATATAGTCCCATGTACCCGGCGTTTTGGAAAATCGCAAATTCTTCACTTGTAATAACTCCTGCGTCATGTGCTGTTTCTGCAAGAAGTTGATTCCACTGTTTAATATCTCCACGCACTACTAAACGTCTTCTGTCTTCGTCCAATTCATTAAAATGATCTGCCACTTCCTGCCGATATGTTTGAATAGCAAAATATGTCTGGCCTAAAGCTATCACTTCTTTTCGTGGATCACCGTTCTGTACAATCAAATAACAAGCATAACGAGTAAGCTCATAATCCTTAACCGGCTTACTCGTTGCACCGGCACTTACGATTTTCCTAACCTCAGGAAAATCGTCCGCAATAATGTGACCGCTGTTTTCACAAGCAATCATGGCACGCTTAATTACTTTATGAAAATTTTCCCATTTATTGTACTCTAACGCTGGTGCAAGTTCTCTAGCTAACCAGAATTCACTACCGTCATTTCTAATATGCTTTATATCTTCAAATTTTTTGTACTCTATAGCTCCTAATTGACTCATTGCAAACTCCCTATTTTTCTTTTTTCAAATTATTTAAACTAATATGTCTACAAAACAAATTAACATCTGCAGCCTACCACTCTCTTTGAGAAAATCATATTCATCTCTAATATAACTTAATATTGATAAAAATCTTTGTGTATTATTATAATCTGGAAATAGCAAATATATAAAACAAGAAATCAAAAAACTAAAACCATTTCCATTAAATAAGCAACTATAGTTCTATTTTTTTCACAGTTACATATCAACTCTATAATCACATTTCTTCTATAATTACAGAGGTACCATTGGCAATCACGCCGATCATATTATAACTAAACATAATATAATCAAAATCTACTCCTATAATTGCATTTCCCCCTGATAATACTGATTTTTCAATTAGGCGTTCCTTTGCAGCATTTTTGGCCTTTTCCAATTTGTCTGAAAAAAAGTTTGCTTCCATTCCAAAAAAGTCTGAGAAAGAAGCAGAAAACTCTGACAAAAAGCCGGTGCCCAGTACCACTTGTCCGCTAATTACTCCTTTATAATCTACAATTCTATACCCTTCAAAACTGTAACCCGTCGTAAGCATATGCGATTTCAATTTATATTTCATATTATTCTGCTCGGAAACGCATTCCCTATATTCCCTCGTTTTCCATAATTCATCATTAAAGTCAGGATTATTCACTTTATATTTCTCACGTGCAAAATCTATCATTTTACTTAATTCGTATTTGTCAATTGCCTTTACTTCTCCGTCATCAAATAGTACGTCTGTACTACCACAGCAATAATCACATTCTATTCCCTGAACGTCGGATTCAAAATAATGTCCGCATGTTTTACAACATAATATCATAAGCTTCCTCCAAAACAGTTTTTGTCTTAATTATACACATAAACATCAAATTAAACTATTCCTATTTTACTACATCCAGAAAGGTGTTGTATATGCTGGAGCACAGCAATCTAAATACCACTTCGAGATATCACTACAACCCTTTGCGACAGAAAAAACGATAGAAAAAATGAAGTTTATGACGCTTGACAAGATGGAAATGCCTGTGCTATACTATACAACGGTGATTGCAAGAATGATCATCATTGCTATGCTGCTGTAGCACAGTCGGTAGTGCGTCGCATTGGTAGTGCGGAGGTCACGGGTCCGATTCCCGTCAGCAGCTGCTTTTAAAAAGCGGAAACCTTGATTATCCAGGGTTTCCGCTTTTATTTTTCCTCTATTTACTTACTGGTTGATCTCATCATCCTGTCTGACAATACTGATGTTTATCACACCTTTGATCTCCGCCATGTTTTTCTGCAAGGAACCATTCGACTGCTCCGAACGCCTCATCGCTTTGTCGGAAACTTCATAGATATATTCACTGGCGTCCTCCTCCAGAGAGACGTTATGTACACGCAGCAAGGCGCGCCCTGCATACAGCTCTTCCATCCTCCGCTCAATCTCTTCCTGCGCTTCACTGCTGCCGTTGATCATGACCATGATCCGATCATTATTACGCACAAAGCCAAACAGAAGAAGAAAAGCAAAAATAACGGCCGATCCGATCGCCGCGATCATATAATCAGACACGCCGCAGCAGATCCCCACTGCTATCGCCCAGAAAATATAAGCCGTATCTCTCGGATCCTTGATCGCCGTACGAAACCTGACGATTGACAGTGCCCCCACCATACCGAGCGACAGTGCAATATTATTGCCGATTACATTCATTACCAGCGTCGAAATGAGTGTCAACATGATAAGCGATACATTAAATCGTTCACTATATACAGCGCCCGAATGGGATACCCTATATGAAATATAGATCAGACATGCCAGAATCGCCGCTGCTGCAAAATTAAGGATCATCTCTTCTAATGTCAGACCCTCCGTCGTATTTACCAGGCTTTCATACAATAGTTCTTTCATCTTATGTCCTCTCTTTCTCTGTCCTAACTCTTGGTGATCAACCGTGAACGGCAGTACTTGCTGCTTGACACGGACATTCTCTCGGAACAGTTCAATTCATTTTTGATATGTGTCAACAAAAAACCGCTGAATTTTACTTCCATTGTGTTTTCCATTGCCCCGCTGACGGGATACAGCATCAGATGGTTGTCAAAAATATTATAATTGCCCTCTCCCGAGCGCAGCCTCATATCAAACGTAACCCTTGTATCATTATGCTCCAGATAATATGCCAGCCTGTCATACTCCACGACGCATTTCGGGCGATAGCATTTCCGTGTCATAAACATATAGAGCCATAGCGCCAGCTCTTCCTGACGGTTCCTTAAGATTTCGTACCGTCCACAGATCATCTGCTGTGCTTCTTCTCTGCTCAAAAGAAGGGACCGCTTTCTCTGTGCAGACCCTTTTTTCTGCTTTAATTCCAGTTTCGCACTCCCCTGTTCCGCATCATAAATGCGGAGGCGTATTTTCTGCCGCTCGTTGTATCCTCCGGCTTTATCTTCATAATCGGTGTCAAAAGGCGTATCAAAGTACAACGAGCGAACCTTATAGCCATTCTTTCCGTTATGAGGATCACTCTTCATCAACAACGCCAGCCGCTGCTTTAATCGTGAAATCTCATAAGGATCCACCTTATATTTCAGTTCTTTTCTGCTTACATCCAGCATACCGGATCTCTTCCTCCCGTATCCCTCCACCCGCAGGCTTCTTCCTGCCCTGTTACTCATTATCCATTATTCGTTGCGATCGCTTTTCTTAATTTGGTCTTGATCCGCTGCAACGCATTATCGGTGGATTTATCATCTCTGCCAAGTACCTTGGCGATCTGCTGATATCTCATTCCCGTCAGATACAGGTCCAACACCTGTTTCTCAAAACTGCTCAGCTCTCTCTCGATCGTCTGCTCCAGCTGTATCACATTCTCTCTGTCGATCACGACGTCCTCCGGACTCTGCCCGGCAACATCCGCAAGCAGATTAACAAGCTCCTCTTCCTCACCGTCATGATTCTTCCCTACGCTTCCATACAGAGATACATAGGTGTTAAGCGGAATATGCTTCTGACGCTTTGAAGCCTGCACCGCCGTATACATCTGTCTTGAAACACATAGATCTGCAAAGGTAAAAAAGCTGGCGTCCCTGCCGCTGTCATAGTCCCGGAGCGCCTTAAAGAGTCCGATCATTCCCTCCTGGATCAGGTCGTCACTGTCAGCGCCCAGAATATACATGGACTTTGCCTTGCTGCGAACAAGATTCTTATACTTGTTCATCAGATATTCCGTGATCCCCTCTTCCCCGTCCCGCAGCTGCACGATCAGTTCTTCATCACTGTAATTACTGTAATTCTTTTCCATAATCGTCAATCTATCGTATTCCTTTTCCCGTTCTCAATCCTGTGGAGCACTCTTTTCGGCCTCATCCATATTCTGGACCTGTGCGGCATTTTCCTTCATCGCTTTACTGTCGGCATGATTTTCAGAGACTGTCTGTTTTCTCACAGTCGCAGCCTCCTTTTTCTCATAATGCTGTACCAGCCTGGACGCGAAATGCTCTGCCAGGATCTGATAGCCGTCATGATTTCCGTGTACACCATCCGGAATATAGTCCGCAACCACATTGGCATCATGGGAATCCAGAATATTTGAATTATACAAATCGATCACACCGAAGCCATATTCCTTCGCCAACGCTATCATCACATCCGCAAACTTCTTTTGCGGGAGCAGATACTTCCTCTCGCTCATAAGATAATCCTGCAGTACATTTGGCAGCGGCGTTACAAAAAAGATCTCCGCCTGAGGATATTTTTCCTTAAGCCCCTTCATCAGCTCATTCAGGTCTCCGCAGAACGTGCGATACGCCCGCTCTTCCAGATTCCCGAACTCCTTGTCCGAAACGCAGAATCCATCGTTGGTTCCACCCATAACAAGAATGATATCCGTATCCTCCGGTATTTCCTGATACCGATCCACATAGGCATCCGACCAGTATCTGCCGATAGACGACCCTCCGATCCCAAGGTTATAGACTTCCTCCGCCCCCAGCAGCTCTTTCAGTCTCGCCGGATAAGCATACTGCTGATATCCTTCCTCCCCTTCCAGATTCGCTGCTGCCGTGATACTGTCTCCCAGACAGGCAATCTTCATCTGTGAAAAGTCTTTCTTATTCTCAGCGATCCGTTCCCGGTCTGCCTGGTTCACCTCCAGCGTCTCCTCCAGAGAAGTGCGGAACAGCCGGCGGGCCTCCAATGACATTTCCTCCTGTTCGTAGATGGTGCGCCATTCATCGAATATGCTGCTGTTCGTCATGGAACCGTCATAATAATTCACTTCGCCGTTTCCGGATACCGTGTCCCTGATCCCGGGTATGATATTGCCAAAAGCGTCTACATTACCCGACACTGTTCCATTGCCGGAAATATCGCCGTGAAAGCCACCCGTTCCGTTCCCCGAAGCGCCGATGCCAAAGAGCCCCGTTCCGTTTCCCGAAACATCACTGGTAAAAGCGCCTGTCCCGTTTCCCGAGACATCGCTGTCAAAGGCGCCTGTCCCGTTTCCCGAGACATCGCTGCCAGAGGCTCCCGCTCCGTTTCCTGAAACATCACTGCCAAAAAGACCTGTTCCGTTCCCCGAAACGCCATTATAAGATACAGAAGCATTCCCGGAAACCGCAGCATTCGAGGATACCGTCTCCTCACCGGAAAATGACTGCTCGCCGCTTTGTATCCTTACAATAAAGCGTTCCAGCTCTTCTTTATCCTCCGCCAGCTCCAGGATTTCTGCCTGCATCTGCGACACACGACTCTGTGCTTCCTCATTCCGGGCCATCACCTCTGCCAGCTCCAGTTCTTCCTGTTCCCTGGCAAGCCGCTTATTCGTATCATAGATATCGTATGCCTTCAATCCGACCGCCGCAGCCAGAACCGCTGTCAGCATAAATATGAAAATCATCAAAATTTCATTTAACTTCTTCATCTATTTCGCTTCTTCATTTATTTCACTTCTTCACTTTTCATTCGGGAATAGACTCTGCAGGATCGCGGCTATCCCAGCCGCTGTCTGACGATCTCATACGCCAGCACTCCCGCCGCCACCGAAGCATTAAGAGAATCGATATCGCCCTTCATTGGAATGGACGCAGTGAAATCACACTTCTCCTTCACCAGCCTGCCCACACCGTTTCCCTCACTGCCGATCACCAACCCGATAGAGCCTTTCAGATCCAGGTCATACATACGCGTACCATCCATGTCCGCGCACACGAACCACAATCCTTCTTTCTTCAACTCCTCAATCGTCTGCCCTAAGTTCGTCACCCGGGCTACCGGCGTGTAGTTGAGCGCCCCGGCAGAGGCTTTCGCCACCGTCGCCGTCAGGCCTGCCGCACGGTTCTTCGGAATGATCACTCCATGAGCGCCCGCCAGATTGGCCGTACGGATGATCGCCCCCAGATTATGAGGATCCTCTATGCCGTCCAACAGGAAAAGGAACGGCGCTTCCCCCTTCTCTTTCGCCGCAGACAGCATGTCCTCTACCTCCGCATATGCATAAGCCGCCGCATAAGCGATCACGCCCTGGTGTTTCCCTGTCTCGGAGAGCTGATCCAGACGCTCCTTCGTCACATATTTGATCAGACTGCCGCGCTTGACCGCCTCCCGCTTGATGGTCAGCACCGGCCCGTCCTTACAGCCGTCCAACACATACAGCTTGTCTATCGTCCTGCCGGAGCGAAAAGCCTCGATCACGGCATTGCGGCCCTCTATTGTAAAGCCTTCAGTTTCATTTCCTGTTTCCTGCTTTTCCATGTCATGAGCATTCTGCCGCTTTCCTGCATGACTGTCTCCTTTATGAAAATTTCTGCCACTCATTCTCTCATTATATCCTCTCTTTGATCCGCCGGCACTTCACGATACCACTGTCGGCACAACGATATCGATTGTACCATATTACCACTCCCGCTTCTATATCTCCATCCCCGTCCTGGCAATGGCCGACCGGATCAGATATAACATCCGCTCCTGCCTGCCCTGCAGGTACAGATAGCCGCACAGCGCTTCCATCCCGGTAGCTTTGCGGTACTCGATGATGGAGGCATTCTTTGCCGCTGTGTAGGATTTGGCATTGCGCCCTCTGTGATAGACCGCCATTTCCTCCTCCGTAAGTTCCTCCTCCAGCGCATCGATCATTCTGGCCTGCACTCTGGCATTCACGTAGGCCACCGTCTTCCTGTGAAGCCTGTTGGCGGAGCTGTTGCCCCGCTCCACCACAATCGTCCGGATCACCAGGTCATAGATGGCATCCCCGATATAAGCAAGCGTCAGCGGCGAGTAGGTTCTGATATCCATCTCTTTACAATCAAAATCCCGCTTGATGGCCTCCAGAATCGTTATGCTCTCTTCCATTTCACACCCTCACGCGTATCCTCCAGGATAATGCCCTGCGCCGCCAGCGTATCTCTGATCTCATCCGCTCTCGCAAAGTTCTTTGCTTTTCTGGCCTCCTGCCTCTCCCTGATCAGTTCCTCGATCTGGGCATCCAGGATCTCTTCCTGCTTATCCACGATCAGCCCGCAGATATCGGATAACAGTACGATCTCGTCTTTTACAGCCTGCACAAAAGCCCTGCCGGCGTTTTCCGACACATGCGTGTTGGCAAATTTGACCAGATCAAAGATCGCAGAGATCGCATCCGCCGTGTTGAAATCATCATCCATAGCCGCATCAAACTGCGCGATATAGGCCTTTGCCTCCTCCGCCAGCTTCTGCTCTTCCTCCGACATCTCCCCATCCGCCGCGTTTTTCAAAAGATAGTTCAGGTTAGCTACGCTGGTAACGATCCGGTCCAGGCCGTTCTTCGCCGCCTCCATCAATTCCGCACTGAAATTCAGCGGACTTCTGTAATGCGCCGAGAGCATGAAGAAGCGCAGCACCTGCAGATCATACTTCTCGCTGATGTCCCTGACCGTGAAGAAGTTCCCCTCCGACTTGGACATCTTCTTATTGTCGATGTTTAAGAAACCGTTATGCATCCAGTATTTCGCAAATTCCTTGTCGTTGGCCGCCTCTGACTGGGCAATCTCATTCTCATGATGAGGGAAGATTAAATCTTCTCCGCCCGCGTGAATGTCAATCTCGTCTCCCAGATACCGTTTGCTCATGACAGAGCACTCGATATGCCAGCCCGGACGCCCTTCACACCAGGGTGACTCCCAGTAAGGCTCCCCTTCCTTCTTCGGCTTCCATAACACAAAGTCAAGCGGATCCTGCTTCTGCTCCTCCCCGGACACCAGCAGGGAACGGCCGCCGCTGCGAAGATCGTCCAGATTCTTATGGGAAAGCTTTCCATACTGCTTGAAACTTCTCGTCTTAAAGTACACCGTGCCGTCTTTGGCCACATACGCATGATCCTTATCGATCAGCGACTGGATCATCTCGATCATGCCCCCGATCTCCTCCGTCGCCTTCGGATGCGTGGTGGCCGGTTTCACGTTAAGGGCCTGCATATCCTTCCTGCACTCCTCGATATAACGTTCGGAAATCACACAAGGGTCTACCCCTTCCTCATTCGCCTTCTTAATGATCTTATCATCCACATCGGTAAAATTGGAGACATAATTGACCGCATAACCCTTATGCTCCATATAACGCCTGGCCGTATCAAAAACGATCATCGGCCGCGCATTCCCGATATGAATCAGGTTATACACCGTAGGCCCGCACACATACATACTGACCTTTCCCTCTTCCAACGGGATGAATTCTTCCTTCTGTCTGGATAACGTGTTAAAAATCTTCATATGCTCTATCCTCCTGTAAATTCTGCAATTCACTGCTCTCTGCTCTTTCAAGTACGGGGTCGTGCCTTTTTCCTGAGTTCCTTCAACTCCTGCTCCAGATCAAGCAGCCGGTTGGTCAATTCCGTATTGGCCCGCTGCAGGTTCACGATATCCTCCCGCACCGGATCCGGCAGATTCACCTGATCCAGCTCCTCCTGCGGAAAAGACTGGTTATTGCGCTTCACCACCCGGCCGGGCACCCCCACTACCGTGGAATTGGGCGGCACTTCTTTAAGCACCACGCTGCCTGCCCCGATCTTGCTGTTATCTCCGATCTTAAAGGAACCCAGCACTTTCGCCCCGGTACTGATCATCACATTGTTACCGATGGTAGGATGACGCTTCCCCTGTTCTTTGCCGGTTCCGCCCAGGGTCACTCCCTGGTAAAGCGTCACATTGTCGCCGATCACGGTCGTCTCCCCGATGATGACACCGTTGCCATGATCGATGAAAAAGCCTTTGCCGATCTTGGCGCCGGGGTGAATCTCAATCCCCGTCTTCCTGGATCCCCTCTGGGAAATCCACCTGGCCAGAAAATAATGCCTGTGCAGATACATCCTGTGCGCCAGCCGATAATATAACATCACCTTGAAGCTGGGATACAGGAATACCTCCATGTTAGAGTGGATCGCCGGATCCCGCTCGCGGATAATCCTGATCTCTTCCTTAATATTCTGTACAAAACCCATACCTTATTCCTTCTCAGATTCCATTCCTGCATAACGATACCATACACGAGCCAAAGCCCTCGCCGTAAGCAGCCACCCGGCTCATTGCCCGCGGGAATAAAAATCCGCGGCCTCCGTCCTGCTCCCTTCGGGAAATAGAGACGAAATGATCCGCGGTTCCACTCTACTTAAAGAATGCCTGACGGCACTCTTTCACTCTTAACCGGTAACGGGGCTTAGCCGGGCATCTGCCGGACTCCGGGGCGCACTTTCCCATTCTCCCTGCAAGAACCGCTTACAGCCGACGGCGGCTCCTCTCTGCTGCTTCTCAAAATGGTACTCTTCCCTTTCCACGTCCATCTGCGCACTGCATGCTTCACTGTGTACAGTATCATTTATTTCTGCTAATAGAATATGCAAAAACAACGGTTTTGTCAACCTGATTTTATCATTCCTCGTACCGGATCGTCTCCTCCGTATACTTTCTGTCCATATCATGACGGATTTTTCGGTTGGCAACACTTTCAAATACGATCGAGAAATCATAATCTTCCGGATACAGTTCATCGGCCGCCACATGCAGCTTCACCCGCTTATGATTGATCCAGATCTTCTTGCCGGGCATCTGCACCCGCAGAACCCCCTTCTCATTGATCGGCTCACACACGATACCGATCTTCTTATCCGGGTAGATCATTACGCTGTCTCCCCGCTTATATTTCAGGCTCAGGTCTTTGCTCTTCTTGTCCTTTCCGTTCTTTGTGATCCTGGCCGCGCTTCCCTTTCTAAGGACACTGTCCTGCGACAGGAACCGGTACGTGCCCACCGCTTCCTCTCCGTAAGCGGCCGCTACGGCCGTCTTCAGCATCTCCTGCGGCATTCCCAGCCGGTCTGCAATATAGAAAGCGCAGCTCTCCCCGGCCTCTCCGATCACCATCTGATACGTGGGACTCAATGTCTCCTTATCGAAAGTCATCCGTGCATTGCACATATCCTGTGTCCGCCCGGCATACTCTTTTACCTCCGGGTAATGAGTCGTTACGAGAAAAAGCGCCCCGCTTTTGCGCAGTTCTTCCAGAATGGCAATGGCAATTCCCATCCCCTCTGCTGGGTCGGTGCCGGATCCCAGCTCATCCATGATCACGAAGCTCTCCCTATTCACTTCCCGCAGCACTTCCAGCACATTTTTGATATGGGCGGAAAAGGTAGACAGATTCTCTGACAGATCCTGCCCGTCGCCGATATCACACAAATAAGCATTGTTCATACAGATATCCGCCTCCTCGCAGGTCACATGCAGGCCGCACTGCGCCATCATACAGCTTAGCATAACCGTCTTGATCGCCACGGTCTTTCCGCCCGTATTCGGACCGGTTATGACGATTCCCCGCATCTGCTCCCCGATTCCGAACTGCAGCGGTACATTGACGGCTCTGTCCATCAACGGATGTCTGGCATTTTTCAGCACGATCCTGCGCTCCGTGTTGATCATCGGCTCCACAGCCCCCATATCGATACTCAGCTTTCCTTTGGAAAAAATAAAGTCCAGCTTCTCGATCATGGCGATATTCCCGTTCATCGCTCCGGCTGCCGTGGCGACCATCGCCGTCAGGGTGTACAAGATCCGGTATACCTCGTTCTCCTCACCGATCTTAAGCTGCTGCAGTTCTTCATAACAGCGGGCTACCGCCGTCGGCTCGATAAAGAGCGTGCTGCCTGTGGAGGACTTGTCGATCACACTGCCTGCCACCTTGAACTTATATTCCTTTTTCACCGGAACGCACAGCCTGCCGTTGCGGAAAGTGCAGTACTGGTCTGCCATACAGGCCTTCTCGGCGCGCATGATCTGTTCCGCCTTCTGTTTCATCTGCTCCTCGCATTTGATGATCTCTCCTCTGACCCGTAACAACTCTCTGGACGCGTGGTCGTCTACCTCTCCCCCTCTGATCTGTCTGCCGATCTCTTCCCGCACATCCTCCGCCGCATCCAGATTTTCCTCGTAGTATGCAAGCGGATTTTCGTACATTTTTCCACGCTTCAGGTAATCTTTCAGACGCCGTACCGCAGCCAGAACACGCTCCACCCGCTCTAACTGATACGGTGTAAGGCAGTCCCCCTTCTGTGCGATCACCATGATCTCCCGGATCTCATCCACGTTCTGCAATGGCGGCGTTCCCAGCTTCTCTATCATTTCTTTGCTGTCCGTCGTATCCCGCAGCTGCTTTCTAAGCTCCCGCTCCGCCAGACAGCAGGAAGCCTCCTGTATGCACTCCTTAGCCTTTCCGGTCACTGCAAGCTCTGACCAGATAGCCGTTATCTTATCAAATTCAATCTGTTTTTCCGTGTTCATTCTGTTCTGCTCCTTTTTACATAATAAACTCCCGTCATGCTCTGCCTGCCCTCTGACGGGCCGCATGGCCATCCATGCTATGAAAGTCATTGACTTTCATAGTGAAAATGTTGCCGCCTTACAAGATTCTGCCTCCTAAACGGATAAAACAGCCTGAAAACAAAAAAACCATGGCCGCCGTAAAAACGTCAAATACCATGGTTTGTCTGCGATCCACCACATCCTTTACCGGAATACGGAAATGCAGAACGCATAAAAACAGCATGACCATACAGCCATGCTTATCCTGTCAACGAAACTCTATACCACAATATTAAGCAATTGTAAGGCAAAAAAGCCGACAAATACACTGCCAGCTATGGACAGACTTCCACACTGTGAAAATCTTCCCTGCAATATTTATTTTGCATTCCTCACCCTTACAATAACACTTAACATACAAAATCCTCCTGTGATTTAATTTTTTTAAATTATATATGGCTATGAACGCTGTGTCAACCTTCTTTTTCCGTGATTTAAGCTCCTGAAAATCCGGTTAACGCTCCTGCTGCATCGGACATCCGCCGCACCCGCTGCAGCTCCGCCCCTCCCCATTCTCATCGTACACCTGCCGGCTGTACGCATCCTGAGGGCTTGTCAGCAGACAGACCGCCTGGGCAGAGATCCCTTCGCCGGAACCGGTAAAACCAAGCCCCTCTTCCGTCGTCGCTTTCACGTTGACCTGCTCTGTCCCGATCTTAAGCGCTTCGGCGATATTGGCCCGCATCCGGTCGATATGCGGCCGCATCTTCGGCGCCTGGGCGATAATGGTAGCATCAATATTCTCGATCAGAAACCGATTCTCCTCTAACAGCTCTCCCACATGGGTGAGCAGCCTCACCGATGAGATACCCTTGTAGGCGGGATCCGTATCCGGGAAATGTTTCCCGATATCTCCCAGAGCCGCCGCCCCCAGCAGCGCATCCATAATGGCGTGCAGCAGCACATCTGCGTCCGAATGGCCGAGCAGTCCCTTCTCATAAGGTATCTCCACCCCGCCCATGATCAACTTGCGATCCTGCACCAGCCTATGCACATCATATCCCATTCCGATCCTCATCTGCTTTCCCTGCCTTTCTCTTTCCAAACCTTCATATCCCGTAAGTATTACCGGACTGTCTGCTGCCTCTCCATAATAAATGTCAGCAGCCTGTCAGCCACATCCTCTTTGCTCATGATCGGCAGCTCCAGTGTCTCATCCATCGTCAGAAACGTCACCACATTGGTCTCCGTTCCGAAACCGGCGCCTGCCTGCTTGAGATTATTGGCTACGATCATGTCGATATTCTTCTTCTGAAGCTTAGCACTGGAATTCTCCAGCATATGCTCCGTTTCCATGGAAAAACCGCACAGGAACTGTCCTTCATGGCGATGCGACCCAAGATATGCCAGAATATCTTCCGTCCGTTCCAGTCCAATCGTCATTTCGCCATCCTTCTTTTTCAGCTTCTCGTCAGCGGTCACGCTTGGCCGGTAATCGGCCACGGCTGCCGCCTTGATAATGATATCCTGGTTCTGTGCATTCTCCTTCACCGCCTGTGCCATCTCCGCCGCGGACACGACCGAAATCAATCTGACTCCTCCTGGCGCTTCCAGGCTGACTTTTCCTGACACAAGCGTCACATCAGCGCCGCGCAGCATCGCCCGTCTGGCAATGGCATACCCCATCTTACCGGTGGAATGATTGCTGATATAGCGCACCGGATCGATCTTTTCCCGGGTAGGGCCCGCCGTCACCAGCACCCTTTTCCCTGCCAGATCCTTGGGCGTCAAAGCCTTGATGATAGCTTCATACAGCACTTCCGGTTCCGGCATCTTACCCGCTCCTGTATCGCCGCAGGCGAGATACCCGTCTTCCGGCGTAATCACTTCCATTCCATACCGTTTCAGGATCTCCATATTGTCCTGTACAATGGGATTCTGATACATGCGTGTATTCATGGCCGGAGCAAAGATCTTCGGACAGGTACAGGCCAGCAGCGTTGTCGTCAGCATATCGTCAGCAATCCCGTGAGCTGCCTTGGCGATCACGTTGGCCGACGCCGGCGCCATCAGAAAGACATCCGTCTGCTTTGCCAACGATACATGCTCAACCTGAAACTCAAAATTCCTGTCAAAAGTATCCACCAGACATTTATTGCCCGTCAGCGACTCAAACGTGATCGGGTTGATAAAATTCGTGGCGTTCCTAGTCATAATCACCGTTACATCCGCGTGCCGCTTTGCCAGCATACTGGCTAAAGATGCAATCTTATACGCGGCGATGCTTCCGGTCACGCCCAACACGATATGTTTTCCTCTTAACATGATTCATTCCTCATTCTGATCTTCGATTTCCGTAATGCAATACCCCGCCGCAAGCAGCGGGGTATCCCGTATTTATCTCGAAATTTGTATGAGACGCAGCTTCAAACATAACTTAGCCGCATTCTCTAATTCTCTGTATTCTTCCTATATATAATACCCAGACCTTTCAGCGTTAACTCATTGTCATATACAATCTTACGCTTACAGTGGGGCACAATACTGCCGGCTAATCCACCGGTCGCAACTACCGGAGCCTCATAGCCAAGCTCGTCATAGATACGCTCGATCATGCCGTCCAGGCAGGCCGCCTGTCCCATCACGATACCGCTTTTCATGCAGTCGATGGTATTTCTGCCGATCACCTTCTTCGGTGCCTCCAGACTGATCCTTGGCAGCTGGGAGGTTCTGTTGACCAGCGAATCCAGAGAAACTTTGACGCCCGGCAATATCATGCCGCCAATATAGTTCTTCTTCTGATCCACTACGCTGATGGTGGTCGCCGTCCCCATATCGATCATGATAATGGGCGCACCATAATACTGCAGACCCGCCACCGCATTGACTACCAGATCGGAACCCAGCTGACCCGGGTTATCCATCAGGATATTCAGGCCCGTCTTCAGGCCCGGCCCCACTAGCAGCGGCGTTTTATGAAATAACTTCTCCAACGCGGATTTCACGATATTGTTGAGCGGAGGAACCACCGAGGAGATGATGCTCCCGCTGA
This sequence comes from uncultured Lachnospiraceae bacterium, assembly GCA_947644545.1. Lineage (GTDB taxonomy): Bacteria > Bacillota > Clostridia > Lachnospirales > Lachnospiraceae > UBA3282. Next base: position 103,162 of record CANRZW010000009.1, read on the forward strand.
TGTCCTCCAACCCGATCTGATACAGGTCAAAAAGAGTCCTGAACTCCACTACGTACTCCAACTCCGTATTCGCCAGATTCGTGGAAACACGCTCCACGAATCGTACGTTCTCTCCCTCAATGCAACCGATCACAATATTGGTATTTCCGATATCAATCGCCAAGATCATATCTATGTCCTTCTTTCTGCTTCTTATCTCTTTCGCAACGGTTTCACAATCGGCTTTCCTCTCTGTCTCCTATGCCCTCTGTTTCTGCTTTGCATATACAGGCTTTACACGTGTCAGGGCGAATCCCACACCTGCAACGATAACCGCCGCCACCACGGCTTCCACGACACCGTTAAAGGTTACAACGCCCATGATCACATCAAGCACGGCTTCCCCCGCTACACCCACCGCCTGTGCATAAGCATCTTTATATAAGATAAAAATGCCGCTCATCACAAACAGCGTATTGGTATAAGCGCCCGCAAGCCCCGCATAAGCCAGTGCAATATTCGCCGACCCTTTGTTCCTGCCGCTTACTGTCAGCACGGCCATAAGCACACAGCCTGCCGCCACACCGATGACGGTGCATACCACCGCATTCAGCGCATCCGGCAGCAACCGGATCAAAAATGCTCTCAGAGAAATACATAAGATCAAAGATGCCAGCCCGTTAACAACAATCCTTCCTGTCTGCCCCTCGCCCTTCAAGGCTCTGCGGATCAGGAGATAAACAAAATATGGCACGATCCCTACTAAAATCCTCGGCACAAAACAAATATACAGGCTCTTAAATATGCCCGAAACGCCGACTGCATTGTAGGCCAGCACAGGCGAAAACACAAAAGCCGATGCCGTAGCCGCCTTAAACGTGTTGTTGATAAAACTGGTCAGTCCGAAAACAAATCCCAAAAATGCACCTTTCTTCGGTCCAAGAAACAGCGCTCCCAGGATCACCGGGATATGAATGATTGTCGCATTGATCACGACAAGCGGGATATATCCCAGCGGTGTGAATGCCATAATCACGATTATGGCGGTGAACAGTGCCGT
>CANRZW010000010.1 GCA_947644545.1 uncultured Lachnospiraceae bacterium
TTTTTATTTCATTTAAATGCATACGAGCAGGCTGAAAAATGGGGAAACTCAAAATTCTTTCTCTTTCTTGCGGGAATCTGTATTTCATGTTACGATGGAACAAACAATTACGCGTTCAGAGAAAGGTATGGTCAACCTTATGGAAACTCTGTTTATTGCCGATGACGAAGCCTCTATCAGAGAAGGATTAAAATATATTGCCGACTGGGAAGCCCTCGGTTTCAGCCTGTGCGGAGAAGCCTCCAACGGCGCGGATGCTCTGGCACAGATCCTCGCCCTGCAGCCCAGCCTTGCCATGCTGGACGTGCGGATGCCGAAAATGCACGGCACCGAAGTGATCCGCCGGGCCAGGGAAGCCGGTTATCAGGGGAAATGCATTATCCTGAGCGGCTATTCCGATTTCAAGTATGCCCAGGAAGCGATCCGCGGCGGCGTCAGTTACTATCTGACCAAGCCCCTGGATGAAGACGAGCTGTATGCGGTGGTGGATGAAGTCAAGGCGGCTCTGTCCGCTGAGAGGCAGCGCTCCAGTCATGTAACCGCTATGAAAAATAAGGCCAAAAGCGTTATCCTTCACGAACTCGTCACCGATACGCTCGATACGCCGCTTACTCCGGAAGATATTGAACACTTCCGCCTGCAGGCTGAATCCTATCAGGTAGTAATCTGCGAAGATTTCCATACCCATTCTGCCGCAGCGCCCTATACTTTCGCCGAGCTTTTGAAAGTGATCAACCGGGAGAATACTATTTTTGAGCACCTGTGTGCCGACGGCAGGGATATCGTTCTGTTGAAAGGCGCCCACGGCCTTTCCAAACTGTCCGATTTCCTGGAACACTATGAGGATCAGCCGCCGCAGGAAGGCAGCCCCATGGAATCCATGTTCCTGACTTACGGAAGGCCTGTCTACACCCTCGGCGATGTCCACCTGTCTTATGAAGATGCCGCCAGACTCCTGCGCAGACGCTTTTTCTGTGCCCAGGAGCAGCATGCCATCGGATATGAAATGCTGCCGGCATGGTCCGATCTGGACAATACCGATGCCGATTTACCCATGTCGCTCTCGGAGGATACCCTTACAGACTTCGCGGAACGCTTTGTCGGATACATACAGTCTTATAACCGCAGAATGACCGTTGAGGCTCTGTCCGAACTGGAATATGGACTTTCCCGTATTTGCGGCGAAATTGCCGACATTAAGCTTTTTCTGACGGATCTGTACCTGCGGATCAAGGAAAGCATGAATCGGAATTATGCTTCTGCTGAGATACCTTTCCTGAGCAATTCCACGGTGATCGCCTACATAGACAGGCGCAATTACCTTTACGAGATCATCAAGTTTCTCTCGGAACAGTTCGAGATGATCATGAATGCCATCGGAAGCCCCTCCCGGGATACGATCCTGGACGATGTCCTCTTCTATATTGATCATAACTTCCAGAATCCTATCAAGCTGGAAACGATCGCGCCTCTATTCGGGTACAACAGCGCCTACCTGGGCAAGATCTTCAGCAAGACCGTAGGGGAGAACTTCAATTCTTATATTGATCATAAGAGGATCGATCTGTCAAAGCAGCTGCTGTCGGAGAATAAAATGAAGGTATACGAGATCGCAGAACAGATCGGTTACAAGAACGTAGACTATTTCCATAAGAAATTCAGGAAATACGTAGGGATCAGTCCGGCGGAATTCCGCAAAGGATACGGTCCGGACACGGAGTCCGGAAAATACCCCCCCCCACAAAAAATTACGCCTGAAACAGCTCAGGCATCCTCAAACAGCTTCCATTAGACACAAAACTGCCGCACGGATCTCTCCATGCGGCAGTTTCCTGATAACCCACCATGTCAAAAATTTTTACTGTACAACTGCAACCTTCTCGGCAATAACCTCTGTCATCATCTGTTCTGCTTCGTTCAAACCTGTTGCTTCCAGCTCTGCGATCATCTCATCATAATTAGCGTCAAAGTCTGCCTCTGTTCCGGTGATACATTTGATCAGCGCGGACCAGGAGATCTCATCCAGCTTATCAACGATCTCCGTGAACTCGATCGGCATAGCATATGCCCAGAGCGGAGAATAATCCGGTGTCTCAAACTCGTCAGCCTGCGGGAACATATCTACCAGAAGCTCCACACCCCATGCTTCCACTGCTGCCTTTTCTTCTTCATTATACTCATCGATCACGGCCTGCTTACTGGTTGTCGTGTAGGTGCTGCCTGTAGGATCCAGGATGCCGTCGCCATAGGTCGGGAACGGATAGTTATGGAAACCAACGCCTGTATTCTTCGCGTAATCCTGGTTCTCCTGTGACTCTTTGATCTCCTCCTCTGTCCTGTAACGGTGTCCGTCATCATCCAGGAAGTAGTTCACGCCTTCGATTCCCCATTTGTTCAATACCTGACCCTCATCGGAGCAGAGGAAATCAAGGAACTTGATCGCTGCCACAGGATCTTTACAGGATGTGGTGATACCCACGCCTGTTCCGGTGGTCAGACCCTGGTACATAAGGGATGCGCACTTGGTATCTGCGTCCATGGTGAGCGGAATACCTGCATAAGTAGCTCCCAGCTTACCGTCAGCCTTAAGCACTTTCTCGGCATCCAGATAATCCCAGTCTGAATCGAAGATCGCTACCACACGGCCGGATGCCAGCTTCGCGATATAGTCTTCATGTGTCTGTGTCGCAAATTCAGGATCCAGAATCCCCTCGTTATACATGCGGCACATCCATCTGAAATATTCTCTCTCTTTATCGGAACGGAACTTATAGATACCCTCATTGTTCTCGTTAACGATCCACTGTCCGTTATCCGGTGCACCGTCTGCGATAAAGCCGGCCGGGTTACCTACCGTAATCAACCAGTGCCAGTCGGAAGCGGATAAGGTGATGCCGATCCTGTCAAGGCCGTCTTCTGTGGTCGGGTTCGCTGCCAGATAATCCTTGATCATTTTCTCGAACTCTTCCAGCGTATCAGGAAGCTTATAATCATTTGCTTTCAACGCATCCCACTGCATCTGCGCCGTTCCGCAATGCTTGAACTTCTCGCCGCCTACCGCATACGCGGACAGCTGATAGATCGCCGGATCATCTGCGGACTGTTTCAATTTCTCAAACTCATCGCCGTACAGTTTCTTAATATTAGGGCCGTACTCTTCGATCAGGTCTGTCATATCCATCATAACACCTGCATCGATCAGGCTTCCTGCAGAACCCTTGGCAAAAATGATATCCGGATACTTCTCCTCCGCGATCATCAGCGCCACCGCTTCACTCTCATCATTGCCGCCTACCGGACGGTCTGTCTTCAGCTTAACGCCTGTTGCTTCCGTGATCGCCAGCGCCACAGGATCTGTCCAGGGATCGTCCTGGTTTGCATCCGCACTGAAAAAGGTCAACTCGATCACCTCTCCGGACTCTGCGCTGCCACCCTCACTGCTGCCGCCTTCGCTGCCGGATGCTGCACCGTCCGTACTGGCAGTGGAGTCACCACCGCCGCATCCTGCAAGCGCTCCTGCTGCCATTGTCACTGCCAGCAGCAATGCAAAAACTCTTCTTTTTTTCATACTTCTTCTCCCTTCTTAGATAATAGAACTTAACTGTAAAACCTTTATATTTTTACGACGATACTGTTGTATTCTGCCGTATCCATATCTATTTGATCAATCCTTCACCGCACCGACCGTCATACCGCCCACGAAATACTTCTGCAGGAACGGATATACGATAATGATCGGAACCGTCGCCACCACCGTTACCGCCATGCGGACGGACATCGGAGATACCGCTGTCTTCAACTGTTCCGCCGCGTGTGGATCGATCTTCACCGTCGCCTTCTCCATGATCTCGTACAATACGTACTGCAGGGTAGGCAGATCCTTCGCATAAAGATAGGTATCCATGAAGGAGTTCCACTGTCCTACTGCCTGGAACAATGCCACCGTAGCCATAACCGGCGTACACAGCGGCAGAACGATCCTCAGCCAGATCGTAAAGTCATTGGCGCCGTCCACCTTGGCCGCCTCCTGCAGTGCAATCGGCAGTCCCTCGATAAAGGAGCGGACAAGGATTACATTGTAAACCCAGATCAGGCCCGGAATAATGTAAACCAGGAAGTTGTTGCCCATCTTCAGATCCCGCATAAGCAGCAGATACTCCGGAATCAGACCTCCGCTGACATACATGGTGATCACAAACAACGTAGTGAACAACTTGTTAAAGTAGAAATCCTTCCGGCTCAGCACATAAGCCAGCATCGCCGTACAGATTACGCCTGCTCCTGCGCCGATCACGGTTCTTGTCACCGACAGGAAGATCGGCTTCATCAGATCGTTCTCCTTGAACACATAGATATAATTGCTTAAGGTAAAAGATCTGGGAATGACAAAGTTAATGTTACGCATTGTGTCGATCGGGTCGTTGAAGGAGATCGCCAGCACGTTCAGGAACGGATAGAGCGTGACGATCATAATAAACAGACATACGACCAACAATATGTAATCCAGGATATTATCATTGCTTTTGATTCTGTGACTCTTCACTTTTGCCATGGTCGTTTCCTCCTTTAAATCAATCTGCTCTCGCCGAGCCAGCCTGCGACCTTATTCGCGATAAGGAGGAGGGTAATGCCGACTAACGACTGGAACATACCGATCGCAGTACCCAAACCGTAGTTACTGTTACCAATACCTCTCAGATATGCGAACCAGGAAAGCACCATCGCATGATCCTGTACGATACCGTTGCTCAGAAGCATCTGACGCTCCATTCCGACATTCAGCGCACCACCCACACCCATGATCAGAAGCACGACGATCTGCGGCTTAATGCCCGGAAGCGTGATATGCCAGATCCTCTGCAGACGGTTCGCGCCGTCCACCTTGGCCGCCTCATACAGTCCGGTGTCGATTCCTGCCATAGCGGAGAGATATACGATGGCATCCCAGCCGACTTCTTTCCAGATATTGATGATACATACCGTCAGCCAGAACAGCGGTGAGTTCGTACTCATCAGACCCAGCTTCGTGTGAAAAAGCGTATCCAGCATACCGCCGTCATTGAGCACCATCTTCGCGATACTGGCGATAACCACCCACGATACAAAGTGAGGCAGGTAGGAGATCGTCTGCGTAATCTTCTTAAATTTAACGAAGCAGATCTCATTCAGCACCAGTGCAAACAGAATCGCCATAACCGTTCCGAGCGCGATGCCCAGAACACTGAGGCCGATCGTATTAATCAATGTCTGCCCAAAGATACGATCCTGAAAGGCCTTCATGAAATTGTCGAATCCTACGAAAGGACGCTCCCAGATCGGCAGGGGGAAGGTCTTAGGCTTCACCTCCTGAAACGCCATCGTCCATCCCCACAGGGGAATGTACTTGAAAACAATCAGCCATACGACGAACGGAACCGACATCAATAACAGATACCGCTGCTTCCACATAAGCTGCGCGCTGAACTTTTGTTTGACTACCGTCTCTTTTTGAGATTTTCTTACACTCATGTCTGCTCATCCTTTCTCTCACATAATAGAATAAATGCACCGCCGGAACCTTGCTTCCCAAGCGATGCATTTATTATAAAAAATTTATAAAATTAAAAATACCGAACAAAATAGACGAAAAATACAGTCTTAATTTTACCCTCACTTTCAGACACTGCCGCCGGCGAACCAGCCCCTTCCTGTTTCACCAAATGGCTTGTCCACATCCTTAATCTGTCATAAAATGACAATGCTGTCACAAAGAACGATTCATCCGGTCGATTGGAATCATCAATCTGACCGTCGTACCCTCCTGCGGCTCTGCGTTAATGTGGATCCGATACCCATTTCCATAGTGCAGCTTCATGCGTTGGTTGATATTATAAAGCCCGATACTTTTGCTCCTGCTCATGTCCCGGTCCTCAATATCCCGGCGCAGCTTCCCCAAAATTTCCTCCGACATGCCGCACCCGTTATCCTCCACGTCGATATAGAGCAGTTTCGTCCGGTCAGATGTCCTGGTATACACGGAAAGCGTGATCAGACCGTCCTCCTCCTTCTCCTCCATACCATGTACGATCGCATTCTCCACCACCGGCTGCAGCAGCAGCGGCAGAATCCGGTACGCCGACAGGATAAGCCCCTCTTCCACCTTCCGCTCGTAGCGGATCCTGTCGCCAAAGCGAAGATGCTGTATCATCATATAGACATCCACATGATCGAGTTCCTTCTCCAGTGTCGTTTCGGCGGTTCCCACATTCTCCAGCACATAACGCATGGATTTACCCAGCAGCTTGACTGCCGTCGCCACCTCCCTGTCTCCCGCAGTAAATGCTTTCATGCGGATCGTCTCTAACGTATTATAGAGAAAATGCGGGTTGATCTGACTGGCTAACATCTTAAACTCCATCTCCTGCTGATTAATCAAAAGCGCCTGTTCCTTGATCTGTGCCTGATAGACTTTCGCTTCCTGTTCCTTGATATTCTTCACCATGATCTGCAGATCGGCAAAGGCTTCCGACAGCTCGTCATTCCCCTGGAAGATCGGAATCAGCTCATAATCCTGTCTGCTGGCCTTATGCATCTCCTGTCTCAACACCCCTACCCGCTCCACAAAATAAGCGGTGAAGAAATGAATCATGATCAGCGGAATCGCAAGCGCCAGCAGCAAAACAGCGCCGCACAGATAGAGAATATTCCTTATGTTTTGATACCCGTCAAAATCCAGCGTGCAGATATACAGCCTGGAATCCGACTGGTATGTGTGCAGTGCGGATATATTGACAAAGCACTCTACGCCCTCCTGCCGGATACGGCCCTTTCGTTGAAAATAGGGCTGTTCATAATCAATCACGTCCGGCTGCCGCATTCCGTACTTCATTCTGTCCGAGCTGTAACAGACCGGCCCCTGGTCCACGGATATCTCGCTGAGGTAATCGCCGCTGTCCAGCCGCATCCGCAGATAATCGTCACTGACATGGATCACCAGCACCGCATGACAGGGCGAATTGATAAGCGGAATCTTCCGCACCAGACAAAGCTCCCAATATTCGTTGCCGTATTCATCATACCATGACATTCCTTCCCAGAAGATGCCCGACTGCGATACCGCCTTCTGATACCATGCCTTCTTCTCAATCTCCTCATTGACAGGATGAAACTGCTTGGCGCCCACGAAGGTAGGATTATCCGTATACACATCGATCTTCCGGATTTCCGTATAAGCGCTCAGATAATTATCCAACAGCACATTCTGCGAAATCGCCAGCGTGCAGGTGGAAGGCGCAGTGAACTGTGTCGTCAGAAGACTCTGTATATTGGAGTTAAAGGAAATGCTCTCCGATAGATTGTAGATCTGCGTCGTGATCTCAAACAGTATATTCTTCACCCGGCGGTTGTCGGCTTCCAGCAGATCCTCGTGATAATTAAGCATCATCCGGTAATTATTAAGCAGCAAAAACGCGCCGATTAGAACCACCGGCAATACTACCACCGCCGCATAGACCAGATACAGCTGCTGCCTGATCTTTGCCTTACTGAAAATCCTTGTAAAACGTAATCTCTTAACCATATGAATCGTACTGCTTTCCTGTCTGTATTTCCCGCTCATCCGGTCCCGATAAGATCCCGATCCGCTTTATCTTTTCTTATCTTAACATTCTTCTGCCATCTTAGCCACAGCAAAAATTTCATGTAATTTACATCAAAAAATGGGGATACTATTGCGCGGCAATAACTGCTATAATACAAATAACACCATAACATGGAAAGAGAGGATATTCGTATGAAATTTAACAATGGCTGCTGGCTGTTCAAGGAAGGAACGGTCTGCTTTTCACCGCATGAGGTCTACTATACGAAAGTGACGGACACGGAAGTGACCTTATGCGCACCCACCCATCCGATCACCCATCGCGGCGATACGCTTGGCTTTATCAATCTCAATGTCCGCATCTCCTCCCCCATGCCGGATGTTCTGCGCGTGCAGACTGACCATCACATGGGCCGGCTTCTGCGCACACCTTCTTTCGACCTGAAACTGGATGATCCGCAGAAGCTGCAGGTGGAGGACACGGAGGAATCTATCACGATCACCAGCGGCAGTTTATCGCTTGTGATCACGAAGAATCCCTGGTCCATGACCTATAAGAGCGGCGGCAAAGTGCTGACCGAGAGCGGCAGGAGAGACCTTGCCCTGATGAAGACCGCCTACAAGGGCGATTTCTATGAGGTAAACGGTGATCTGGAAGACACTTATATGCGGGAACAGCTCGGTATCGGCGTGGGCGAACTGTTATACGGCACCGGCGAACGCTTCACCCCTTTTGTGAAGAACGGACAGAGCGTGGAAATCTACAATGAAGACGGCGGAACCAGTACGGAACAGGCCTACAAAAACATTCCCTTCTTCCTTTCCAATAAGGGATACGGCGTTCTGGTCAACCATCCTGAGCGCGTCTCTCTGGAGTTCGGTACGGAGAATGTAACCAAGACTTCCTTCTGCGTGAAGGGCGGCAGTCTGGATTATTTCTTCTTCAACGGCCCCACCATGAAGGACGTGCTCACAAGATACACGGACCTCTCAGGCAAACCTGCTCTGCCGGCGCCCTGGACCTTCGGCCTGTGGCTCTCCACCTCCTTCACGACCAATTATGATGAAGAGACGGTGATGAGCTTTATCGACGGTATGCTGGACCGCGGCATTCCGCTGCGTACCTTCCACTTTGACTGCTTCTGGATGAAGGCCTTCCACTGGTCCGATTTCGTCTGGGATGAGAAGGTATTTCCCGATCCTGCAGGCATGTTGTCGAGGATCAAAGCCAAGGGCCTGAACATCTGTGTGTGGATCAATCCCTACATTGGCCAGGAATCTGTTCTGTTTGCAGAAGGAAAAGAAAACGGCTATTTCGTGAAACGGCCAAACGGCGACGTATGGCAGTGGGATATGTGGCAGCCGGGCATGGCGCTGGTGGATTTCACCAACCCGGAGGCATGTAAATGGTATCAGGACAAGCTGGAAGCGCTGCTTGACATGGGCGTGGACTGCTTTAAGACGGACTTCGGCGAGCGGATCCCGGTCAACTGTGTCTACCATGACGGCTCTGACCCGGAGAAGATGCACAACTTCTATACGTATCTGTATAACAAGACGGTCTTTGACCTGCTGGAGCGCAAACGCGGCAAAGGCGAAGCCGTGCTGTTCGCCCGCTCCGCCACCGTGGGCGGCCAGAAATTCCCCGTACACTGGGGTGGAGACTGCTGGTCCGACTATGTATCCATGGAGGAAAGCCTGCGCGGCGGCTTATCGCTTCTGATGTCCGGTTTCGGCTTCTGGGCGCACGATATCGGCGGTTTCGAGCAGACTTCTACGGCAGACGTGTATAAGCGCTGGGTCGCTTTCGGCCTGCTGTCTTCCCACAGCCGTCTCCACGGAAGCCAGTCTTACCGCGTGCCATGGCTGTATGATGACGAAGCAGTAGATGTGGTGAGAGCCTTTACCAGACTGAAAGCCTCCCTGATGCCTTACCTGTACAAGACTTCTATTGACACCTCCCGTTCCGGCATACCGACCATGCGCAGTATGGTACTGGAATTCACGCAGGACCGGAACTGTCAGTATCTGGATAAGCAGTATATGCTGGGCGACAACCTGTTGGTAGCGCCGATCTTCAACGATGAGAGCCTCGGCTCCTTCTACCTGCCTGCGGGCGTTTGGACGGACTTCTTTACCGGAGAGGTGACAGGAGGCGGCGCCTGGGTCGAGAAGACTTATGATTATCTGCATCTGCCGCTGATGGTACGTGAGAATTCCATCGTGGCCATGGGCGCCTGCGATGACAAGCCGGACTATGACTATGCCGACGGCGTAGAGTTGCGGGTCTATGCACTTACAGATGGTCAGGAGTGCTCCACCACAGTGTATGATATGCAGCAGACTATAGATCTGCAGGTCAGCATCGTCAAGAACGGCGGCTCGATTACGATCAATGCCAAAAGAAACGGTGGCAAGCCTTATACGGTACGGCTTGTCAATGTGAAGGCGGCAGACGCTTCCGGCGCATCGATTGTGATTGACGGAAACGATACGGTACTGACACCGGAGAATGATACAGTCACTGTAACACTGTAGCGTACATCATAATACAGGACAGAGCCACACGAAAAGCTCTGTCCTGTCACTTTTTCCCCGGGTCCTTACAGCCCTTTCAGACACTTCACACGCTTCACCGTCTGGCCGGCCGAATCCCGGTAATACACCGTATATTCTTTGTTCCGATCTTTGCTGTTAAGCTGCTCGTCCACGCAAAGCTCCTCCATGTAAAGCTGCTTCGCCAGCTCCTCGATCTGCTGCGGATCGGTAATAGTCTGCTGCCTTTCCAGATAGCGTACATGATAGAGAAGCCCTTCTTTTATCAAATATCTGTCCTCCACGATCCTCACGATCTCATAGTCTTCCATTCTCTTCCGCGCCGCAATGCCATAGTGCGATAATACCCGCAAAGTTTTGGAAAAATCAGGGTAGATATAACCGGATACATCCCCCTGGTTCTTAGTCGAAACGAAGTCCAGCCGCCCCAAGGGTGTCCGCAGCCGGATCTGTGCAAAAGTCAATTCTTCCAGATCTTCCTGGTACGCCGCAAGCAGCTCCTGCCGCTCCTGTTCATTCAGGTCCAGCGTATACTGCTCTGCCCCATTGGTCCACTGCACCTCATAGTACTTGGTGCTGTCCATCCGCAGCGCGGAATACGTCCCCTGCTTAAACTCTTTCCTCGCAAAAATCTCGTCGAAAGCTGCCAGCGCATGGCCGGGCAGCCAGTACCTGCAATATTTGCTGCCGCCCTCCAATTCATACTTGACCAGCAGCTCATAGGAATCCCCTTCTCTGTCCCTTTCTTCACACACAAGCTGCATCCATTCATAAACATCGGACAGCGCCTCGCCCTCTATCTTCATCTGCGCCAGCAAAACCTCGCTGTCACCGCCGCTGGCAAGCGCCGGAATCGCCACCGCCATCGACCGGATCTCCTCCCGGAGTGGCATTTCCCCACTCCTGCCGCCTGATACGGCAATCAGAACGAGAACCATAAACAGGACGCCGATCTCTGCCAGCAGATGCCATTTGGACGAAATGAATTTCTTCGCGTCAAAAGCCAGGATCATATTCAGCAGTCCATGCAGAACCGGCACGCCCAACATCACGGTGATTCCTGCAAGCGGCCTGGAAAATCCTCCAAATGTAAATCTCTGCAGACCGCTTACCAGCCAAAGTCCCGCCAGCACCAGACAACTATATCGCACAAACCATTCTGCCAGCCGGAAGGTGAACATACTGCTCGTTCGTTCCGCCGGACGGATACAGAAGATCACAAGATTAAAGAGCGACAGCCAAATTGCACCGCCTGCCAGCGCAATGATATACGGCTGATGTTCCTCCATAAGCCATAAGGCGCCATCCGCATATTCCTGCACGCCCGATGCCCTCGACAGCAGGGAAAGCGGCGACAGATATGCCTTCAGGCACTCCAGAAGTTCAGCCCGGTAAAAGGAAGGTGACATTACCCCAAACAGCTTCTCAACCAGGCGAAGTCCCACTCCCGGTCCCGCCAGAAACAATACAAACAGCCCGATCCGGTATCCGGCATTCTGCGCCAAAAGGCAGGCCAGCATGGACAGGCCCATCACAAACACGAATCCCAACACCGGCACAAGACATCCCATCCACACGGAAGCTAGGCTCTCCTCATAGCGGCTGTATCCCATGGCGAGCGAGATCCGGAAGAAGAGCAGCCTGCACAGCGTAAACGGCAGAGCAAAAATAAACAGGTTATTGAGCCATCCCGCCGCAAACAACTGCTGCCTGGTAAAAGGCAGGCCAAAATATAAGTCTGCTGCCGGTTCAAAGCGCAGGAATCGAAATGTGCCTGCCCCCATCAGGATTCCAGCCAATACCATGACCGCAAAAAAGGAAGTATTGCCCGGTCCCACATAGAGACTGCGTACTTCCCCTGTCGGAATCGTCGTCTTCATGGAAAACACGAGGCATAACATCCCCATGCCGTACCAGAGCGCCGCGATTATTCCTCTTTTACTCTTCAAGTCTTCCCACAAAAGACCGGTAAATCTCTTCATTTTGTCCATTCCTTTTCTGCACCGCTTCACAGCAGTTGACTCCATTCCTCCTGCGTAAGGATCCTGCCGCGATGCAGATATCCCTTCCTCCCACAGATCCTGTCAAGCTCCTCCAGATAATGTGATACGATCAGGATCGTCAATTTTCTTCCTTCCGCTGCGCTAAGCAAAAGATCGTTCACCACCCTGCGGATCTGTGGATCCAGTCCGTCAAACACCTCATCACACAGCAGATATTTGGTGTTGCTACAGATTGCCGCCGCGATAAATGCCTGCTTCTTCATGCCCTTTGAGAAGGAGTCCAACAGCGCATTCTCATCCAGCCCGAACGTCTCCAGAAGACCGCGGTAATCTTCCATCGAAAACCCTTCATAGAAATTCCTGTAGAAATTCCCGATGGTCAGAGGCGTGGCATTCCTGTCATAATACTGCCTGTCCGGCATATAGAAAACTTCCCGTTTCGCCGCCACCGCCGAAGCTTTTCTCCCGTCGATCCTGATCTCTCCCGCATCCGCCCGGTAGACACCGGCGATCAGGCGAAGAAGCGTACTCTTACCGGCGCCGTTCTCACCCACCAGTCCGTATACTGTACCGCCCGGAATCTCCAAAGACACCTGGTCCAGACATACAAAGTTCCCGAACCGCTTGCTGATATTACAGATCTCAATCATATTCCGTCCTCACCGCCGCATCTGCAGCCTTTAACCCCTGCCGGCTTCCACACAAACACGGCATACCGTATTTATAATGCCTCAAGCACGCCCTTAATTCCCTTTTCCTCATAGATCTGCTTGTAGAGCGCGACCTCGTCCCGGATCAATTCATCGATCACCTGCATGCCCAGAAGCTCCACCGGCGCCTTGTCATCAGTCATGATGTAATCTCCCGCCTCATAGGCTGTCAGCTGCCCGTCCACGGTTTCCATCATCCCGGCCAGATCTTTTGCCGCGATCTCCTTCCGATGGGCTGTCAGATTGTCGAGCATCCGCGGATTGTCAGAAGCAAAAAGCTCTCTGTTGGTGGACCCCTTTACATCCACTGTATATACCTCGCCGAACACACTGCTGATCGTGTCCGCCAGATGCTCATTGATGCTGCCCTCGCCGCTGCCGCGCATGTTCATATTGACCACCATCACGCCATTCTCTGACAGGCGCTCCTTCACCAGTGTGAAGAATTCCACCGAAGACATCTGAAACGGAATGGTAATATCCTGATAAGCGTCCACCATGATCACATCATATGTATCATCAATAGCGTTCAGATACGCTCTGCCGTCATAAGTCGTCACCGGCACATCTTCCGGCAGTTCAAAATGCTCCCTGGCCAGTGCGGTAATCTTTGCATCAATCTCTACCCCTTCGATCTCCATATCCCCGAAATAATTTCGGCACTGCGTCGCATAAGTCCCGGTTCCCATACCCAGGATAAGCGTCCTGCAATCACCCGGATCTTCCTGCTCCGTCATCAGCGGCGCCGCCATGGCATAGTCATAGTACATTCCGGTCAGTCCTTCCTCCTTCACCAGCAAAGACTGCACACCGAACAAAACATTTGTCGATAATATGACAACTCTGTCATTCTCTTTCACCTGCAGATAATTATAGATGGACTCTCCCTCGTAAGTCAGGCCGCTCTCCCAAAATGCAAAGCTGCCCGACTTCCCCAGAAAACAACACCCCACAAACAGAACTGCCGCCACGGCTCCCTTCACTGCCCCTTTTCTGCCGCTCACAAAATAAATCAGGGAAAGCGCCAGCAGAATTCCCGCAAAGATCAGGAACGTGATCGACGTCCCCACCGCCGGGATAGAAATAAACGTAGGCACAAAGGTTCCGATAATACTGCCGATTGTATTCGCGGCATTCAGCATCCCCACCGTCTTGCCGCTGTCCGCCAGACTGTCCACAGAATACTTTGCCAGAGAGGGCGTCACGGTCCCCAGCAAAAACAGCGGAAACACAAAGACGACCATACAGGCCGCAAATGCCGCCCAGATCAGGAAATTCGTATTGACCGTAAAGATCAGCACCGCCGAAATTCCCAGAATAATATACTTCCCCACGACCGGAATGGCCGCGATCCAGATCGCCGCAATCAGAATCCGGCCATACAGCCTGTCCGGATCAGGATTCTTGTCCGCACTGCGCCCGCCGTAAATGTTCCCCAGCGCCATGGCAATCATGATCGTTCCGATAATGATCGTCCACACGATCTGTGAAGAACTGAAATAAGGCGCCAGAAGCCTGCTGGCGCCCAGCTCTACCGCCATCACCGACATCCCCGCAAAGAATTCCGTCAGATACAGAAATAATTTATTGTTTAATACAGGCGTTATGTTCTTCTTTATATCCATTCCTTACTTCCATTCCTTCCTTACTCCTGTGTATTCTCCCCGGCCGATCCCGGGCACCCCGAAAACGGGGCCGCACCTCTACAAGCCCCGTCTTCCAGTATATACAATTTCTAATCCCTTTTCCACGAAAATATTTATAAATTTCACCGATAACCGGCGCCCGGGCCAATAGCAAAGCGCCTACACGCTCCCTTTCACCACCAGAATCTTATCCCCTGCATTGATCTCCTCCGTCACCAGCTCATTGACCTCCTTCAGCTGAGAAATCGTCACATAATACCGCTTACCGATATCCCACAGCGTATCATTCGGCCCGGCAATATAGATCACCATTCCCGGCAGTTCACTGAGCTTATTCAGATCCAGCTCCTCCACCTTGATATCCGTGATCAGATTGCTTTTCTGCACTGCAAACAC
Source organism: uncultured Lachnospiraceae bacterium (assembly GCA_947644545.1). GTDB lineage: Bacteria > Bacillota > Clostridia > Lachnospirales > Lachnospiraceae > UBA3282. The sequence continues at coordinate 14,891 of CANRZW010000010.1, forward strand.
GATCACCTTAAACAACAAAGCCGCCTTTACGTCCAGTTCGTCACTGTCAAGCATCGTCACTGTCAGCTGCTCGATGCTGCAGCGCAGCTTAAAGATACTGGTTGGCGTGATATTCTCGGCCTCGATCACGTACTGGAAGGGCAATACATTGCGTGAAGAGTAAATCGATTTGGACCCGTTACCGCACAGATACAGCGTAACTATCGTCAAGGTTCCCGTGATCGCGATTCCATTCTCCACGATCGCCTGTTCCTCAATCTGGATCTCCCCCTCCGAATGGATCAGCTGATACATGGACATCTCCGGATTCTGGATCTTGGCGTGCTCCGCAATCTTACACTTGCCGCTGCCGCAAAGCAGCAGACTTTTCAGCTGTACCTCCGTCGTCAGCGCCTCGATTTCCTTCTCCACGCCGTAGATATCAGAAAGTACCTCCATGTTTTCTTCCTCGTACAGATGGATATCCAGATCCAGCACCGGTTCCACGCAGAAGACCCTCTCCTCCCCGTCGAAATCCTGCCGCACCTCCACATTGCACTGCCCAAGGCTGTAACGGATGTCCGGTATCATGTTTTCCCGGCAGCCATGACACTCGATGATCCCGCTGAAAGGCACCGTATTCTCATACCACAGCGTTCTGTCATTATCCCCTTCCCCTTCGTACAGGAAAAAGGCTCTCATCTCGCCCTGGATCGATATCTTCTCATCCAGCGCCTTAAATTCCACATGGTCAAAAGTGATATGATGCCAGATTGTCTGGAACACATTTGGCAGATTGCCCGACAGCTCCATCTCCTCTTTTAACCGGAAAATATCCTTCTTCTGCAACACAAGCTCCGCCATGGGATAAGTACGCTTGCGGTATTCCACCGGCTCCTCATGGTAGATATCCACTGCCGTTTCCTGTTCAATATGCTCTTCCAGTTCCAGACCAAAGGAGACTACTGCCTGCACGCTGATCTTTCTGGAATTGATCAGACCCACTGTCAGATCCTCGATCGTCCAGTCCGTCAGAATAATGTCGCCGCCGGAAACGCCTTCCATATTGACCCGTTCTTCAAACGGAAGCACCGACTCCATGCTGGCACAGGTACCCTCCATATCCGTCAGATACAGGATCGACACCACCAGCTTACCCCTTAAATTCACCACATTTTCCCCGCCACGGATCTCCTCCATGATGATCTCGCCCTTGCTGTTAAGCAGGTGACTGGCGTCAGGCTTGTTATCTGAAATATTCACATCTTCTTCCAATACCATCTGGGTGCCGGCTCTGCTGCTGATCCGATCCATATGTATCTTCTTTTTTACTAATTCCACAAAAATAAACCTCCATGCGTATACTTAATTAAAGTATATGCCGCATGGAGGTCATACATACCACTTTCTTACCAGATCCGCACCCTGTTATGCCCTGGTTTCAGGCAATTGAGCGGGCCTGCAATCACATGTTCCTGTTCTCTTTTCTGTCCGAGATAGTCCACGTCAAAGAGGATCGGTGTTCCGTCCGGATTCTCAAATAACCCTTCCACAGCCCTGGTGCAGCCAAGATCCTTCGTCTGCATGATCACAGCCTCCTGCTCCAGGATTTCCGCATCCACATCCAGCTCCAGATAAACCGCCCGGCCATCCTTCGTCACTTCCTGCGTGATCCTGGCCTTCAACATGCCGCTGCCGCGATAACTGTTGTGCTCACCGGCATAGCCCTGCGCTCCCTGAAGGTAGACATTACGGTCGATATACACCGGCTGTTTCACCTTGACATACAGATCTTCATCCCCCGGGAACGCCTCGTTAATAAGCCGTATATACTCCTCGTACTCTCCCGGATGGCCGTCAAATGCCGCCGTACCGCAGGATACCCCCTTCACCTCTCCAAGCGTGGGAGCTCCTCCCACGAAGATATTCTGATAGAACCGGTCGTCTCCGCCATAGATAAAGGAAGATGCCATAATCTGTGTCATGTGCGGGAAATGATACGGTGTGGAACGGTCCAACACGGTCCAGTGCTTCATGTTCCCCAGCACCAGATTATGCAGATAAGCGCCTCCCTGCGAAGCATTCTCGAAGCTGTACGGGGACCCTAATATATTATGATCCACCAGATAAGGCCCGTGAGATACTTCCACCATCAAGTCACGGATATTGCCGCAGAGCAAATTACTGCTCACCCTTGTGCCTTGTGTCTCCCAGTCCAGCCATATGCCCAGCGTACAGTCATGAATATAATTATGATGTATCTGCGTATCGATCGGCGCGTGGAACTTGATTCCCGCGATCTCATACCCGTAGAACTCATGCTTCGTGGCAATCTGATAGATCTCGTTGCCATAAATATCACTGAATACACAACCCAGATGCCCCACAATACCGTTCTGGCCGCAATCATGGATCACGTTGTTGCGCACGACATGAGAGCCAATGTTATCTTTGTGCCAGCCCTGCAGAAGCGCCCTGCCTACCGCTTCAAACTGATAGGTATAACCCGGTTTCCTTCTGGTTCTGGTGAAAAGGTTATCGCCCGTCTTCTCATCTTTACCAAGGGTAACGGCACTGCACTTGGCGTCATGGATATGATTATCCTCTATGATCCATCCTTTGGACCAGTGAGGCCCGATCAGCCCCGGCTGATCTCCGGTAGGCGGTGCGAAAGGACACGCCGCCTGTGCCAATTCAAATCCTGAGACAGTAATGTAATCCTTACCGCTCTGCGTCGGATAAAACACACATTTACGTACATTGATCTCTACCAGTTCCTGATTCGGATCCGCACCCTGGAAATTTGCCCAGATCGTCGTCATTTCCTCGTCCACCTGTGCATACCACCGATATACCGTACCGTCCACATCCGCGATGGGCTCCTTGAAATCCTGCCAGGGAACATTATAACCTGTCTCCCGGCGCTCGGCCTTCTCCACCTCTTCCAGGCTGACCGCTTCATAGAAGGAACGGCCGTTCAGATATACATCCCCCAGATGCAGCGTGGGGTAGGCCGGCCCGATCATCCAGTCCCCGTAAAGATAGGTATTATAAGGGTTGAAATTCCCGAACATGGAATTCGGAACCACGGCTTTCCACACCGTACCCTTCACATTTTCCCAGCCGGTGATCTGCTCGGAACCTTTGATCACAGGCTTCTCACCCTCCGCGGCACGATAAGTGATCCTCTCCTGGTCACTGATACCGCCCATCCTGGGATCCACCCATTCCCGATACACTCCTTCATGAACGATCACCGTATCCCCGGGCATGGCTACATCCGCCGCCCGCTGGATCGTCGCGAAAGGCGCTTCGGCCGAACCCGCGGCATGATCACTGCCACATACTGCTACATGATACTCTCTTACCATATTTCCCTTCATTTCTGCGTTGCTTTTTGCGCATATCGAGTTTGTGGCAAGCAACGCGCAGACACAAATCTCGCGATTGAAAATTTTAATTTTCAATCTTATCCACCATTTCTGCTCAACTTGCGAATTTACGTACTAACTTCCGGCATTCCGCATTACGAAATCTCAGCTCCACACTGCCTTCTTTGCCACTTCAACGCCTTCAAAAGGCCCGCATACCGGACTGATGCCCCGATGATTCCCGAAATAATCCGTATCAAATACGATTTCCGTACCGTCCGGATTCTCAAACCGCTCCTCCGGCTCAAATGCCATACCCAGCGTCTGCGTGGATATGGTCTGCCAGGTCTTCTCAGGCAGGAAGTCATACAGATTTGTCTGTAACCGCCAGCCGTCATCCTCATGCACTAAGGCCAGCTCAACCTTGTTCCGGGTATCCGTCACGAAGTCCTCTTCCCCGTCATAGGGCTGCGCTCCATTAAAATACACATTCCCGCCGGTATAGACCGGAAGATGGTCATAATACTTATCCCGCTCCTCCCGGATGTTATAATTCTGCGCCGTGAATCGCGTCAGATACTCCTCTTCCTTAGGATATCCGTCATAAGGCTTCGTACCGCAGATATCATTGAACAGCCCCAGCTCATATGCACCTATCTTCTTCGCATAATCCGTAAAGATAGACCGTACCGGCATCTGGACGAAGATATTGTTATAGAATCTGGCATCCCCGTGCAGGATCGTCATAAAGCCGTCCACTTCTGTCCTGTGAGGCACGTGATAGGGCGTATATCTCGGCGTTGGAAATACCTTGCCCCCGTTGTCCACTCCGTTCCCGACATAAGTAAAGGTACCTGCAATCAGATTGTGCACAAAGGCAAGTCCCTGTGTGCTCAGCCGTCCCGCGGCCTCCGACAGCAGAAGATTATTGTCAATCAATGTAGGCCCATGGGATACTTCTACGAAGATATCCTCCGCCAGCGCTAACGGCATAGTAATCTCGGTGCCTTCCGGCGGCATATTGTCATGGAACAGATTCTGCGTGACCCGGGTGCCCTGCGCCTGCCAGTCAAGCCACAGCCCCCTGGTACAACGTTCAAAATGATTCCTGCGAATGATCACGTCAATAGCCGCATGAAGCTTGATCCCGCCGATCTCGGCGCCTGCCAGATCCTGTTTGTTGTTGATATGATGAATATAATTATCTTCAATAATCGAAAATACACATCCTAAATGACCAACGATACCGGTCTGTCCGCAATCATGGATATTACAACGGCGGATAATATGGGAGCCGATCAGTTCCTTCGTCCATCCTTCCCGCTGTGCCTGACAGATCGCATCCCTCTCGTTCTGGGTACCGTCCTTCACAAACCTGGTGGACCATTTATTCTCATTTGCAGGCTGTAAATATTTCCCCAGGGAAATACCGCTGCACTTGGAATGAGACACCTCACAGTCTTCTATGATCCATCCCTTAGACCAGCGCGGCCCGATCATGCCTTCCTGATAAGCTGTCGGCGGCGCCCACTGCGTAGCTGCCCTGGTCACCTTGAAGCCGGATAATGTAATATACCCGACACCCGTCCTGGACGGGTAGAAGCAGTTACGTCTGACGTTGATCTCCACGTCTTCCTGATTAGGGTCTGCCCCCTGGAAATTCGCATAGATCACCGTAGTGTCTCCATCCTGTTTCGTATACCATTTATATAAGGTAGACTCCTGATCCCAGGAACCCTTATAGATCGCAGGCGACTCTACCTCTTCCAGGCTGGGCACTTCATAGAAGGACTTATCTCTCAGATAGACCTCTCCCGTGTGCACCGGCTGGATCGCATTGTACCAATCTCCACGCACATAAGTCGTATAAGGATTGTAATCGCCAAAGAGACCGTTCGGGATACGTACCATCCATACATCGCCTTTCCAGCGCTCCCAGTTCTTCACCGGCTCGGCGCCCGTGATCACCGCACCGTTCCTGACTTCACTGCGGTAAACAATCCTCTTATCCGGCGTACCCGCATTCACAGGATCCACATATTCCCGATAGATTCCGGGCGCCACAATAACCTCGTCTCCTGCCACAGCCAATTTGGCGGCCTGTGCCAGTGAACGAAACGGCCTTTCTTTCGTTCCGTCTCCGTCCCTTTGTGCATCTGCTGCTACATAAATATGCATACCATATCCTCTCTTTCCTTAACCCTTCACCGCGCCGGCCATCATACCCTTCACCAGCTTATCCTGGAAAACTATGAACAGGATGATCATCGGCAGCACTGACAATACCAATACCGACAGAATAATCGGAATATCCATGGCATGTTCTCCCTTAAACTGTCCGAGCGCCAAAGGCAGCGTCTTATGCGCAGGTGTCTGCAGCAAGGTATTGGCAAATGCAAATTCGTTCCACATGGACACACCATTATAAATGGCCAGTGTGGAAAGCCCGGACTTGGATAATGGCAGGATAATGGAGAAAAAGTTCCTGTACTTATTGCAACCATCAATCTCTGCAGATTCTTCCACTTCCTTGGGAATCGTCATCATAAACGCAGTCAGGATAAAGACTGACATGGGAAGAGCGAACGTTACATAAGGGCCGATCAGGGAACGGAGCGAATCATACAGCCCCATTTTGGTCGTCATCTTAAAAATAGGTATCAAGGTTACATGCATCGGAATCGACATCATGGCAACAATCCCGGCATAGATCAGTCCGCGCATCTTAAACTTCATCCTGGAAAGCGGATAAGCTGCACAAGCTGCTATGATCAGCATCAGGATCAGGCTCACTGCCACCACAATCACACTACGGAAGAAATACCCAAAGAAACCGTTCGTTGCCACTTCCACATAATTCTCAAAATACCAGGGATCCGGGAAATGGAAGACACCCTGTGCCAACATATCGAACTGCTTACGGAAGGAGTTCATGATCATGAAGAAAAAAGGCACCAATGTGATCACCAGCCAAATACAGGCAAACAGGATGGCAATTCCCCAGGCGATCCTGGATTTCATTTTCTCTTTCTTGTAGTCAACTTCTTTCTGTCCATTCATATCAATAATCCTCCTTTACCACAAAGATTTTCTGGAATACCAGGGCAATGAAGGTAATCAGCAGGAACATTCCCGCTGCCACACAGGATCCATAACCCATATTAAACTGCTGGAAGGAAAGCTTATACATATAGGTAGCCATCAATTCGGTTCCACCGGCCGGACCGCCGCCTGTCATATTCCAGATCATGTCGAAATATTTCAGTGAACCGATCAGTGACATGGTACATGCCGTCTTGAAGATAGGCCCCAGCAGAGGAATGGCTATCGTCCGCAGATACTGGCCTCTTGTCGCACCGTCTATCACGGCCGCCTCGTAGATCGATGTGTCAATATTGCCGTAACCGGCTATGAAATACACCATATAGAAAGGCGTAAACTGCCATGCCATAACACCGATCACAGAAAACAGCGCATGAGGATTCCTGCCTAACAGGTCTACAGTCACCTTGCCACCCTTGATCATAGATGCAATCGAAGAGAAAATACCTCCGTTCGTAGCCAGTGCATAACTGAACAGGAATGCGATGGCAACGGAACTCATCAAATAGGGAAGGAACCAGATAACCTTAAACAGATTAAATTTCCTCCCGCCTGCATCCAGAAAAGTAGCTAACAGCATACCGATCGGAATCTGAAGAAGGATTGAGAATACCATCACCACCACGTTATGGCCAAACGAAGACCAGAATGTCATATCCGTAAACAATGTCTTCCAATTCTTCATACCGATGAAAATCTTATCTGACGAAATACCGTTCCAGCTGTAAGCGCTGGTCGTAAAGGTATCAATAATCGGATAAATCATATAAACCGCTATCAAAAACAGCGCAGGAAAAAGAAATACCGCGGCGGCCTTAACCGTGCTCTTTTCTCTTGCCTGGGCCAGCCCGTTTGTATTGTTTTTCAAAGCCACATTATCTCCTTTCCGGGTAACCATCTCGCAACAGCCCCCTTACAAAACCCCAATAGTGAAAAACAGCCCGCAAGAGATGAAATCTCCTGCGGGCTGATCCTACTTGTGCCCCATATCATCCTCGACACAAACCTTCATGAAAAGTGTAAACACTTCCGGAAAATGCTTTATTCAGCAAGCGCCGCCTGCATAGCCGCATCATGTGCCTGACCGATCTCTTCCGGTGTCTTCTGCAGACCAAACAACTCTGTCATACAATCCTTATGAACCTCTGTAACGGAAGCCGGCAGATACTGGTCATACCACAGCTGTACATTAGAAGCATCGAAAAATACCTTTGCGACTACCTTCATGTTCTCATCCTCAATCTGCTGATCAAAACCCTTGATGGAAGGAATCGTAGTACTTGCAAGCTGCTCCTGATTATAGGTATCATCATTGTAATACTGAGTTGCCAGAACATAACATGCATCCAGCTTAGTCTGATCAACGGAACCGTCCTCATTCCAGCAGTTGAAGGAGAAGCCGTTACCAATTGCCGTACCGATCTCTACATTCTGCGGAACACCCTTTGCAGCAGCCTCAGAATCCTCAGGGAAACGGAATACACCGATATTCTCTTTATACCAATCTGCATTGTCATCCTGAATACTTCTTGTCTGCCAGGAACCATGGAGCATCATCGCACAGGTATTGTCATACAGAAGCGCTCTATCCTGTCCGTCATCGGTAGAAAGAGAGTTAACGCCCTCCGGGAAGTAACCCTTCTTAACCCAATCCTGAATCTTCTCACCTGCCCAGATAAATGCATCCGAAGTAAAGGTTCCGCCATTCTCCTGAGTATAAGCCGCATCAAACTCATCATTACCTGAATGACGTGCTACCAGATACATAAAGTACATGGAGCCGGTCCACTTGGAACCATTTGCCAGAGAGAACGGAACATAACCGGCCTCGACCAGCTTATCACATGCTGCTTCCAGTTCATCGATCGTCTTCGGAACTTCAATCCCTACTTCTGCAAAGATCGTCTTGTTATAGAAAATATCACATCCGGAAAGACCGCCAAAAGGAATCGCCAGGATCTTGCCGTCATAGCTGGACTGTGCAACTGCTGCATCAATGAAATCCGGATGATCATATGTATTGTACATGTCTGTAATGTCATTAACGAATCCTGAATTATAGTACTCATTCATCGGACCGCCGCCCCAGTGGATATACATATCCGGAGCCTGTCCGGAACTCATAGCCACGATCAGCTGCTGTTTATAGTTATCGTTCTGCTGATGAACCTGATTTACTGTGATATTCGGATAGTCCGCCATAAATCTCTGTACGGCAGCTTCCTGGATATCTTTACTGGAACCTTCTGTAGCGATATCCCACAGATTAATCGTCAAAGGCTCCGTTGTCAGTTCCGGAAGATTCTTCCCCTCTGTAGAACTTGCTGCTGCTTCCTCTCCGGAAGCCTCCTCTGCAGGAGCATCCTCTGCCGCCGGTGTCTCCTCGGCTGCGTCACTTTCCGCAGGCGCTTCCTCAGCAGCGGGCTGACTTGCCGCAGAATTATCTGTGCCGGAGCCGCCGCATCCTGCCAGCAGCGTTCCCGTTAAAGCCGCTGCCAAAATAATTGATACAAACTTTTTTTTCATACTCTTTCTCCCTTTCCTTATATTAGATTCGACAGTTTGCACCATATGCCGCATTTTCTCAAATAAGAAAGACATATTATATGGCTAAACTGCACAAAAAATGGTTTGTTTTCCACTTTTTTCTGAAACAATTATACCCCCCCCAAGTACTTTGGCAAGTACTTTTTATCTTTTTTGCTTTTTATTTCCATTCCGTTTCGTTAAAACTACAAATATATTTTAATTAATTTACGTATCATTTACCGTAAATTACATAATCCAATTACTATATCCTGCAATCCTTACAAAGCATTTATTCTGATAAGCTAACGACCAAACAAACAGCATAAGGAAAAATTCCCGCTATAGCGAAAATCCCGGAAAGCACATCATTTGATATGCCTTCCGGGACTGTTAACTTCTTATTGCCCTTTAGCGCAGCTCTTCCACCGCTCCGATCAGTTCCGTCACGTTCTCGATCCCATACTGCTGCATATAAGCCTCGATCCCTTCCACCACTTCTACCGTAGTATAAGGATTCACGAAATTCATGGCGCCCACCGCTACCGCACTGGCGCCGGCTAACAGAAATTCTACCGCATCCTCTGCATTCGCGATACCGCCCATGCCGATAATCGGAATCTTCACCGCATGCGCCGCCTGATAGACCATACGTACCGCCACCGGCTTGATCGCCGGCCCCGAAAGCCCGCCCGTCTTATTTGCGAGGGCAAATTTTCTCCTGTGGATATCAATCTTCATCCCGGTGATCGTGTTGATCATGGACAATGCGTCAGCACCTGCCGCTTCCGCCGCCCTCGCCATCTCCGTAATATCCGTCACGTTTGGACTTAATTTCATGATCACCGGCTGCTTCGCCTTCTTCTTCACCTGAGAAGTAATGTCATACAGGCTGTCCGGTCTCTGGCCGAAGGCGATGGCGCCCTCCTTCACATTCGGACAGGACACGTTAATCTCCAGCATGTCCACCGGCTCCTGTCCCAGCCGCTCCACCACTTCCAGATAATCTTCCACCGTCCTGCCGCACACATTGACAATAATCTTCGTATCATACTTCTGTAAAAAGGGGATATCCCGCTCCACAAAGACGTCAATGCCCGGATTCTGCAGTCCTATGGCATTCAGCATACCGCCATAGGTTTCCGCCACCCGGGGCGTAGGATTGCCCGGCCACGGCACATTCGCAACCCCCTTGGTCACCACCGCGCCCAGACGGCCAAGATCCACAAAATCGCTGTACTCCATCCCGGATCCGAACGTTCCGGATGCCGTCATAACCGGATTGTTTAAGGTTACACCCGCTATCGTCACTTTTGTGTTCATCAGATTTCCACCTCTTTCGCCTCAAATACAGGACCGTCCGTACAGATCCGCGCGTTGTTCACATGGGAATGATGATCGATACCGCTTGTCCTGCACACACAGCCAAGGCAGGCGCCCACGCCGCAGGCCATCCGTTCCTCCAAAGAGATGTAAGCATCGATTCCCCGTTCCTCTGCATACTGTTTGATCGCACGCAGCATGGGCATCGGCCCGCACGCCATGATCATATCCGCCTGCAGGGCATTGACTCTGATGATATCCATCACATTACCCTGTACGCCGACACTGCCGTCCTCCGTGGCAATGTGGACCTGTCCATATTTTCCAAGATCTTCCTGCAGGAACAGATCCCGATCCCGATATCCTAACAGAATGTGTTTCTCCGCTTCCAGTTCCTTCGCCAGCTGCAGCATCGGCGGAATACCGATACCGCCGCCCATCAGGAATACTTTCCTGCCGACCGCCTTCTCCACCGGAAAGCCATTGCCCAGTACCCCCAGGACATCCAGCGTATCCCCTGCCCTGCAGGCAGCAAATTCCGCCGTCCCTTTCCCGGCAACACGATATACAAGCCGCAGCCGGTTTCTGTCGGAATCCACCTCACAGATACTGATCGGGCGCGGGAGCAGCGTCGCCGCATTGTGCGGATATACCGCCGCAAACTGTCCTGCGTGAGCATCGTTCGCCAGTTCCGTCTCCAGCCACAGATCATAGATCTGCGCCGCGATCTGTTTTTGTGACACTACTGTCACTGAAGTTTTTCTTTTCTGTGCCATCCTGTCGTATCCTTCCTCCCTGTCTCGTTTCCTCTGTCCCCTGTTGTACCGTCCTCTATGCCGCTGGTACCTGCGTACCTACGCCAGGGGATCGTCTCCCTCATATACAATCTTACCTCCGCAGATCGTATAGCTGACCACCCCCGGCATCGTTTCTCCCAGGAACGGGGAATTCACCGCTTTAGAGGCAAAGCGCTCCACCACCCACTCTTTGTCCGGATCGAACACCACCAGATCTGCCGGGCCGCCCTCCGCCACATAGCCCGCATCCAGATGATACAGCCTGGCCGGCGCCAGACTCATCTTCCGCACCAGCTGTGACATAGACAGGTATCCCTTCCGCACCAGTTCCCGGATCCCCAGAGACAGCGCGGTCTCCAGTCCGATAATGCCGCTGGGCGCTTCCGTCAGCGGTCTCTCCTTCTCTTCCGTGCTGTGGGGCGCGTGATCGGTGGCGATCATATCAATAGTGCCGTCCCGCAGTCCTTCGATGACCGCGAGTCTGTCCGCCTCCTCCCGCAGCGGCGGGTTCATCTTCGCCAACGTACCATGCCGCATCACCGCTTCCTCTGTCAGGGTAAAATGGTGAGGCGCAGCCTCCGCATAGATATGACTGCTCTTTCGCTTGGCCTGCCGCACCAGCTCCACAGCCTCCTTCGTGCTGATATGCTGGATGGACAGATCCGCTTCCTGCGTCACCGCTATTTTCAGATCCCGCTCCACCATGGAGATCTCCGCTTCTCTGGGAGAACCGCCAATCCCGAAATATGCCGCCGCCCTGCCGGCATTCACCCCGTTATTTCGGATCAGGGCCGGGTCCTCCTCATGCAGGCTGACAGGCCTGTGCAGCGCCGCCGCACGCTTAAGCGCCTGCCGCAGCAGCTCTTCGTCAAGAAGCGGTATGCCGTCATCCGTAAAACCGACCGCCCCCAGTCTGCCAAGCTCCTCCATATCCGTCAGTTCCTGGCCTTTTAACCCCTTGGTTACATTGGCGCAGGTATGGATGTGGATCGACGTTTCCCGGCCCTTTTCCAGCACATAGGAAAGCGTCTGCGCATTATCCACCGCCGGTTTCGTGTTCGCCATCAGCACCACGGTCGTAAATCCGCCGCGGGCCGCCGCCGCCGCGCCTGTATGGATATCCTCCTTATGGGTAAACCCCGGATCCCGGAAATGTACATGGACATCCACCAGTCCCGGAGCGACATACTTCCCTTGCAGATCAAGAACCCTGACCTGGCTTTGCCTCTCCCGGTCAAATATCGTCTCCTTTCCTTCCGCCGCTGCCCCCTGTGGCAAAATACGCGCGATCTTTCCGCCGTCAATCAGAATATCCCGATATCCTTCTGTCCCTGACGCAGGATCGATCAAATAACCGTTCTTTAAGTACAGCATACCGCTTTTACTCCTTTTCTTACCGTCATAATCAAACATTCTGATCAAGCGCTTTTCTTCTGTCTGCAAACGCTTCTGTTATGTCTGTTCAGTATAGCATATTTTGAACATTAATCAAACACTACCGGCTTGTCGATAAACTCCGTTTTAAGCACGATATAAGGATAGCTTTCCACCTGATTGCTCTTTTCTTCCGGCTTCGGACCGATCAGGTTCGTATCCACATAGACCGCGTTCGCCGTCTCAAACATGTCGTTGACCGCTATGCTGTAACCGCCGGTCTGCTGTGTCCCATATCCCACGCAGACATAGAGGAATCCCTTATCCTCAAAGGTGATCTTAAAGGCTTCCTTCTTCTTTTCCTCGATCTTGCCGAACAGTTCCTCCGGTATATTATCCTCCGCAATCACTGTAAATTCCAGGTCTTTGATCTTCTCCATCGTATCCTGCTTTTTCCCACATGCATAGACACTCATACACATCAGACATACAAGAAAAACACTTAATAATCTCTTTTGATATTCACATAACCTGCCCATACGTCTACACTCCGCATTTAAAGTCTTATTATCTAATTTATTATCCAAACGCAAAGTCTATTCCTGTAACTATTGATTAATACGACGATAGCCTATATAATAAAACAAAAAACATACCGGCAGGTTATGGAAAGGTCATTTTTATGATACGCTTAATACTCGTTTTGGTTTTTGTCATCCTTTTTCTGATCATCAGTCTGCCCATTCAGCTGGCAGAGCACCTCATCGGTAAAGTCAACCCTTCTCTCAAGGACCGCAGTTCACTGGCGATCGTTAAGTGGGCTTTTCGGGTTGTCCTGTTCCTGTCAGGCACCAGCGTGACCGTGATCGGAGAGGAGAATGTGCCCAGGGATGAACCTGTACTGTATATCGGGAATCACAGAAGTTATTTCGATATTCTGATCACCTACATCCGTGTTCCCAGGCTTACCGGCTATATGTCCAAGATCGAGATCCTGCGCATTCCGTCTTTAAATACATGGATGAAATACCTGCACTGCGTCTTTTTGGACCGCTCGGATATCAAAGCCGGTATGCAGTCCATTCTGACCGCTATCGAGAAGATACGGGCCGGCATCTCCATCTGTATTTTTCCGGAAGGAACCCGCAACCGCTCCAACGACACTTTTCTGGAATTTCACAACGGCAGTTTCAAGGTCGCCGAGAAGACCGGCTGTGCAATCGTCCCGATGAGCATCAACAATGCGGGACAGATTTTTGAGGATCATGTCCCCTTTATCAGAAAGACGCATGTGGTGCTTGAATACTGCAAACCGATCTATATGAGCGAACTGGATAAGGCCGACAGGCGACGCATCGGCGCACTGGTACAGGACGTCATCAAAGAAGCTTATTACAGGAATAAAGAACTGGTTTAGCCGCCAGTTCTTTTCATCTTCTAATCTTCCAACTCTTCTACAATCGCACTCATCATCAGTACCAATTCCGCATTCAGATCGATCTGATTCATAATCCCCTGTGCCGCATCGATGTCCATATAATTATAGCTGCCGGACTTGTCAAGATAACTGATAGATTGCAGGTTCCGTCCCAGCATATAGTGCAGATGATTCTGCAATACCATGGCATACTCATGATTGGTTATCACATGATCTACTACCGTAAGTCTCGTGATATCCCGCAGCAGTTCCGCATTCCCGCCTTCTTCTCCGGCATCATTGATCAACAGCCCGGATCTCTGGGAATTACCGGCAATCCTCTCACCTTCCTGCATCAACGTCTTCATCGTCTCACCGCAAAGTCCCACATCGACCTTCTGCTTCGTTGACATATACGTCACGCATCCCCAGAACACGTGATCATTCTTCATATCAGCCGGTATGTGCTCCGCCATATAGTCTTTCACGGCCGTATGATATCCGTAAGAACCTGTTGCCCGGTACAATTCCGCAGCGGCATGAAAATATTCTTCCGCCGTGACGTCCTCGATATACTTCCCCACATATCGGTAGGCCCTGTCTGCAGCATTCAGACACTGCGTCGCAAATGCCCTGTCATAATTCTGATACAGATAACTGAATTTCGCCAGCGTAGCAGCAAATTGAACGGTCGCATTCATATTAATACTGTCCACATAGAGCAGATATCCCGATGCTTTGTTATCCACACTGCTGACACCGGAATACACTGCGCCGCTCTTGGAATCCTGCATTTTCAAAAGCCAGTCTATCTCATATTTCACTTCATCCAGCACATCCGGAATCTCATTGCCGCTCTCCGGAATCCCGGCGGCATCGTCAAACACTTCCGGATACAGTTCATATGCCAATAACAGATAGTTGGCGCTCCTGCATCCCTTGGATACGTCCCTGCTGCTCATTTCATCCACATGCCATCCGCCCGAAACATCCAGCCTGACATCCGCCTCGTCCTTAAGCTGCGCTTCTCTGGCATGACAGGCATTCCTTGCCGCCTCTCCGGCCATCTCTGAGGAAAGCGTCAGTCCGCATCGATTATAATAATATTTCTTAAGCGCAACATGATACAGCTCTTCATACGGATTATCCGTAATCTCAAAAGTGTAAGATTGTCCGACCGTCGCTGCCTGTATGTAATAAGCGCCGCCCTTCTCCAAAGGCGTGAAGTCACCATAGCAGACCGGAATACCTGCGATCTCATCCGCACTTTCTTTCTCAACCTGCCCCGTGTAGACCACCTGCCCGCTGTCAGAATCCACTACGGAGAAGATCTCCGGAAGCTTCTCTCCCACAAAAATGGCAACCTTATCGCTTCCCTTCGCATAGCCCACCTGATCTACGAGAATACTGGGCCGGCTCTCCGGCACCTCATAGTTAAATTCCGGCGTCAGCCCAAGCGTAGTCATCTCTTCCCCGGCGCTTCCGGCCTGCGGCGCATCAAAAGACAGCTTGGCCATCCTCCCGCAGCCCGTTGTCAAAACGGCTCCGATCACGAAACTAATTAGTATTTTATTGTATCTCTTCTTCATCGTACATCACATCTTCCAAAAAATAAGTAAAGCCTGTTTTACTGATCACGTCCTATTTTATCACATAAGTCCGCTTTCTTCATCATAATATACAATTTTTCCTTCGATTATTGTACATAATGTCCTGGTAAATACTTCCATCGGATTGCCGTCAAAAATTACCACATCGCCATCTTTTCCTGCTGTCAGGCTTCCCACCCTGTCATCCACGCCGCAGATCCTGGCGGCATTGATGGTGATCGACCGCATCCCTTCCTCCGGTGACATCCCTTCCTTCACGGCCAGCCCCGCACAGATCGGCAGAAACTGTATCTTGGATACGGGATGATCCGTCGTGACAGCCGTCAGGATTCCTTTCCTGCTCAAAATTCCCGCCGTCTTAAAAGCCATGTTCTTAACTTCTATTTTATTGCGGCTGGCCATATCCGGTCCCACTATAGCCGGAAATCCTGCCTCCCGCAGTTCTTCCATGATCAGGTGTCCCTCGCTGCAGTGATCCAATGTCATGCGCAGTCCAAATTCTTTGGCAATACGTACCGCCGTCAGAATATCATCCGCTCTGTGCACATGTGCTTTCAATGGGATCTCACCGTTCAGGACCGGGATCCAGCATTCATAGCGAAAATCCGGCGCCATTTCCGGATCTGCCTTTTTTCTTGTATAATACTCCCTCGCTTTGACCAACTCTTCCCTGAGCATCGCCGCAATCGCCATGCGGGTGGACGGAGAGACGTTCTGTCCGGAATAATTTACCTTGGGATTCTCACCGAAAGCCACCTTCATCGCTGCGGGCGCCTTAACGACCATCTTGTCAATGCATCTTCCATGTGTCTTCAAGAAGGCAAACTGGCCTCCCACCACATTGGCGCTGCCCGGGCCGATCATAGCCGAGGTAATGCCGGCCTGGATTGCGTCATTAAAGGCCGCATCCATCGGATTAATGGCGTCTATCGCCCGCAGATAAGGTGTGACGGGATCCACATTTTCATTACAGTCATCCCCTTCCATGCCTTTCTTCTCCTCGGTGATCCCCATGTGGCAGTGCGCTTCAATAATGCCCGGCATCACCAGATTCCCTCTGGCATCCACGATCTGCACCTCGTCGTTTTCCCATAAGATGTCCGACCGGCATGTCCTCATATCTCCCACTGCCATGATCTTGCCGTCCTCGATCTGCACATAGCCGTCCTCATAGTCCTTCGCGTCCATTGTTTTGATATTGCCATGTATGATAACCAACATAGTTCGTCCCACCGCTCCATTTCTTTCTGCAGGCATCCATATCCTGCATCTGTACACCGCCATAAACAGAAGGGAATGTAAGGAAACGTCATCGGAATTGCTCCATGACGTTTCCCGTGCCCGTATCTCTAATTAAGCTTCGTCATCGGATTCACAGGTTGTCCGTCTTTCGTCAGCTTGAAATACACATTGGTTCCTTCCACGCTGTAGTATTTCGTCGGAGAAGCCACGGTGCCGATCCCATCGCCTACCGATACATAACTGCCCTCTGAGACCGTTATATTCTCCAATTGCCCGTAAGTCAGTTCATAACCGTTACCCAGATCCATCACTACCGTATTGCCTATGGTCGGATCATATCCCACAGAAGACACGCGGCCGTTCGCTGCCGCCGTGATACTCTCACCCTGATTTGCCGCAATCACAATCGCCGGATTGTATTTATACTGCTGGAGCGTCGGGAAATAAATCGTCTGATCCATGCTGAAATTAATCAGCACATCTCCCACAATAGGCCACACCAGACCGTCCTCTTCCTTAAAGTCAAGCTCCGGCTGCACTGTTGTGGAGATTGCCTCTGCAGTTTCCGGCTCTGCGTTGTTCTGTGCCGTATCCACTGTCTCGTCAAACATCCCCTCTGCCGACTCGTCTTCTTTCTTTTTCTGATCCTTCCCCGCATCCTCTTTCTTCTCCAGGGACTGCTCCTTTTTGTCCTGTTCCGTTATCTTGTCATCTTCATCGGATTTCTTACCAAGCGCATCTTCCTTCTTTTCTTCTGCGCCGCCTTTCTTCCCATCCTCCTGTTTGACCGGGGACAGCTTGCTCTCATTGTTCTCTACATTCTGGGAATTGGCCTCCTGAAAGCTGGGATCATAGTCCAGATCGTCAGTTCCCACCTCCGCGAACAGCGTGTCCAGTTCTTCTCCGGTCATCATATTCTCCGCGGTCATCTCACTGCTCTTCTCGATCGCTTCAAAATCCACCACATAATCGTCCTTCTCTGCATTGTTGTTTCTTTTTACAAAAACGCCCGTGACCGTCAATGCCGTCAAAACCAGGACGGATGAGGCCATCATAATGATCCTTTCTTTCCTAACACCATTTCTATTTCTTCTTGCCATGGAACCTTGCCTCCTGTTTTCTTTTTTTGCTCCACTTTTGCGATGCTTTTGTCCCGGCTGCGCCGGCACAATGCACTAACAAATTTGTAACAGACAGCGCGCAGGCACAAGTCCCACGAATGTCTGAATGCAAGTACATGGTGTTAGTCTTACCCAATTTTGACAGGTTATTCAAATTTTGCTAATTCTGTCCTGTAAAAAAATTCCTCCAATATTTCATCATATGTTTTTCCGTTTAGCGCCATACAATTAGCACCATATTGGCTCATGCCAAAGCCATGTCCCACTCCCTTTACCCGGAAGATTATCTGTCTTTCCTCCTTTTCCACCTCAAAGGATGCCGATGCCAGGCCAAACAAATGCCGGTAGGTCTCCCCGTCAATCTGTGCGCTTTCCTTATCTTCATCCTCCGCTGTAAAGAGCACCTTCGTCACATATCCGGCGTCATCATACACAAACTCCACCTGCTCCCAGATCTCCTGCTCTGTATAAACTCCTCCCAGCTTGCTTTGCACCGCACGGATATATTCCGCCCGGGATACCCTTGCCGAACTGCTGTAGCTCGGCGACGCTTTGTCCTGTACACAATCCACACTCCTCAAATAAGGTCTGCGGTCCGTCTCCCACACCTTGGCAGCATCTCTTGTCCTGCCATTGCTAAGCGGAAAATAAGACGCCTGAACCGCCTCCCCCTCCCAGCTAAGATACAGCCCTTCCGTTTCTTCCACAGCCTGCCGCCAGGCTGCAAACGCTTCGCTATAAATATCCTCTTCATACCAGTCTTCAAAGCCTTCTCCGGTCAATGTCAGGCTCTGGCCCGCCTGTTCTCTAAGCGCCTGGATCAGCTCCGTCCGCAGAAGAACGGCCTGTGCCTTCATCGCTTCCTTCTCATAATCCTGCGGCATCACGGCACTCAGCTTATGAATCAGGTATTCCTCCATAGAGAGTTCCCAGATCCCCCATTTGAATGCCACTTTGATCTGATGCGGCGACGCTTCCTCCCGCTCTATACTGCTGCTTCGCAGTTTCTCCGCATCCTCCCCTACATGTCCCCACAGGCTTGCACATACATAGGGCAGCAAAAAAACAAACAAAAGAAAGCCTCCAGCATCTCTTTTGTTTGTTTTCTTTAAGACGATTCTATTAAACTTCACATGCAACACCTCACATGTCTATTCGTATGTGAGATATTCTCTTTTTATTACCTGGTGCTTCTCTCAATCTTATCTTGCCAGATCCAAATGCTGTACGGTAGACACCGTGCCATTCTCGTACAGGAAAATACCTGTATTCCTGATCATCGCATTATGCTGGTTATCGCTTTCGGAATTCAGGGCAAACTGCGTTGACACCCTGCCAAGTCCTATGGCCCCTACGCCAAGGTCTGACAGATGATACAGCTTATCATTGCCGTTCTCATCCTTCGTCCAGATCAAAAGCTTCTCCCAGATCTCGTCTGCTTCGTCGATCCATCCGTTTCCGTCATCGTCGTATTTCGCCAGATCGGCAAAACCGTCGCCCGACTTCGTGCCAAAAAGTTCACCGCCGTCGTTGATCACGCCGTCACCATTCAGATCCAGCGCCAGAAACCCGCTGCCGGCTTTCAGGTTCGATATCTCTTCCTTCCTGCCATCCTGATCAAGATCAAAGAAAAACTTCTGATCGGACACCTGCGCGATGTTGGTATCCAGATTGATCACCAGCGGATCACTATACTTCACAACTTCCGTCGTATAGGTTTCCTTATAATACTCCTCAAATCTGCGGCTCATGGAAAACTCAAGATTGAAGGACAGCTCTCTTCCGTCTGCCGTCTTTACCATTCCCGTGGTAGCAAACGTCGTATGTTCCTCTTCCATATGGTAATACTCATTTGTAACCGTATTCACCTGCCGGATAGGCGTTCCTGCGCTCATCCCAAAATCACCCGGCGTTCCCAGGATCTCCTGCTCACTCACATTCTCGCCGCGAAACCGGAAGAAAAGATCCATCAGAAACCGCACGCACTGCTGCCTGATCGTCATAACGGGATCCTGCTGTCTTGTGGTCCCTGAAACTCTCCCCGCATTGGATAAATTCTTAAAATGTGTCGTAATGTCGTCCAAATTCGCAGTGTTCTTCTCATTCCCGCCGGTCTGTTCCGTATTGTCGCCGGTGCTGACCAGACTTCCGAAGAAACCGCCAAGACTGCCGTTCAAACCGCCTGTGCGCCGCATCGTGGAACTTCTCACAGAATTGGCTGTCACAGAAGCATACCTTCTGGAAGACTGCATTCCTACTACACTGGAATCGATCCTCACTATAACCTCCTTTTGCCAAGACCCGATCTACGCCTGTCTGTGCCACCGACTGCACCTTCCGTGATGCATGGCAATAGAAAGGACGGCATCCCAAAAGAAAATCCTTTTCCCTCAAAAATACCGTCCGTGGTCTATACATTATTCAAATTCAAGAAACAATCGTCTGGCCGGGATCAACCGCCCCTTGTATTCTATATATCGGACGACGTTTCCAATTCCTTTAGCCGTCAAAATGCCAAATACGCAGTCATACTGCAGATTTCGGCCGTCCGCTTGTCTCAAACCTTAATCCACCCTGTTATAGTTGATCAGGCATCCTTTCAGGATGATCTGTCTCTCCTCATCCGTCAATTCACCCAGGCGCAGCGTAAACTCCGTCAGGCTGTTCTCCTCCACAGAGACTCTATAAGCCCTGATCTCCTCTGTCTTCTTCTCCACTGCCTGCCTGATTCCCGGCAAGAACAGATAATCCAGATTCCTGAACGGCAGCTCGCCTTCTTCGATCAAAAACGGCAGCATACCCCAGTTGATCAGATTGGAGCGGTAGCGCTTGGTCGCATACTCGTTAGCGATATTGGCCCAGCCGCCCAGTACCTTCTGACAGCTCGCAGCCTGCTCTCTGGCGGAACCGTCACCCGGCTTCACTGCAAAAATGGTGGAGCCGAAACCGGTATTCTCATGGGATGCGTCCGCAAACTGCTCTTTGATCACGTTCATCACCGGTTTAACATCCGGATGTGCCTGACAGGGATGCTCTCCCTGCATTCTCGCCTTCTCGGCCTTCTGAATATCCTTGGCCCTTCCCACATATTCCGGATCTTTCCTGGACAGAGTAAACTCGGCCAGCCCCAGCGGATTGGAACGGTAGGAGGACGTCTCCCCGGAAGGGATCAGCTCGTCCGTCGTAGTCACCGGATCATGAATCTCGGCTACTACGCGCAATACAAGATTCTCCGGCAGCGCCCCCATAGCAGGCCAGTCCTTGATATTAGGACCAAACTGGATCTCTACGCTTTCATCCGCCACCCCTTTGGAGTCAAATACGCGGTTCTTATAAATATTTGCATCAAAATGATATCTATACTTTGTCAGCTCTCCGTCAAACTCCGTCGCTGACGTGAGCATACCCTTGTTGGCCGCCGTCGCCGCGATAGAACGGGCATCCATAAGCGCCACCGAGGAAATCTGGCCATTCTGCAGCTTGGATCCTTCTCTGTTCGGGAAGTTCCTTGTAGAATGGCGGATGCTGAATGCATTGTTGGCCGGCGTGTCACCCGCGCCGAAGCAAGGACCGCAGAAAGCCGTCTTCAACACTGCTCCCGTCTCCAGAATCGCCGCCGCGCAGCCATTCTTGATCAGTTCCATATTGACAGGCATGGAGGCCGGATAAACACTTAACGTAAAGCCGTCTGCTCCGATATAAGAACCTCGTAAGATATCCGCCGCCGCACAGATATTCTCGAATCCGCCGCCCGCACAGCCGGCAATAATACCCTGATCTACCATGAATTTTCCATTTACCACTTTATCCTGCAGGGAATAGGGCACTGCATTGTCCAGGCTTACTTTCGCCCGCTCCTCCACGTCATGAAGGATGTCCTGCAGATTCGCATTGACCTCATCGATGGTATAGGTATTGCTCGGGTGGAACGGCATGGCGATCATCGGCCTGATCTTCGACAGATCCACCATAATCATGCCGTCATAATATGCCGTCTCGCCCGGGTTCAATTCCTGATAGTCTTCCACTCTGCCATGAATCTCGTAGAACTCCCTGATCTTCTCATCCGTACGCCAGATAGAAGACAGGCAGGTAGTCTCCGTGGTCATGACATCGATACCGATCCGGAAATCCGCGCTCAGATTGGACACGCCCGGTCCTACGAACTCCATCACCTTATTCTTCACATAACCGTTACCAAATACCGCGCCAATAATCGCCAGCGCTACGTCCTGCGGACCTACCCCCTTGACAGGCTCACCGGTCAGATAGACACCGACAATGCCCGGCATATTAATATCATACGTCTGGGACAGCAGCTGCTTGACCAGTTCCGGCCCGCCTTCCCCCATAGCCATGGTGCCGAGCGCGCCATAACGCGTATGGGAATCCGATCCCAGAATCATCCTGCCGCCGCCTGCCATCATCTCTCTCGCGTACTGATGGATAACTGCCTGATGCGGCGGTACATAGACGCCGCCGTATTTCTTCGCGCAGGTCAGTCCAAACATATGATCGTCCTCATTGATCGTACCGCCCACCGCACACAGGGAATTGTGGCAATTCGTCAATACATAGGGAATCGGGAACCTGGTCAGGCCCGACGCCCTGGCCGTCTGTATGATACCGACGAAAGTAATATCATGGGATGTCAGCTTATCAAATCTGATCTTCAACTTGTCCATATTGCCGGAAGTATTGTGCTCCCGCAAGATCCCATAAGCCATGGTATTCTTCGCCGCTTCCGCCTGGGAGACCTCCTGTCCGGTCTTGCTCTTTATCTGCGCCGCTGCCTCTGCCCCCGCCGGAACCACTTCCGTTCCATGCAGCAGATATGCGCCGCCTTCCATTAATTGAATCATAGCAAACTCCTCTCTTTATCATCTTACACATACAATAACAAATAAACACGACTGCGCCGCGCTCAGGATACTTACCCTGTCTCCTGAGCGCAGTCTCATGTCCTATTATATAGAATAGAGACATTCCGCGCAATATGCGAAGTGTCTCTATTTTGTTTTTCAGGATATATAAACCGGATCAGACTTTAAACTGCATGATATTTCTGATAAAAATGATAATCCTCCACCCTGCAGTTGACCCGTAATCTCACACCCTCTTCCAGATATTCTGTTTCAAACACCACTGCATTCTCATTCAGATAGGACACTGCCCGGCCATCCGTATACGGGATCAGCAGCGTACACTCCTGATACCCTCCGGCCAGCTTCTTCTCGATCAGGCAGATCAGTTCTTCCATGCCGATCCTCTCCCTTGCCGACAGATAGATGCTGTTCTCCGTCACCTGCGGCAGCACAGCCCTCACCTGTTCCGGCTCCGCTCCCGCCATACCGGGAATCTTATCCGGACTCACCAGATCGGCTTTGTTGTAGACATAGAGCATCTGAATGCCGTCCGCCTCCAGATCCCGCAGCGTCTGATTCGTAACCGCAATCTGCTCCTTATAGTGCGGATCACTGTAATCTACGATCTGCAAAAGAAGATCGGCCTCTTTCGCCTCCTCCAGTGTAGAATGGAAGGCCTCCACCAGATTGTGCGGCAGCTTATGAATAAATCCTACCGTATCCGACAGCAGGAACGCGTGATGATCTGTGGGCATAATCTTGCGCACCGTCGTATCCAGCGTCGCAAAAAGCATATCCTTCTCCATCACCTTCTTCTCTTCCACATCCACCTGCTCGCTGCCGTACAGATCCAGCATGGCATTCATAAGCGTGGATTTCCCCGCGTTCGTATAACCGACCAGCGCCACCCGGGGCATACCGGATCCCGCACGGCGTTTGCGCTGCGTCTGCCGCTCCGCGCTCACTTCCTTAAGCTCCCGTCTAAGTTCCGTCAGCCGCCTCTCCAATACACGGCGGTCCAGTTCCAATTTCTTCTCACCGGCGCCCTTATTGCTCAACGAACCGGTGCCGCCGCCCTGTCTGCTCAGCGCCGCATGAAGTCCCACCAGTCTTGGCAGCATATACTGTAATCTGGCCACCTCCACCTGTAACTTCGCCTCCCTGGACCTGGCTCTGTTTGCAAAAATATCCAGGATCAGCGCACTCCTGTCAAGAATCGGCTTCTCCAGGCGTTCCTGCAGGTTCCGCAGCTGCATCGGTGAGAGAGACGCATCAAAGATGATCACATCCGCACCGCAGTCTGCAGCGAGTTCCTTCACCTCATCCACCTTACCTGTACCGATATAAAATGCCTTATGCACCTCCGGAAGCGTCTGCTGTGCCGCTCCCGCCACGTCCATATCACAAGCCTGCGCCAACGCTCCCAGCTCCTCCAGGGAAAGCAGATAATCTTCCCCGTCATTTAAATTCACTCCGACCAAAAATGCTTTTTCCATACAATACCTCCATCGCTTCCCAAATTTCATCAATTCCGCCAGGTTTCACCCTGCAGCCGGCAGGATGAAACCACTACATCAACTTTTCCCGTTTCCCCCAAAAGCGCAACAAAAAAGCAGGCACAATTCCCACAAAACAGAATTTTCCTGCTAAAACGATAAAATATGGCAGACAACACAAATACGACACCGTCATACCTGCGTGACAGTCCTATGACAATTTTTATTCGTAGGCAAAGAAATCCCATTTACATGAGACTGCATATTTGCTTTTATCGCCCCTCGATACGGGTACGAGCACAACGAATAAAAATAATCACTTTCATGCCGCCTTTCTATAAATTATGATAATCTAAAAGTTACTTTATTGACTATAGCACAGACCGTATTACGCTGTCAACTTTATTATTTTGTTCCATATGACAAATATGCAGCTGCAACGATAAATACACGGCAGCGAATACCCTGCCGAACAGACCCGCGCCATGCACATACTGAAATATATAAACGAGCATTTGTATGAAAAGATAACCGTGTCAATATATGCATGTGCCACTTGGTGCCCCGTTCCCAGAATATTCTTTCTGCCGTCTTTTTCAGAATCGTATCGATCAACGCCTTGCTGATTTTCACCATATTCTGGAATCAGTTTAAGATACAGCGTTCAGATTCCGACATCCACGCCTCAAACTCAGATATGCTGGATGCTCTTGCCGCGCATCTGTGCCATCTGGCCAGAACATTCAGATTCGTCTCCTGTCCGATACGCTGCGCGATCTTTGTCGGAATCTTGCCTAATTCCTCCAGCAATTCCATGATATCCTCTATTTTGCCTTCTATTTTTCCTTCGTTTTTTCCTTCCCGCCTGATTCTGTCTGCTATCTCACACATAACGTCTACTCCCTTCTTCTGCATCTTATATAAGTTGACCCGCTCCACGATCCGCGGGAATAATTTTGTCTGATATAACGGATCTGAATCCTTCAGATAATTCAGCAATTCATCAATTTCTGCGTCCTTAGACGAATACTCCAGATTAAAATATTTCTCGTGCACTCCGTTAGCCGCATCGATTGCCCGGCTGCTGCCTCGTATCTTCCTGTCAACCTGATAAACCCCTGTTCTACATCCAATAAAATCACCCTTCGTAATATAGAGCACCGTCACGTCCGGCAATTCATAGTACTCCTTGCCTTTTTCCAGAACGTTCATGTCAATACACGACGTGTAATACCGGGTTCTTCTAAGTGGCGCATCCTCACTGTACATCTGCAATTCAACGCTGATCATATTTCCGCTGTCTTCCTCCGCCAGGATATCCAGCTGCACGGAATGGCTCTCCAGATTCCTGATCACATACTGCGTCCTGACGCTCTTAAGCCGCAGCCCTGGCTGTCGCATCAGGATTCGGCATAACTCTTGGCTGGCCGCCAGATCCTCAAATACTTTCCCTGCAAACAGATCGCTGGTCAGATTGAATTGCCGAACCCACTGCCGTTTCTGTTCATAAGTATCCAAAACACTCTTCTCTTCCATTGAAACCCTCCTTTATCATTTTCATACAGGAAAGTCACAATAAAATTCGGTATTTCTTAACATAACAATCCTGCCAAACAAATGTGAGTCTTCGGCAGAACTGCCTGACAGTGCACGAAATGTCCTTGCAATCCACAGGAAACGGCAAAAACAGTACCTGTTTGCCATAGCCCGTCCCTGCCTGCGGTGCACATTTAAGAATCAAGATTTGCTTTATTACAGAGAGTATAACACACCATTGTCCTGTATGCAATATGTTTTACACACATTTAAGAACGTTTTATCGTTATGTCTTCCTTCAGAATCTATCTACTCTTATTAATCAAAGACCCTCGCGGCAACCGCCAAGCCAATTACATAATTCTACACAAGGATCATATTTATCTGTACCTTTGACAATAGCCAGAGACTCAACAACAAATGGTTCTCCCACTTCCGGATCCGTCCATTCTGACGGCATATCCGCATAGTCAGCATTGCCGATCAGTAGCAATGGGGTTTGCCAATGCTGCCGCCCCCTCGAGTGTCAGGAGTGTATCTTTTTAAAGAACAAAACCGGCACGGCAGTCTTGAAATCCTTGTGCTGCCTGAAAACAGGCAGATCCACAAGTGTATTCCAAAACGCCGTGCCGAAATAGTTCCAGTCCTTCATGAACTTAAACAATCATTTTGTAGTATCTATTTATTTCAACAGTGACTTCTTCTGCGGCTCCACCGACTCCTTCGGCATAACCACTTTATCCAGTTTCCAGATCTCATCCACATACTCTTTGATGGTTCTGTCGGATGTGAACTTACCTGCACAAGCCACATTGAGAATCGCGCTTCTTGCCCAGCTGCTCTCATTCCTGTAGGCAGCTTCCACTTTCCTCTGCGCCTCCGCATAGGCCTTGAAGTCCTTCAGGATAAAGTACATATCCGCTTTGTTTGTGCTCAAAGTATTGAGCAGTGAATTGTAAAGCGTTCTGAACAGCTCCGGATCATGCGGTGAGTAAGTGCCGTTGATGAGCTGCATCAGCACTCTGCGCACATCGGGATCATTGTTGAAGATCTCGTTCGGATCATAGCCGCCATAATTCTCGTAACGGATGACTTCATCGGAACTTAAGCCGAAGATAAAGGCATTCTCCTCGCCCACTTCTTCTACGATTTCCACATTAGCGCCATCCATTGTGCCCAGCGTGATCGCACCGTTTAACATGAACTTCATGTTACCCGTACCGGATGCTTCCTTACTTGCCGTGGAGATCTGCTCCGAAACGTCTGCCGCCGCAAAGATGATCTCCGCGTTAGACACACGATAATTCTCGATAAAGACCACCTTGATCTTACCATTGATGGCCGGATCATTGTTCACCACGTCAGCCACGGCATTGATCAACTTGATCGTCAGCTTCGCATTCCGGTAACCTGCGGCCGCCTTGGCGCCGAAAATAAACGTTCTCGGATAAAATTCCATATCCGGATGATCCTTCAATTCATTATACAGATACATCACATGCAGAATATTCAGCAGCTGACGCTTATACTCATGCAGTCTCTTAACCTGTACGTCGAAAATGGAACGGGGATTCACTTCGATCCCGTTGTGCTCTCTGATATATTTTGCCAGACGAACCTTGTTCTGATACTTGATGTTCATGAATTCCTGCTGTGCCTTCTCGTCGTCCGCATATATTTTCAGTCTGTTAATCTGCGGCAGATCCGTAATCCAGTCGTTGCCTACATGCGCCGTCACCCAGTCAGCCAGAAGCGGATTTGCATGCAGCAGGAAACGTCTCTGCGTGATGCCATTGGTCTTGTTGTTGAACTTCTCCGGCATCATCTCGTAGAAATCTTTCAGCTCCTGATGTTTGAGAATCTCCGTGTGCAGTCTCGCAACACCGTTCACGGAATAGCCTGCTGCGATCGCCAGATGAGCCATCTTCACCTGTCCGTCATAAACGATCGCCATCTTGCGGATCTTCTCCTGATTACCCGGATATTTGCGCTCGATCTCGATGATGAACCTGCGGTTGATCTCCTCCACGATCTGATAGATACGGGGCAGCAATCTTGAGAAAAGCTCGATCGGCCATTTCTCCAATGCCTCTGACATGATCGTGTGGTTGGTATATGCACAGGTCTTCGTGGTCACTGCCCACGCCTCTTCCCAGGTCAGATAATACTCGTCCATCAGGATACGCATAAGCTCCGCGATCGCTACCGTCGGATGGGTATCGTTGAGCTGGAAAGTCACCTTCTCATGGAAATTCCTGACATCGTCGTGCTTCCGCATATATTTCGCAACCGCCGCCTGTACGGATGCGGAGATGAAGAAGTACTGCTGTTTTAAGCGCAGCTCCTTGCCCGCATAATGGTTATCGTTAGGATACAGCACCTCTACGATATTTCTTGCCAGATTCTCCTGCTCCACCGCTTTCTGATAATCACCCTTATCAAAGGAATCCAGCTGGAAACAGTTCACCGCCTCTGCATCCCAGATACGCAGTGTATTGACGATACCGTTGCCGTAACCGACAATCGGCAGATCATAGGGAATGGCGCGCACTGCCTGATAGCCTTCCTGCTTAAAATGCTGTCTGCCATTCTCATCCATATATACATTCACATAGCCGCCAAAACGGATCTCCTTGGCATATTCCGGTCTGCGCAGTTCAAAAGGATTGCCGTCCTGCAGCCAGTTATCAGGCACTTCGATCTGAAATCCGTCCCTGATCTCCTGCTTGAACATACCATAACGATAGCGGATACCACAGCCGTAAGCAGCATATCCAAGGGTTGCCAGCGAATCCAGGAAACATGCCGCCAGACGTCCCAGACCGCCGTTACCAAGTGCAGGATCCGGCTCCTGATCCTCGATCACGTTCAGATCCAGCCCCAGCTCCTCTAACGCTTCCTTCACTTCCTTATATGCCTGCAGATTGATGATATTATTTCCCAGAGCACGACCCATCAAAAATTCCATGGAAAGATAGTAGACCATCTTCGGATCCTGTTTCTCATACTCTTTCTGACTCTTCATCCAGTGATCCACGACCGCATCCTTGATCGCGTAGGATACCGCCTGGAAAATCTGCTGGTCAGTAGCTTCCTCAAGACTCTTCCTGTATAGCGTCTTTACATTGTACAGGACGCTTCTCTTGAAAAGCTCCGTATCAAAAGTTGGTGTTGCTGTCTTCTTTGCCATTATGCGCCTCCTCATCTGCTGTTATTTCAGTAATGCAATAACTGTCTTAACTACATTCTTTTTTATTATATATCGTATTTGCACTTTTGACTATAAGCAATGTGCTTAAATTATAAATTCAGCTCTTTTCATCATTTCTCTGTTTTCTCCACGCCAATGGTAACTTTCTCGCCGTTGACATTCCATTCCCTGGACACTGCCAGCGTTTCGTCCGTCACGATGGCGTCCGCCAGCACCTTGCCGGAAACAGCCTCGATATTCTTCTGCACGATCTTCTCTACCTTATCGCTGCCGCTCACCGACACCCTGATATGATCCGTCACCTCGAAGTCTGCTTCCTTACGCATGGTCTGAATCTTGCTGATCACCTCGTACACAAAGCCTTCCTCAATCAGCTCTTCCGTCAGGTTCGTATCCAGCACCACGGTGACACTGTTGTCCGCCTCAGATACGTAACCATCCTTCTGGGCCGTCTCGATCAGCAGGTCTTCCTCCGCCAGCGCGATCTCAACACCGCCAACCTCGAATTTCAACACACCGGCAGATTTCAGTTCTTCCATGGCCTTCGTGCCGTCTACAGCGCTCAGATACTCTCTGATGCCGCCCAGCTGTTTGCCGAATTTCGGACCTACCGTCTTAAGCTGGGGCTTGAAGCTGTAGCTCGTAAAAGAGGATACATCGTCACTGAATTCGATCTTCTTCACGTTCAGCTCATCCTCGATGATCTCCTGATAGAAGCTGCCAAGCGCATGCTCAGCCTTAACGAACATGGTGCCGATAGGCTGACGGTTCTTGATATTGGCCGCATTGCGGGCCGCCCGTCCCATCACCACGATCTTCAGCACTTCTTCCATATCCTCTTCCAGCTTCCTGTCGATCATCGTATCATCCGCCGTCGGGAAGTCACACAGGTGAATGCTTTCCGGCGCGCCTGCGTCGATGCTCTTTACCAGATTCAGATAGATCTCCTCTGTCATGAAAGGAATCATGGGCGCCGCACATTTGCTGATCGTCACAAGCGCAGTATACAGCGTCATGTAGGCATTGATCTTATCCTGCTCCATGCCTCCCGCCCAGAAACGCTCCCGGCTCCTTCTCACATACCAGTTGCTCATCTCGTCCACGAACTCATCCAGCACGCGGGCCGCCTCCGGGATCCTGTAATGCTCCAGATCGCTGTCCACCTTCTTGATCACCGTGTTGAGCTTCGATAACAGCCATTTATCCATAACCGGCAGTTTGTCATACTCCAGACTGTACTTTGTAGCGTCGAACTGATCGATATTCGCATACAGCACGAAGAAGGCGTAGGTGTTCCACAGCGTGCCCAGGAACTTGCGCTGTCCCTCCTGCACTGCTTTGCCGTGGAAACGGTTCGGCAGCCAGGGCGCGGAATTGATATAGAAATACCAGCGGATCGCATCCGCCCCGTAAGTCTCCAGCGCCTCGAAAGGATCCACCGCATTGCCCTTGGACTTGCTCATCTTCTGGCCGTTCTCGTCCTGTACATGCCCCAGCACGATGACATTCTCAAAAGGCGCACAGTTAAACAATAACGTTGACTCCGCCATCAGAGAGTAGAACCAGCCACGGGTCTGGTCCACCGCCTCGGAAATGAACTGCGCCGGGAACTGCTTTTCAAACAATTCCTTATTCTCAAACGGATAGTGATGCTGCGCAAAAGGCATGGCCCCGGAATCGAACCAGCAGTCGATCACCTCCGGTACGCGCCGCATGGTCTTACCGCAGTCCGGACAGGTGATGGTGATCTCGTCGATATAAGGCCGGTGCAGCTCCACCGTCTGCGCCGCCGGATTGCCGGACAGCTTATGAAGTTCCTCCCTGGAACCGACGGATTCCATGTGGCCGCAGCCCTCGCACTCCCATACATTCAGCGGTGTGCCCCAGTAACGGTTTCTGGAGATGCCCCAGTCCTGAATGTTCTCCAGCCAGTTGCCAAAACGGCCCTCGCCGATGGATTCCGGAATCCAGTTGACCGTCTTATTGTTGCGCACCAGATCGTCCCGCACCGCCGTCATCTTAATAAACCAGGACTCTCTCGCATAATAGATCAGCGGCGTATCACAGCGCCAGCAGAAAGGATAATCATGCTCGAACTTCGGCGCGTCGAACAGTTTTCCTTCCTTATCCAGATCCTTTAAGATCTCCGGATCCGCCTTTTTCACAAACATGCCTGCGTAGGCGGTCTCTTCCGTCATCTCGCCCTTGCCGTTTACAAACTGTACAAAAGGCAGGTCATATCTGCGGCCCACCTGCGCGTCGTCCTCACCGAAGGCCGGCGCGATATGCACGATACCCGTACCGTCGGTCATGGTAACGTAATCGTCACAGGTCACATAATGCCCCTTCTTGCGTTGCTTCGCCGCAGCCTCTCCCGCACAGGCAAAAAGCGGTTCGTATTCCTTATACTCCAGATCCGTTCCCACGTAAGTTTCCAGTACCTCGTAGGCCGGCTTCTCTTCCTCTCCCAACTTGCCAAGCACCGTATCCAAAAGCGCCTGCGCCATATAGTAGGTATAACCGTCGGCCGCTTTTACCTTCACGTAAGTCTCCGACGGGTTCACGCACAACGCCACGTTAGAGGGCAGCGTCCAGGGTGTGGTCGTCCATGCCAGGAAGTAAGCGTCCTCGCCCACCACCTTAAAGCGAACGACTGCGGAACGCTCCTTGACCGCCTTATATCCCTGCGCTACCTCATGGGACGACAGCGGCGTACCGCAGCGCGGGCAGTAAGGCACGATCTTGAAGCCCTTGTACAGAAGGCCCTTATCCCAGATCTGCTTAAGAGCCCACCACTCGGACTCGATGAAATCATCATGATAGGTCACGTAAGGATCATCCATATCCGCCCAGAAACCGACCGTGCCGGAGAAATCCTCCCACATTCCCTTGTACTTCCAGACAGACTCTTTACATTTGCTGATAAAAGGATCCAGACCATACTCCTCGATCTGCTCCTTGCCGTCCAGACCCAGAAGCTTCTCCACCTCCAGCTCCACCGGCAGGCCGTGGGTATCCCATCCCGCCTTACGGGGTACCATATACCCCTTCATGGTGCGGTATCTGGGGATCATGTCCTTGATTACGCGGGTCAGCACGTGGCCGATATGCGGCTTGCCGTTGGCTGTCGGCGGGCCGTCATAGAACGTATAAGTCTCCCCCTCCTTCCGAGAGTCCATGCTCTTCTGAAAGATATCGTTGTCCTTCCAGAACTGACAGACTTCCTTCTCCCTGTCTACAAAATTCAGGCTTGTGTCTACTTTTTGATACATGTTCTGCTCCTCCTTCGCAAACTCGTGATTCCATTAAGATAAACTGTTACACTGTTTACTGCAAGGCCTCAAGACCCTGCTGAGACAAACTGCTTCTCTGTTTACTGCAAGGCCTCATAGCCCTGCTGAGACAAACCGATGCGTATAAGCAGATTCGAGAGGCTTCGCCTCTCTCATTCGCGTTGCTCGCCGGAAGACTTACGGTCCATACGCTCATGCAGGCATGGCTTCTGGTCCGTAAGTTTTCCGGCTCTGCTTATACGCGCAAAAAGGCCCCGTCCGTAAAAGGACGAGGCCAATGTTCTCGCTAACCACCTGTTACGACGTACCGCCATCCCTGCTGAATGGCTATACGGTTCCCGGTAACGGCGGGATGCCGTCATTCCCTACTGTTCTCTGTCACTGTTCTATATCCTCCGGCTTCCCGCTTCCTTAACATCTTATTCCTAATATTCATAAATAATAGAAAACATCTGAAGCATCCACCTGGCAGTTCTGCGGACAGAAAAGTTCAGTCTGAGACTCAGAAGCGATCTTCCCTGTTCCCCTACTCGCACCGGCCTTCCACCGCCGCCGGCTCGCTGTACCTTTGAGAGAACAGCTACTGTCTTCTTCAACGTCTGTATCTGCTGTATCTATTCATAACAGGCTACCTGCCCTGCGGTTTCCTGTTACGGTTTACTACTAATTAATATATAGTATATCTTCCCCGCCGTTGTCAAGGTATTCTGTGACAGTTTCCGTAAAATTAATTACTATTTACAACTTCCTGCTGCTCATAGAAACGGCATCTACACATTTATGCACAATTTGACTACAAATCATAACCCCGGATTGGTCTGCACTGTTTTCCATGTTCTAACGCTGTTACCATATTTAATTGATATGATTGATTACGCTAACTGCATAACCTCAGCTTCAAGTTCTTTTAATTCATCAAATGACAGAGAAGATACACAATCCGCAATTTCTTCAAGCGTCATTTTCCCCTTTCTTATCATTTGTTCGGCTATTTTTCTTTCTGTCTTTCTTTCTGTTTCTTTTTAAATGTCTTTCATATAAGTCCGCATAATCTGCTGGCCGAAATGATTAGAGATATTGAATAATGTAAAAGAGCATACACACAGCGACAAAGTATATATTTGTGGGCAGTATTTTCCTAAAAGTTCACTCTTATACTTTACCATTGTTGATTCCGGCGAAACAATACCTTATAATATGAATAATTATTTTTCTGATTTCCCTGCTCATAGTCGGACCACCCGGAAAGGAAAACCCATGAATAGCCTGAACATCAAGTCGCTCTCCGATACATTTACTGTCCGAAAACTTGACAGCAGCGACATCGATCTTATCTATAGCCTGTGCGCAGACAACCTGATCTTCTACCGGTATCATCCGCCCTTTGTCACAAGGGAAAGCATCCTGCAGGACATGGAGGCGCTTCCACCCGGTAAAGATATTTCCGACAAATTTTATGTCGGCTTTTTTGACGCAGAAGCACTGGTTGCCGTTCTGGATCTGATCCTGGACTATCCAGAAAAGGGGACGGACTTTATCGGCTTTTTCATGATGAACGCTAATCTGCAGGGCAGAGGCGCCGGCTCGAAGATCATCCAGGAATGCCTCGCCTTCTTAAAGACAACAGGCTGCCGAAAAGTCCGTCTTGGCGTTGATCCGGGCAATCCTCAAAGCAGCGCCTTCTGGCAGAAAAACGGATTCCACATCGTCAGCGATGCGCAATATATTCTGATGGAACTGGAAATAGCAATCGACTGAAATCAGACAGTCAAAGGGGTGTACGGTAAGAAGCGCCTTTGATATTGACGCAGTCCGGGTCATATGATATTATGACACAGTCTTTTTTATATAGTTAACGACATTGGAACTTTAGCTTTCGATCCTGCCAGAGCTTCCCTATATGGCTTTAGCAGGAACCGAAAGCAGAATGATACAAATAATCCGAAACAGCCATTCCAGTATGGATTCTCTCCATGCTGGAATTTGTTGTAGCGGTCATGGCCGAAAAGCGGTCTATAGGGAGGGCAGGCATATGGATTATTCAGGTTATATGGTCGAACGGACCGATGAGGGAACGCCATACGTCGACGAGCACGAGCAGCAGGGCAGTATGAAGAGCGTCCAGAATCTGGAGTCCGTCATCAATGAGGGACTTCGCGTCGCTCTTCTGGAGGAGACGCCTGATCAGTCTCTGGAAGTGCTGTTAAATCATCTGGGAAAAGCGCTGAATGGGGAACGAACCTACATATTTGAGCAGAACGAATCCGGCTGCGACGACAATACCTACGAGTGGGTAGCCGACGGCGTAAGACCGGAAAAGGAAAATCTCCAGAACGTTCCTCCGGAGGTGTGTGCAAGCTGGTATCGGAATTTCAGCATCGGCAGACATATCGTCATTGAGAACGTAGAGGACATCCGTGAGACCGATCCGCTTCAATATGAGAATCTGAAACAGCAAAACATTCATTCTCTTGTGGTGGTTCCTCTTTATAACGGCAAAAAGATCATCGGCTTTTACGGCGTGGATAATCCTCCCGTAAAGTCACTGGAATACGCATCCAATATGCTCCAGACTGCAGCATACTTTATCGTATCCTCCCTGAAACGACGTAACCTGTTCCGTGAACTGCAAAAGCGAAGCTACAATGTTCTCCATGCACTCAGTGTGGATTATCTTGGCATCTATCAGGTGAACTTCGATACAGGCGAATGCGAAGTCTACCGAAACAGTGAACAGACAGGTATGGACTTTGCCGCCCATTTTGCGAACGGTTATCAGACCGCTATGGAACAGTATATTTCCGAGTACGTAGTATCCAGAGATCAGGAACGGCTCCGAACTGTAACAAAAAAAGACTATGTGCTCACCCGGCTTAAAACAAATAAAAAGTTCTCTGTCCGCTACCAGGTAAAGGACAGTTCCTTCGGGCTCAAACATCTCGAATTTCATTTCTCAGCCACGACGTCCACATCCTCCTGTGCGATCTTTGCTCTGCGGGATGTCAATGCCGTAGTAGAGCAGGAAGAAAAGTACAAACTGGAGGCAAGACAGAGCCTGGAAGACATTCTGGAAGGGGCCAGAACCGGTATCTGGACGATCGAACTGGAGGAAGGCTGCCAGCCGAGAATGTATCCGGACCGGACCATGCGAATTCTTCTAGGTGTATCGGAAGATATCGATCCCGAAGAGTGCTATCAACACTGGTTTGAAAATATCGAATCCGATTATGTGGAGATGGTACAGGAGGCCGTACAGGAAATATTGGAGAGCGGACGCTCCGAAGTAATCTATCCCTGGAATCATCCGACCCTTGGAAAAATATATGTCCGCTGCGGCGGCGTGCCGGACAGAACCTTTAAGAAACCGGGTACCTGCCTGAACGGATACCATCAGGATATCACAGAAACCATGGTAACAAGGAAGAAACAGGAGCAGTCCATCATGGAGCTGCTGGAACGGGTGCGGCGGGCCAATTCGGCAAAAAGCGAATTTCTTTCCCATATGTCCCACGATCTTCGCACACCAATTAACGGGATTCTGGGTATGCTGGCCATCCTGGAAAAAAGCCAGGATGATCCGGAACGACAGAAAGACTGCCGAAACAAAATCCGTATATCAACACAGCATCTGCTTTCCCTGGTCAATGACGTGCTTCAAGTCAGCAAGTTAGACAGCGGCGGTCTGGCGGAAGTAGCAGAACCCTTCGATCTGTATGACACTCTGGAAGACTGCATTACGGTCCTCTCTCCTCAGGCAGAAGAACAGGGCATCTGCCTGTCGCTGGATATGAGCGGCCTGCAACATGGCAGAGTGATCGGAAACCCGCTTCACCTGCAACAGATCCTGATGAATGTAATAGATAATGCTCTCAAATACAATCGTCCTAACGGTTCCGTATTTGTGCAGGCTGCAGAGACCGCCTGCCAGAACGGAACTGCAAACTACCGTTTTGTGATCGAAGATACCGGGATCGGCATCGGCGAGGAATTTAAGGAACACATTTTTGAACCTTTTACCCAGGAGCATCAGACCGCCCGCACCCACTACAACGGCGTCGGCGTCGGTATGTCCATCGTAAAGAAGCTGGTGGATCAGCTTAAGGGAACCGTTGAAATTAACAGCCAGCTCGGCAAGGGAAGCGTGGTCAGGATCAATCTCCCCCTCCGGATCGATGAAGCATGGTGCGAACCGACTGCAGACGAAGAACAGAATATACCTGGCAATGTCGCCGGGATGCATGTCCTTCTGGTGGAAGATAATGAAATCAACTGTGAGATTATACAATACATTCTTACGGATGCAGGCGCCGAAGTCATGACTGCAAACAATGGAAAGGCTGCCGTGGACGCATTTACAGCCTCCGATCCGGGAGCTTTTGACTGCATCCTCATGGATTTGATGATGCCGGTCATGAGCGGATATGAAGCTGCCCGGGTAATCCGGAGCCTGAACAGGACGGATGCCAAAACCGTTCCCATCATAGCCTTGTCGGCAAACGCATTTGAAGAAGATATCGCACTGGCAAAAGACGCCGGGATGAATGAACATCTGGCGAAACCGGTAGACATCCCCCGAATGCTCAGGGTCATGAGGCGCCTTACCGCTCAGTGATCACAGTCATGCGGCTCATTGCCCGTGAGAATAAAGTCTATAGAATGGAGATGAATGAACATGAAAAACATGGCTCTGCCACGTTCTTTAAAAATCAGTATAGCAGTGATCATTTGCATCAATATTTTCGTGTTTTCGTTTCTGGGATTGTCCATTAACAATATGAGTGAGAACACAATCGAAAATATAGGCACTACTTATATGGACAGCATGAATGAACAGGTATCTTTGCATTTTGAAACAATCATCGATCTGCGCCTGACGATGGCGGAATCCATTGCACACATTGCAGTCGATAAAGAAACTTCCGGTTACGGTTCAAAAGACGAAATAGAATACGGCGCAAAAGCAAGACATTTTCTATGTGCCGCCCTGTATTCGGCTGATGGCAATATTGAAATGATTTTCGGCGATCCCGTGAAACTTAACCACCCCGACTCCTTTTTGGAAAGTCTGATAAACGGGGATCGCAAAACAGCGTCCGGTATTGACGAAAGCGGAAACGATGTGATCCTGTTCGGCGTTCCCTGCGAATATCCCATGGCAGACGGAAATACCAGCCTTGCTATGGTCGTTGGCCTTTCTTCCCAATACATGGGGGAAGTTCTTTTCCTCGATTCAGATGAATCGCTGAGCTATTCCTATGTGATCCGCAAGGATGGCAGCTACGTTGTACGCAATGAAGACGGGCTCCACGAGAACTATTTTGACAGGCTTTACAGCATCTTTGAAGGACAAAATGAGGAAGCAGAGTCTTATATCAGCCAAATGACAGATGCCATGAATGCAGGTAAAGATTATTCCGTGATACTGCAAAGCGGCGAGTCACGCCGTCATCTGTATTGTACCAACCTTCCCTATTGTGACTGGTATCTGGTAACGGTGCTTCCTTTTGACGGGCTTGATCATGCGATCTTAAGTATGAGCAGGCATTGGCTAGTCATCGTTTATGCCGCTTTACTGGCAGCGATCGCCATGCTCCTCTACATCTTCTTTCAGTATTTAAAAGTGTTCAAAAACCAGGTGGCTGAATTAAAGTGTATGAATACAGAGATGTCCGCGGCAAAGCAGGCAGCGGAAAAAGCAAGAAAAGAAGCAGAACAGGCCAATGCAGCAAAACAGGAATTTCTCTCCAGTATGAGCCACGACATCCGCACTCCCATGAACGCCATAATCGGTATGACGTCTCTGGCTGCGTCCAATATCCATAATCCGGAACAGATTCAGGAATACCTGCGCAAGATCGCAGTATCCAGTAATCATCTGCTGGGACTGATCAATGACGTGCTGGATATTTCCAAGATCGAAAGCGGCAAAATGACGCTGAATGTGGGACAAATGTCACTGCGGGAAGCAATAGACAGCATCGTCAATATCATGCTCCCTCAGGTTAAGGCCAAAAACCAGCAGTTTGATGCGGCTGCATACGAAATCCTTTCGGAAAATGTTTGCTGCGACAGTGTACGGCTGAATCAGGTACTGATTAACCTATTGGGAAATGCCGTCAAATTCACACCGGAAAACGGCTCAGTTCAACTTACCGTATATCAGGAGGCATTGCCGGAGGATACTTCCTGTGTCCGCACTCACTTCTTAGTGCGTGATACCGGCATCGGTATGTCAGAAGAGTACCAAAAGCAAATATTTGACTCCTTTAGCAGAGAGGACAATACCCGCGTACAGAAAACAGAAGGCTCCGGATTGGGAATGGCTATTACCAAATATATTGTCGACGCCATGGGCGGTCACATTTCCGTTCACAGCAAGCAGGGAGCAGGCAGTGAATTCCACGTGATTCTCGACCTGGCAAAAGCGCCGGCACAGAAGATCGATGCGCCGCTTCCCGGCTGGCATGTCCTTGTCGTTGACCGCGATGAGCGGTTATGCAGCAGTGCGGTCCGTTCCTTAGACGCAATCGGTATTTACGCCGACTGGTGTTCCGGCTTAGAACAGGCAATGGAACTGATCACCAAACGTCGGCGCCTCAGTGACGATTACCAAATGCTGCTTCTTGGCTGGGAATTGTCAGATAATAACGGCATCGAAGCTGCCCGGGCAATCCGCTTGGCTTTCGGGGAAGACGGCCCGGCTTTATTGCTTGCGGCCTGCGACTGGAGTGAAATCGAAGAAGAAGCCAGAACGGCCGGTATTTCCGGGTTCCTCTCCAAACCGCTGTTTACCTCCGTTTTGTATGATGCCCTGAAAGTATATGCCGACACCGCTGCCGAAATGGCCGTCGATGACGACCAAACCGCCTGCACCGAAAGAACGGTCGACCTGGCGCTGCAGGGAAAACATATTTTACTGGCAGAAGATAACGAGCTTAACTGGGAAGTGGCAAACGGACTGCTTTCCTCTCTTGCAATGGACTTGGATTGGGTTGAAAACGGGCAGATCTGCGTGGAAAAATTCACCAACTCCCCCGTCGGATATTATGACGCGATCCTTATGGATGTACGAATGCCCGTGATGGACGGCTACGAAGCGACAAAGGCCATCCGGCGTCTGCAGCGCGCAGACGCACAGCTTCCCATTATTGCCATGACCGCCGATGCTTTTTCGGAAGATATCCAAAAGTGTTTAGATTGCGGCATGAACGACCATTTGGCAAAGCCGATCGATATACAGGACGTGACCTTCAAATTGAAAAAATATATTCATCTCAATCTTTGATCTTCGATAAAGCCCACATGGCGGCACCTGCTGCCGCCTCCTCCTCGCTATCCGCTACTCTGACCGGAAGGCCGAAAAGCCGCTCCACCTCCTGTCGCAGCAGTCTGTTCTTTCGGATGCCGTTCCCACTGGCGACGATCTCCCTTTTCCCCTGGCGCAGCGCAGCGGGCAGCTGTTCATACATCCGAAAAAGTTCGAGTGCCATCCCTGTCGCATAAGCCCTGACTACATCCCCAAGAGTAAAATTCTCAGGCGTCAGCCCCTCTATGCTTCCTCCCGGCGCTGCCCCGTTCCGGCTGCCGTAAAGTAGCGGCATTATCCGCAGATCCGTTGCCGGCACGCGTTCCCCCGCTTCCTCCAGCTTTTCATAGACATCTGCCTCGATTCCCGTCACGAGAAATACCGTGCTTTTGACAAACTCCGCCAACCGCTCGTAAACCTTACCGCCGTTCACCGAAGCCAGCACATACAGGAACCCCTTTTCCGTGAAAGGACGTATCTCGGCTCCCGTTCCAGGGATCAGATCTCTGTGAAAAAAGGAAACCTGAGCCCCGGTTCCCACATTGATCCCCAGCACCTGCTCATCCTCACCTATGGCGGCATAGAAGCTTGCCTGATTGTCGCCCTGTGCACAGGTTACCGGGATCCCCTGATAGGTACCCAGTATGGCCCCGTCCGCTCTCACCTGCGGATAATAGGATGTTGCCACGCCGGCCTTCTCCAGGGATTCCAGATCAAAACCCCTCTCTCCCAGGCAGAAACCGCCCACACTGGCCGCAATAGAAGGACTCATCACCGGCTCTCTTATTCCACACAACTGCATGGCTGCATAGTCTCCGATATTGGCAAACCGTACCGCCTCTGCCGGAATCCGCCCTGTCTGCTGCAGATAGAAATGGGTCACGCACCCGTAACCGGTGTACAGCTCATGGCCCGTCGCACGGGACAGATAGGAAGCGTACGTCTCCTCCCCGAAAGCCTCATTTCCCGATTCTACCTTCCACGTATAGTAAGGCGAGACCGCTCTTCCTTCCCGGTCCACATACAGGATTCCATGCATTTGGCTCGAAATACCAATCACAGCGGTTTTATCGTCGTTGTTGCCGCTATTGCAGCTTAGCAGCAGATCATCCAGCATCCTTTTTACTGTTGTAAAGATTCTGTCAGGATCCTGCCGGAACGTATCCGCCAGAAAGTGGTTCTTCTCCTGCCGCACTTCCCGAAGCTGCCCCGCAGCCTCCTCATATACACCCAGACAGATGCTGGTAGTGCCAATATCAATACCGATTGCTCTCATAACCTGTTGCCTTTCATTTCCATAATTATAGACTTCTGCAGATCCTGGAATCCTGCCGTTTCATCCCTGTGACTTTCTCCATTGCCATGAACGGTTCTCTTATCAGAATACGTTTTGTTTTCATCCTGAAATTCCTATCTTCCGAAAGTTCATAGACATCTGAATGTTGTCAGGATCTGTTCCGGGCAGTATAATGAAGGAAACTTCGCAAGAAAGGAATCTTAAACATGATTGAAGTCAAATTCTATGACCAGGTCGAAGACGCCCTCCTGAAATTCGCAGTCATCATCGCAAAAACTGACGGCAAATGGGTCTTTTGCAAGCATCGGGAACGGGATACTTACGAATTTCCGGGCGGACACAGAGAACCCGGCGAAACCATACTGGAAACCGCAAGGCGAGAACTGCGGGAAGAAACAGGCGCCATTGATTTTACACTAAAGCCTGTCTGTGTGTATTCTGTTAAAGGAAAAACCAGGGTGAACAATAGCGAAGACACCGAAAGTTTCGGCATGCTGTTTACCGCGGATATCACTTCTTTTGAAAAAGAACTGCACAGTGAGATCGAGAAGATCCTGATCACCGATACTCTGGTGGATAATTGGACTTATCCGCTGATCCAGCCCCGGCTGTTTGAGGCGGCAGAAGCCGCTTGCAGGTCGCTCTCCTAACGATGTACATCTGTTACAGACATTTTCCGGGTCATGGAACAAGGATAGGCTAGTTCTGGTTCTCCTTCTGGCACACCGGACAGTACACGCTGCTCCTGCCGCCAATCACCATACGGCAAAGTGTCTCTCTGCATTTCGGACAGGGACCGCCGCTATGCCCATATACCTGCAGAAATGGTGTATTCCGGTAATCCCTTCCCTTGGTCTCCAAATATTCTTCCGCCGTTATGGCGTTCTTTTCGATAAAATAAGAAATCCGTTCCGGAATCACTTCTGCAAGGCGTTCCCACTCCGACTGTTCTAAGCTGTTGGCTGGACGCGCCGGGTGGATTCCAGCCGTAAACAAAATCTCATCCGAATAAATATTCCCGATTCCGGCCACAATTGACTGCTCCAACAGACATTCCTTGATCGCCTTCCGGCGTTTACTCAAATGTGCACGCAGATATTCCGCATTACATGCCGACGCCAACGGATCTATGCCCAATTTGTCCATTCCGGTGCAGGTATCGGTCTCCTCCTCCCGAAGGAGCCAGAAACGCCCGAAGCGGCGCATATCGGCAAACCGTAATTCTTTTCCATTGTCCAATGAAAAAACAACATGCGTATACTTTTCTTCCGGACACTGCGCCGGGACAAGCAGCAGCCCGCCGGTCATCCGCAAATGCAGAATGACTCGCTCCCTGCTTTCTAAGTGAATGGCAAGGAATTTCCCCTTACGTGTCATATGGGAAATCGTCTGTCCCACCAGCCGCCGGCTGAATTCATCTGCCCCTGGATATGCCGTGACCTCCGGACGCCTTACCACTGCCCTGGTAATTACAAGCCCCCGGATCTGCGGCTCTATTACTCTCCTGATCGTTTCCACTTCCGGTAATTCAGGCATGTTCTCTTCTGTCCTTTCTGTTTCCTGTTATCTATCACGAACAACACTCGGAATTGCATTAAACCATTGCCTCCACAAGCGTTCTATCTCCAAATACGATTTCCTTCACACCTATTTGCTTCTTTTTATTAAAGTTAAATACAATTTGCATTTACATTAAACTGTCTGCCCATAGACTTCCCGTGCCCTCTTTTTTCTTCATTATAGTCGAATCATTGCCGCTTTACAAGGAAATCCGATTACTCCAATCCTATGGAAGGCTGACGCCACTTCGTCAGTGCAACCCGGTAAGCATCGTTCATGATCCTGCTCCCATTCTGCATACACAACTGGTAATGCCCCGGCAGGATGATATCACATTGGAATCGGGAAAATCGTTTGATTGATTCAAAGAACTTTTCCCTGTTATAATCTACACCCCCTTCCCACCCCAGCAAGGCTTCCTTACAATCCCGGTCAACATTCAATACGTCTCCCGTAAAGAAAATCACCTTCTCTTCCATAACGAGCCGGTAAAAAACAGATCCGTCCGTATGACCTGGCGCCTCGATCACTTCAAAGCTCAACCCGCCAACTTCTATCTTGTCACCATCCTTCACCTTCCGGTCAATCTTACATGGTACATACGGTCTTTTTATCGGAAACGGGGCAAAATCGCAGATCTCCGTCAGCGCACCATTCTCGATCGCCCAGGCATCCTGTGCGCCTGCAACGAT
Organism: uncultured Lachnospiraceae bacterium; assembly: GCA_947644545.1. Taxonomy (GTDB): domain Bacteria; phylum Bacillota; class Clostridia; order Lachnospirales; family Lachnospiraceae; genus UBA3282. The sequence goes on from CANRZW010000010.1 coordinate 58,009, forward strand.
CTTAGCGCCCATTTCCCTGAATCTGTATGCATTTCCGATATGATTTAAATGCTTGTGGCTCAACAGGACATACGACACCGGATAGCGATCCAATCCCCAGAAAGCCATATTCTCCAGGATCAGTTCATATTCCTCTTCTGTTTCAGCCGAATCAATCAATACCAGTTCCTCCCCTGCCTTTATCACGAAAATATTGGCTATATTGGCATAAGCACCGCCAAGAACCTGATAGATATTCTTCATAACCTGCATACTTGCACCCCCAATGCTTCTCCCTATTTTTATCCAGCCACCTGCACACCTTGCTGCCTTCTACGAATCAACGGGACATGGAATCCGCAAACACTGGCGTGTGCGGCTGAGTTGCAAGCAGAAGCCGCGCCCTTAGAAACGCACCATTGAAAAGCCTTCCGCCGTCCTTCATACACACTTCTCCATGGCCGGGAAGTACAACATCCGCCTCCAGCTGAGCCAACCGTCTCAGACTCTCCATATATTCCGCCTCGTTATAATCCACGCCGCCGGTCCAGCCTACCATGCTTTCCTGACATAGTTTATCTGCCAAAACGGTATCCCCGGTAAACATTACGATCTTATTATCCATTCTCGTCCTGTAGAGTACCGAACCGTCTGAATGCCCCGGCACATGGATCACCTCAAAGGAATATTCCCCTGCCCGAATTTGCTCTCCATCCTGTACGGCAGTACAATCCTTTACGGCACGATAGGGTTTTGCTCCCGGAAATCCGTACGCTGCCACCCGGTCATCTCCTGTCAGCACCGCCTCCTTCTCCGCCGCATGAACACAAATCTCTGCCCCTTCTTCCTCCAGCCGATAACAATTACCGGAATGCTCATAATGTGCATGTGTCAACAACACTTTCGTTATCTTGTACCGATCCAGTCCCCAGTACCCCAAAACTTTCTTGATAACATGAAAAGCCTGTTCATCCAGTCCACTGTCGATCAGAACAATACCTTCCTGTGTCTGTACGGCATATACGTTCTCATGTACGCCATACATACATCCTGCAAGCTGATATAAATTCCGCAGCAGCCTCATATAGTTTTCTCCACCTCCTGTTATCCCTTGACGGCTCCGGCCGTCATACCCCCGATCACCTGTTCCTGAAATGCCACAAAAAACACCATCATGGGAACGATTGCAATCATAAGCCCTGCGCAGAGTGTCGCGTAATCTGTACTGTAACGCCCTCTCAGTGCAAAAATCCCCTGCGTGATCGTCTTTATCTTCTCATTTGCCAGCATGATATAAGCAAACAGATACTCATTCCAGCAGTTCAGAAGCGCCAGCGTGCCAATGGTTGCCAGTCCCGGTCTTGCCATGGGCAGAGCAATCTTATAAAACATCTTGAAATATCCACATCCATCTATATAAGCCGCTTCATCCAGTTCCATCGGAATGCTCTTCATAAAGCTGGTCAGGATAAAGACCGCCAGAGAAAGATTGGCCGCAGTGATCAAAATAACAAATCCCTGTCTCGTATTATAAATCGCAAGCTCCTTCATAATAATAAAAGTCGGAATCAGGACCGCATGCATGGGAATCATGATCCCCAATGTGAAATATCCATACAGAATCTTTGACTGCCAGACCCTCGTCAGCACAAAAGCCGCCATGGAAGCAAGCAGCAGGATCAATATTACACCCGAAGCCGAGTACAGCACGCTGTTTAAAAAATTCACACCAATCTTTACGTCTCTCCACGCCTTAAGGTAGCTGGAGAAATCGAAAGAATGCGGAAGCGCCAGCGGATCTGCCAATATCGCGATATTTTCTTTAAAAGAACTCATCAATACCCAAAAGAACGGATAGAAATCAACCAGCGCCAAAAACCCCAGCGCCCCATATTTAATCAACCTTCCTGCATTCCCTCTTCTTCTCTTCATCCTTTCCCCCATTCTTCCACAGCCTGTTGCTATTTCTGATTCAACCACTTCGATTCAACCGCTTCATCAGGATCGTCAACGCTATGGAATAGATCATGATCGTTACCGTAATAGAACTTCCCAATCCGAATTTATTCTGGACAAACGCCGTCTTATACATAAATACCGCCAGGAAAGAGGATGCATTGCCCGGTCCTCCCTGCGTCAGCGCCCAGGAATAGTCGAAGGACTTCAAGGAGCCTGTAACCACCAGAATGATCGCAACTACAATCGCGTCCCAGCTCATCGGCACCACAATACGCGCAAAGATCTGAAAAGAATTAGCCCCATCGATATCGGCGCTTTCCAACATCTCGTGATTGATCGACTGCATCGACGCAAATATAATCACCAGCGAATACCCGATATACTGCCAGATCTGCGGAAAAATAACGGAATTTACCACTACCTTTACATCCGAAAGCCAATTTCTTTTCAGAAAAGGCAAATGCAGCATATCCAGGATCCTGTTGATCGGACCGGCATCCCCATTATAAAAAACGGAAAACATGATACCAATCGCAATGGGCGCAACCACCACCGGAATGAAATAAAAAGTCCTGAAAACCTTATATCCCTTAGTCCGACGCAGCAGCAGAAACGATAAAACCGTTGCAATCGGTATCTGGACAAAAACAGAGGCGCCGACCAGTCTCAATGTATTGAACAGAACTCTCCAGTAATCCTTCTGTGAAAAGACCGTTATATAATTTTGAATACCGTTCATCCTAGGACTGCCGATTCCGTCCCATGCCGTAAAGCTGTAATACGTGGAACAAAACACCGGCGCGATAATAAAAACCGTATATAAGATAAGCGCCGGCATGATGAATGCTATGGCAAACCAATACTTTCTTTTTTTCATATTTACCCCCATGCCGAAGCGTCACAAATTCCAACGGAACTTGTTTAAGTTTGTGGAACTAAATTCTATTCCACATTGTCAAACGCAGCCTGCACCTTCTGTACGAAATCCACACCGTCAACAGCTCCCGCAAACATTTCGTCCAAGCCGTCAGAATACGTCGTAGCAGTATCTGTCGTCGGCATTAAGAACCAGAGCGGCTGATAAGTCGGCTTGTCGTTCGTGTACTCAATCGCTTTTGCCATCCAGGGATCCAGCTCGGAAGCATCAAGCGTAATGTTCTTGGCCGGCATGGTAGCCGTCTTCCCCAATGCGCTGAAAATTTCATCCGAAAGCAGGAAATCCACAAAATCAATCACCGCTTCCTTCCTGACAGGATCCTCAAAAGCTTCTGTGGTAATGCATAATCCTTCCGAAATCGCCCCCATATTAAACTCGGCAGGTACCGTGGCCGCCTCCGGCATGGTTGGGAAAGGAGCCATCACAGTCGTATTCAATACCTCTTCATTGATAGAGGAGAAAATCCAGGGTGCACACATCATCATTGCCGCTTTTGACTGTGTATAGAGCAGAGCCGCATTCTCTCCACCGCCGTTTGCGATCGTATCCTCCGGATACATGCCAAGATCCCTCATTTCAACGATATACTCCGCCGCTCTCTTCGTCGCCTCCGATGCAAACTCATGGTCGATCGTCAGATCTCTCGTTTCGTCAATTCCGCCCGCCATCTGATAGAGCACCTGGTTGTAAAGAATGTGTCCGTAATCACCGCCTTTTGAGCCTACTCCGATTGTCGTTATTCCATGCTCCCGAAATACCTCATTACATTGCTTCAATTGATCATATGTGGTCGGAATTTCCAGACCATATTCCTGAAACAACGCCTCATTGTAAATGCAGAACCATTTAAAACTTTCCACCGGAAACATAAACTCCTTACCATCCAGTGTCGAATTCAGAAATGTGCTGTCATCCCACTGCTCTCTTCGGATCGTCTTGCTTTCCGCACAATAAGTATCTACATCTACCAGCAGTCCGTTCTCCACCATCGAACCCAGGTTGGATTCCCCGCCCCAATACATAAATACATCGGGCAGATCACCGGCTGCCAGATCTACCTTGATCTTATCCTGCAGATCCATTCCACTTGCTGTTTCCAGAATAATATTCACGGAATCTTTATGGCTTTCCACATAGTCCGTGATCATTTTCTCATAAGCAGCATTTTTGGGATCGGCGGTTCCTGTCCAATTATAGGCGAACCGGATCGTTGGAATATCCGCATTGCCGCTCTCCTCACGTTCCTGTGCTGCTCTTTCCTCCTGGTCCTCATTGTCTCGCTGCACAGACTCCGAGGAAGCGGATGCACATCCGCCAAGCACTGCCACAACCATTGATGCCGCTAACAAGATCCCCATAACCTTTACCTTCATATTCATGCCCTCCTTCATTACTATAGTCCCTGTAATTACTCAGTTTCCTTCTGTACTTTTATAGTAAATGCCTGATAACAGCCTGTAAATTGAACTATTCTCAGAAACCTTAACCTATTTATATATTTTGCCTGTTTTGATTAAAATCAACCATACCAGGACTCTTTCTGTACCCGACAAAAAAGCCCTGCGGACCATACATAGTCCTCAGAGCCTTTTGCTACTGCACCGGTTTTCCTTCCCGATATTCCGACGGCGTCACCCCGACATATTTTTTGAAAATACGATTAAAATAAGCAATGCTGTTATAGCCCGACATATCCGCCACTTCATTTATTTTCAGGAAAGGCTGCCGTAAAAGTATCTTCGCATTTTCCAGCCGCAGGCTGTTCAAGTAATCATTAAACCCGCAGCCGGTCTCTTTCTTAAACAACTGCGAAAAATATGCCGGGTTCACAAAAACCTTTCCCGCAATCATTTCCAGGCTGATATCCTCGTTATAATGATTCCGGATATAGTCAATGGCCAGTCTTACCGACTCTTTCCCACTTACAACGGGATCTGCTTCAACCTCACTGCCCCCTGAAAGTTTCGCGATCTCCGTCTTCAGCTTGGAAACATACTTTGACGACTTTTCCCGTGCAAGAATCGCGTCTCTGGCTCTTTCCAGGATTCTGCGCATTTCGGCTTCCTCCAGTGGTTTCAGCAGATAGTCAAAAGCCTCCATCCGGATCGCTTCCCTGGCATACTGAAATTCATCATAACCGCTGATGAAAATCACGATCGTATCCTTATTCTTCTTGTTCTTTCTTATACGGTCAATCATCTGCAGGCCGTTAACACCAGGCATACAGATATCTGTGATAACGATTTCCGGATGCAGTCTTTCTATCATCTTCAACCCTTCCTCACCGTCATATGCCTCTCCCACAGGCTTCATACCAAGTTCATCCCAGGGGATCAGCCGCTTTACCAGAGAACAAATCGGTTTTTCGTCATCCAGAATTAAAACCTTGATCATACTTGCACCCTCATTTCTTCCTCACTTCAATCTTTCCCACATGCCGCCTGCAGCGCTACCAACAGGCACCGATAACTTCACCCTTCTGTTCTGTACGGCAGCCGAACAGTCACCTGCGTCCCTTCTCCCTGACGGCTTTCCACCCGAATCCCGTAAGGCTCCCCGTAATACAGTTTCAGGCGCATATCTACATTGCTCAGGCCGATACCATGGGACGTTTCCCGTTTGTCTGCCAGATCGGCATTAATTTTGTCAAGCTGTTCCGGAGCCATTCCAATTCCGTTATCGATAATGCGGAATACGATCTCGCCCTCTTTGAGAGCGCCAATGACCGTCACAACACCACTGCCCTTTTTTGGCTCCACGCCATGACTGACCGCATTCTCAATAATCGGCTGCAAGATGAACTTTATCATGCGGCAGTCCATGACCGTCTCGTCAATATAATACAGGATCGACAGCCGGTCTCCATACCGGAAATTCTGAATCTGCGCATAGCTTTTGATATGATCGATCTCCTCCCGGACCGTTACGATATTCTCTTTGCTGATGCTGTACCGAAAAGTCTTCGCCAGCGCCTTCGTCATCTCGCCAATGCTTATCACACCATACTCCAGTGCAATGCTCCTGATATCTTCCAGTGTATTATAGAGAAAATGTGGATTGATCTGCGCCTGCAGCGCCCGCAGCTGCGTGAATGCCCGCTCCTTTTCCTTTTCAACCGTAATGCGGTTAAGCCTTTCAATCTGTATCATCATCTCGTCAAAATTTTCTGACAATACCATAATATCCCTGTTTTTCGTATTGATCGGCAGACTGCTTTTGGAATCCTGTCCAATCTGCTGCATTTTCCTGATCAGATCATTGATCGGCCTGGTGATATTCTTAGATACCAGCCATGAAAAAATAAATGCAAAAAACAACGTCAGTATAAGGATCAAAAACAACATTCGGTTCTGTGCAGAGGCATCAATCGTAACAGCATCCAGATGGATATAGGCACAGATGCGCCACCCGGGCCCGTTGATAACATAATCCAGTTTCTCCTTCTGGTCCTTGTCATATTCCTCCAGATAGCTGATCTGTTCCCCGCTCAGTTCTCTGCCCACTGCCGCTTCCCACGAAAGGTCGCTTTCACTCAGATAATAGATCAGCTTACCGGCTTCGTTAATGATAAATATCTCCACTTTCTCCGGATCGTATTTCTCCTGAAATATCGCTTCCAAATCCCCGTACTGGAGATCGATCCCAATCATCCTGAGAGCATTGTAACGGTTATAATTCCGAATATTGGTCAGAAAGGGAATCACTCTCACACTGTCTGTATGATTATAATAGTCTGCCTCAAACGGCACGCCGTTTTCTTCTTTATCGATACTTTCCAGCAGCTGCTCCACCCTAAGGGAATTCAAATTACTGAAAACACTGTTGTCTGTACCGATATAATACGTGCCGGCATGATAGGTGACTGAAAAGACGATGCTCTGCATTACACGCTGCAGACTCTTGACTACATTCAGCCTTTCCACCGGTGTCTTCTCGTTGTAATTTGTGTACATGTCAGAGGAAACTGATAAGGCGATCAACTGCCGCGTCGTCACATTGATCTGATCGACCAGTGTCTGCACATCATCTGCCGACTGCTGAATGATCTCTTTCTGATAGGACAGAATCTGCTGCTTTGTTGACCTGTCTATCTGCTGATAATAGAGCAGATTGATAAAAATGGTTGGCACAAGAACCGATATCAGCATGGAGCAAATCAGCTGCCCTCTGGTCGTAGCAAATATTTTCTGCATATATGACAGGTCCTTTCTCAAAAACTTGGCTTCTTAAATAGGTTTCGCCATGTTGATCCCTTTTGAACCATTATGCTATCAAAGATGCGCTTTGTCGTCAATCATTATAGAAACAGATGCGGCGGCAAACAATAAAATTATCGAATCTTTTTCTTGCCATCCCGTTCCTTCTATGCTATTTTATAAGTGGTGATTTCCAGTTTGTTATACCGTTTACTATAGATACAGATAAGATACGAAAGGTCGAATATATGATCTGGAAAATGATAAATCTTCAACTTCAAAAAGGAAGCATTTTTCCGCATTACGGGGATAGTGCGCCTTTTTTCAGGAAGATTTACCATAAAGCAGATAAATCTAATAGAACTGGTACATTATCTCCTTAACGATACAATCAAAAGTTAAGGAGATTTTTTATGATGAATATCAAAAAGCAAATAACAAGATTATACTTATCCTCCATCCTCGGAAATCTGTCTCTGACAGGCGCCTGGATAGCAATCCTGGCGGCGCGGGGCTACAGTCTGGTGGAGATCGGCTTCGCCGAAACCGTTTTTCATATCACAAGCCTGATCCTGGAAATTCCGTCAGGCGTTCTTGCCGATGTCTTCGGACGGAAAAATATGCTCATCGTGAGCAGCGTCATGACCATGATCGGCAATGTGATCATGATAGTCTCCGGCAATTTATGGATGATATGCGCATCGATGATCTTCCAGGCGGCAGGCTATAATTTCGCTTCCGGCTCCGGTGACGCCCTCGCATATGATTCCCTGAAAACAAAAGATCAGGAAGCTTATTATGAAAGGTACGTTTCCAACCAGTTGAGCATCTGCCGGTTCTGTGGCGGGCTGTCTACCTTGTGCGCCGGTTTTGCGCTGCTGATCGGACATCAGGCCGCCTACGGCATAGACATCGTGATCGGCCTGGTACAGATCGGGATACTTTCCACTTTACAGGAAGCAAGTATCTCACGGGACACGGAGCACAAACCCTCATTCTTGGCCGAATCCCTTACACAGGGCCACAAGCTGCGCATCGTCTTCCAAACCATAAGAAAAGAGCTGACCGACTGTTTTATCGCCAGTCTTTCCTTTCTGAAAACGGCAAAGAAGACCGTTCTCTTCATGTTCTGCAATTCACTGGTGGGAGCCGTTGACATTCTGCTGCTGTTCTTTCTGCAGGCAAAGCTGCCGGCAGCCGGACTGTCACATTCCATGCTTGGTTTCGCCCTGTTCTTCATGGAAATGGGCGGCATTCTCGGCGCCAGGCTCATCCTGAAATGCAGGAAACTGCGCTATCGAAGCGTGTTCCTGCTGGCCGCATTGCTTGTGGCCGGCGGCGTGCTGATCGAGCATTCCGGAGTCTACTGGCTTATGACGGCAGGCGGCTTTGTCTCCGCCCTCAGCGACGATGCGCTGCAGGTACGAACGAATACGATCCTGCAGGATATGTTCCCCTCAAAGCAGCGTGCGACATTGATCTCTATGGAATCTTTTACCTTTTCCATGATCATGATCGTACTGTCACCGCTGGCCGGGATACTCTTCTCACACTGGTAATCGCATCAAGGGAATCATTTCCCATGCGTTTTATTCTTTCCTTACAGCAGGCCGTATTCCTCATACGGCCTGCTTCTTTCTCACGTCATTCTGCAAAAGCCGGTAGAGCGCCGCCGCCGTCGGCACCCCTAACAGCATTCCACCGACCCCCATCACACCGCCTCCGACCGTCACTGCCGCCAGCACCCAGATGCCGGGCAGGCCAATGGAGGATCCGACAACCTTCGGATAGATCAGGTTGCCTTCCAGCTGTTGCAAAATAACCAGAAATACAATAAATACCACGGCTTTGACAGGCGACACCGTAAAGATCATGACAGCGCCCACTACTGCGCCGATATACGCTCCCGCCACCGGAATCAGCGCCGTAAAGCCGACCAGACAGCCAATCATGGCCGCATAAGGCAGCCGCAGCAGAAGCATACCGATGATACACAACAACCCAAGGACTACCGCCTCCGTACACTGTCCAACGATAAAGCTGTGAAAAGAGCCGTCGAAAACATGCAGGACATAGAAGAACTTATCCACCAGCTTACACGGCAGGTATTTCCGAAGCAGGCGTGTCATCTGCCCGCCGATCTTCTCTTTCCCCGCCAGTAGATAGAGGGCAAAAATAAAGCCAACCACCACCGTAACCGTCGTGGAGAAGACGGACGATACAATTCCGGCAGCCGTAATCATCGCGCCGCCAATGCCGCTCCACAGGAACGAGGACAACTTCGTCACCCACTCCTGCCAATCTCCCATACTGTCAATGTCCATTGCCAGAAGCCCGTTCTCTCCTTCCAGCCAGGCGCTGATCTGCAGATTGTCTTCCATCCACTGCATTACATCCTGCAAGATCCCCGGTAATTCCCGGAACAGAAGCTGCATACAGCTTAAAAGCTCCGGAACGATCATCCGGATGACCAAAAACACCACCAAAACAATACTGATCAACGCCAGTACCAGGCTAATCGGCCGGCACAGTCTCTGCAGAACGAGAATATCCTTTTTTACAAACCGTTTTTTTGCTTTTCCGGTCTTTGTTTCCTGTTTGTTCTGTCCGCTTCGGATTCCCTGAACGAACTTCCGCAGTCCTTTTTCAATGAAGGTCATGGGAATATTCACGATATAGGCAATGATGCAGCCCAGAAATAAAGGCATCGCCGCCCCTAGCGCAATCCCCGCCACGCTGGTAAAAGCCGTCCAGTAATGGATCATCAGAAAAAGGACTGTCACCGTGACACCGGCCCGCAGGCAGCTCTTCCATTTCAATTCCATATCTGTAATCATGCTCCTTTCTCGGTGTGCGGGTTGTACCTTCAGGTACCGATCCGCAGCTAAAAATACTTATCCTATGCAGACTGTCCTATGCAGACTGGCGGCTGTCAGCCCACAGAAGCGGCAAAGTGTTCGATCTCCTGCTCTAACGTACCACTCACACCGCGGCACACATTTACGGCATTCTGTACCTCGTTCATCTTATCCACAAGACTGGAGGCATTCTCCGCCGAAATATCCACCGCCGCCGAACCTTCCCCAACGGCGTTGGTAATACTATCCACAGAATCAACGATCGCCGCCATACTGTCATTCAAACTCTTGGAGCTGGTGGAGAAATTGTGCAAGATGGAATAGAACTCTTCCATATTCGTCACATATTCATCCATTGCCGCTTCAAACTGCTCATAATCCTTCAGCACATACCGATTGATATACTCCAGCGCCGCAGAAGTGTTTTCCGCCATTTCCCGAACCATATCGATCACTTCTTCATTAATATGCTGGATATTCTTGGCTGTCTCCTGGCTGTTATTGGCCAGCGAGTTGATCTCTCCCGCCACTACGGCAAAGCCGCGTCCCGCTTCCCCGGCTCTGGCCGCCTCAATAGAAGCATTCAGCGATAACAGCGTCGTCTCGTTCGCAATATTCATGATGGTCTCCGACAGAGCGTTGATCTTGGAAACCTTCTCGCTGTTCTTGATCGAGCAGTTTAACAGCTCCGTAATCTCGCCCACCTTCTGAACCGTAAAGCCCTTGACCTTAACGATATGCTGTTTCATAGCCCGCGCTTCATCGGATACTCCGACAGCCTTCTGTGATCCCTGGTCCGCTTCCTGCCAGAGGATATCCACCTGCTCTTTCACGCCTCCGATCGTATTCTGAATGCCCTCCGAAGTATTGGCAACAGCCTCCATATTGGCTGACAGTTCCTCCATGGCGGCAGAGGACTCCGAAATATTGGTATTGGCATTCTCCACCATGGTAACGATCTGGTCGTTGGAACGAGCCAGTGTCTTCGTACTCACCGACACCTTATCTATAATATTCTGCAGCGTCTCCAGAAACTCATTCATACCATCAACCAGAAGTCGAAGCTCGCTTTGCGTACGGGTCGTGATCCGGGCATGCAGATTACCGTTATTCCTGTCGATCTCATCGATCATCTGATGCAGTTCCCTCGATGATCTCCTGATTGGCCGTATCACATTGTGCTGGAACAGTACCTGATTAATACCGATCACCACAATCATCAGCACAGCTCCCAAAATACTCGTGCTGATGGTACGGTCATACATATCGCTCTGCTCCTGGCGCAGAGCCGATATCGACTGCTCAAAATAGGTATTGGCCAGCTCCAGATTGCTGTCAAACTTCTCGTCCTCCGCCTCCAGGGCGTCAATCTCCTCGATCACGGCCTCCGTACTTTTGCCTGCAGAAGACAAGAGCGCTTTCTTGGCATTTTCCGTATAGGCCCTCAGCCCGCTTTCCATATCCGTGATATTGACGTCGCTGTTATCTTCCAGATAGACCTGCACCTGCCCGATGCCCTCAAGCAGCTGCTCGTAACGCTTATCTATATTCTCCAGCAGATGCTCCTGTTCCTCTATGTCGTTCGTGGCCAGATAGGCGTATATGTACCGCTGGATTTTCTCATAATCCTTCTTCATATCGCCTCGAAGCACCATTGCAGACAGATATGTGTCACTGATCTTATTGCACTTTTCGATCGTACTGCGGAAGTTATTGATATTATTTCCGAAGTAAATCCCAAAAACCACAAGCAGCGCAAGGTTCATCATACTAAGTTGTGTTGTGATACGGCTCCAGAAAGAGACCTTAGGTGCATTTTTTTCCATTGTCAGAATTCCTCCAAATCGTTTCTTCCTTTTACGGCATCAGTGATGCTCAAATTATTATATCTTAAGAGAAATTCAAAATCAATGCGCCATTCAAATCATACGCAAAATCTTATCCGCCGCCCCTGCCGGACCGGAACACCAAAATACAGGATCCCTTCGGTATCGCGCGGATTGCTATAGTTCATCATCGTCCAATGACTATCCTTTGTAAACCGGCTTTGCTGGTATTTCGCGAAAGCTTATGGTAAAATAATATTCGCGCATATTAAATACTGACAAATTCCGAAAAAGGACTTAACCTATGGGGGATGGCAAACGACGATCATGAAAAAGAACACAGAGAAAACAAATGTCATGCGGATACTGGATCAGAAAAAAATACCCTACAAAACCTACTGCTATATAGATTCCGGCGTCATCAGCGGAATTGATGTGGCCATTGTTCTGAACCAGGATCCACATCAGGTATTTAAGACACTGGTGACAATAGCAAACTCCAACAACAACTATGTATTTCTGCTCCCCGTGCACCGGGAACTGGACCTGAAAAAGGCCGCCAAAGCGGTCGGAGAAAAAAGTATCAGCATGATCAAATCAAAAGACCTGCTGCCGCTGACCGGCTACATCCATGGCGGCTGTTCCCCGATCGGCATGAAGAAACAGTTCAGGACAGTGATCGACGCCTCCGCGGCTGATTATGACACGATCATTTTCAGCGCCGGTAAGATAGGATATCAGGTGGAGACCTCCCTTAATGAACTCAAGAAAGTGGTAAGATTTGAGCTGTACGACCTTACTGTCAATTAAGATCACAGGTATCTCAATATCTGTGCCGGTTATCTAAGATACACTATAGTGAAGGAGCCCAGGACAACTATGAAAACAGATATCAGTTTGGAAGAAATCCGTTTTTTCGAGACAAAGCAAAACGCCCTTCCCCTATACGAATCCCTATATTACCGTCACTTTTGGGCTTTCCTATCAAGTCGAATCCGCACGGATCGATGCGTCTGTCGAAGCCTGTCCGCACCGCTTCACGCACCATCTGATCATCGGCAGCGTTGACGAGATCGATGCCGAGCTGCTGCAGTGGATGAAAGAGGCCGCGGATTTTGCTGCCTCGAAGCGTTAAGCTGCACGGAGCGTCCTGCCGTCACCGATGTCCGGGCCGTTTCGACGCTTCCTTGCTCCTTTGTCCCTTTGCTCTTTTGCCCGGCCGGAAACAATGCCGGCGCTTATCGCCTTAAGAATACAGAAAAACGCACAAACAGCAGGAAGACTGCAAAACAAATCATAAAAGAAAGGCCTTATCCATGAACTATGAGATCATACGTATAATCGACAAACCCGAACTGCTGCCGTCAGCCGCGAAGTGGTTCCACGAGAAATGGGGCATCCCGCTGGAAGCCTACCAGGAGAGTATGCAGGAATGTCTTGCCGGTGTCAATCCGGTACCGCAATGGTACGTGGCGCTGGAACAGGAGCGGATCATCGGCGGGCTGGGCGTGATCGAGAATGATTTCCACAACAGGAAAGACTTAACACCCAATGTCTGCGCCGTCTACACCGAGGAGGACAGACGCTGCCAGGGTGTTGCCGGCGCATTGTTAGACTACGTCAGCAGCGACATGAAAAGACAGGGCATTGACACACTCTATCTTCTGACAGACCATACCTCCTTCTACGAACGCTACGGATGGGAATTTCTCTGTATGGTGCAGGGAAACGGCGAACCCGACATGTCAAGAATGTATGTCCGAAAATAACAACATGAAAATAACAACATGAAAATACAACCAAATGAGCTTATGCAAAATGATCGATCTACAAGACAAGGACGACCTGTACCACGATCTTTTTCGCCTGATCGCAATCTTAAAACACTACTTTTTTCAAAAAATTCTCATATTTTCTTGACCTTATACTAACTATATCCCTTATATTGAGCTTACAGAGGAACATAAAGAAGGAGGTATGATCCCATGAATATCAACGAACTGGAACGTCTCACAGGAATCACGAAGCAGAACATCCGATTCTATGAAAAGAAAGAACTGCTGCATCCTGCCAGAAATTCAGAGAACAACTATCGGGAATATACCCAGGATGACCTTACAACGCTAAAGACAATCAAGCTTCTGCGCAGGCTTGATCTGCCTCTGGAAGACATCCGTAAGATCCTGAATGAGGAAACGCCTCTTAACGAAGCCCTTGCACAGCATCTTAATAGTCTGCAGGAGAAGCAGCAGGAGCTTGGTGCCTGTATTGATGTCTGCAAGGAACTGCTGCATGATACGGCGCACAGTGACAGCACTCCGCATTCTCAGCTGGCGCTGCTCAGGGTAGACGAGACGCTCAGAAAAATGGAGGAAATAGAAAAGAATGGAGGAAAATTCATGTCGATCGTTCAAGATTATAAGAGATTTGCCAAAGCAGAACATTTAAGAGGGTTTTCGTTTAAACCGGATACCATGGTGCTTAATGCCGAAGAATTTACGGAAGCGCTGCAACAGTACGCCGAAGAAAATCAGCTAAATCTGGTCATCGTCAAGGAAGGGATGTACCCTGTTTTCAGGCTTGACGGATTGGAATATAAGGCTGAGCGCATCTTCGACCGCTTCGGCGCAACGGTGCACTGTTCCCTGACGCACCCGGAAGAACTGGAGTCAGAACTGGAAGACATCCCTCCCACCCACAGGAAGCTCTATAAGTTTATCCATGGGCCCTGGTTTTTCCTGGCGGTGTTGTTTGTCATCATGGCGATCAGCCGGCAAAGTTTTCTATGGGCCTTCTTCGTGCTCGCGATGATCGGGCCGTATCTCTGGTGGTTGCTTATTCGCTATTTCAGATAACGGGAAGCTGCCTCATCCCAGGCATTACAGAAGTTCCCGTTTCCCGGATAACATACACGGGCGGCATGGTGACCTTAAGGTCACCATGCCGCCCGATGTCAATAATATTCTCAGCGCCAATTCATAACCGATTCATCATTCTGCTGCCAGCTCCAGGATCGCCGCCACATCCTTCTCTTCCAGTTTGACAAACCCGCCCACGGCTCCCTGCCTTGCATCACCGAAGCAGGCCGTATGCGCCATCTGTCCGATATCCTCTACCCTGGCTCCGAGTTCCCCCAGTGTAGTTGGCATACCAATGGACTTCAAGAAGTTGCGGAACGCCTCTATCCCCGCAAGCGCCGTATTCTCCGGATTCGCAAAATCCATCGGACATCCCCATACTCTCGATGCCGCCTGCGCAAACCGCATCACGTCCTTGCGATATACATACCTCATCCAAGCCGGAAATACTACTGCCAGTCCGGCGCCATGCGCACAATCATAAAGCGCTGACAGCTCATGTTCTATATCATGGCTCGCCCAATCCTGTACTCTTCCTACACCACAGGAATTATTGTGCGCCATCATGCCGGCCCACATAATATTTGCCCTGGCCTCATAATGATCAGGCTCTGCGATCACGCGCGGTCCTTCATGTACCATGGCCATCAGAAGGCCTTCGATCATACGGTCGGTCACCTCTACCTCAGAAGTCGTCGTAAAATACCGTTCAAACAGGTGTGCCATAATATCGGTAATGCCACAGGCCGTCTGATAAGCAGGAAGTGTCTGTGTCAACTCCGGATTCAAAATAGAGAACGTTGGCCGGAACCCTTCCCCGCTGGCCCCTCTCTTAAACATACCATTCTCATTGGTAATCACAGAATCCGGCGATCCTTCGCTGCCTGCTGCCGCAATGGTGAGGATCGTGCCGATCGGAAGCGCCTTCTCCACCGGCCTGCCCTGATAAAAATCCCAGAAATCTCCTTCATATACCGTACCGGCTGCGATTGCCTTAGAAGAATCGATAACGCTGCCGCCGCCTACCGCCAGCACAAAATCCACCTTTTCTTTCCTGCAAAGATCAATTCCCTCATAAACAAGCCCGCTTCTGGGATTTGGTTTCACCCCTCCCAGCTCCACATAGGATATCCCGCTTTCTTCCAACGACTTTTTGACCCGGTCCAATAAACCGGAGCGGACTACACTGCCGCCGCCATAATGCACCAGCGCTTTTGTTCCGCCAAACCGTTTCACATAATGTCCCACATGGTTCTCTTCCTCTTTCCCGAAAACAAAATAAGTCGGGCTGTAAAAAGTAAAATTATTCATACGCTCACCTTCCTTTTGATAATTCGTAGGCCACATCCACGATCATATCTTCCTGGCCGCCTACCATTTTACGTTTCCCCAATTCCAACAGGATATCCTTTGCCGCAACCCCGAATTGCTGCGAGGCCCGCTTCGCATGGAGCAGGAAGCTGGAATACACTCCCGAATACCCCAACATCAGAGAATCCGCATCGATCACCTGCGGACGTTTCATCACAGGGGCAACCTCCTTTTCTGCCGCTTCAAGCAGACGATCCAGATCTGCGCCGCTCTCCCATCCGTACCGCCGGATCACGGCCTGCAGTACCTCGATCTGTGTATTTCCTGCCCCGGCTCCCAATCCACGTAAGGAACCGTCAATATAATCAGCTCCTTCCTCTATAGCCGCTATGGAATTTGCCACCGCCAGTCCCATATTGTTGTGTGCATGAAATCCCACGGGAATACTCAAATGTTCCGTCAGAACCGCCACTCTCTCCCGAACCCCGTCAGGTGTCAGATATCCTGCCGAATCGGCCAGATTGATATAGTCAGCTCCGGCATCCACAAAGATCCTTGCCTGCTCCAGAATCTTCTCCGGCTGCGCCATATGGATCATCATCAGAAATCCGACCGCGAACATGCCTTTTCCCTTAGCGGCCTGAATGTGCTGGATTGCGACATCGGCCTCTGTTACATGTGTCGCCACACGAAGCACGCGCACACCCCGCTCATATGCTTCTTCCAGATCTCTGATCGTGCCGATCCCCGGTAAGAGAAGCGCGCCCAGCTTCGCCTTACGGATCACACCGGCCGCTGCCTCAATCAATTCCATATCATTTACTGCCGAAAACCCATAATTGACCGAAGAACCTCCCAGACCGTCACCGTGTGTCACTTCAATGATCTCCACGCCTGACCTGTCCAGCGCTCCTGCTATTCGCGCCACCTGTTCCCTTGTAAAGCTGTGCCCTACCGCATGGCTGCCGTCGCGCAGGGTTACATCTACCAGTTTGATCTTTCTCTTCATCCCCTTCTCCCTTCCCCCGCTTCTGCAGATATCACCCCAGGGCCTTTCTCCTTCATAAGTCTTTCGACTGCCAGCTTCTGCGCAACCCAGACAGCGGCCGCATTGATAATATCCAGATTGCCGGAATATTTCGGCAGGAAGTCGCCGGCCCCTTCCACTTCCACAATAACAGTCACCTTATTTCCGTCCAGGATCGGCGGTGTTCTGAGCTTATACCCCGGAACATACTTCTGCACTTCTTCAACAATCTTCTGAACCGCTCTGTTGATTCTCTCCGGGTCGGGATTTTTTACGATGGAATAAATCGTGTTCGTCATCATAAGCGGCGGCTCGGCCGGATTCAGAATAATCACTGCCTTCCCCCTATCGGCTCCCGCAACCGTCTCAAGCGCTTTTGCCGTCGTCTCCGTGAATTCGTCGATATTGGCCCGGGTACCGGGCCCGGCACTCTTAGAAGAGATACAGGAAACGATCTCGGTATAAGAACTGTCCGCCGCCTGGTTGACTGCATAAGCGATCGGAACAGTCGCCTGACCGCCGCAGGTTACCATATTGAAATTCATTTCCTGTGATAAAGAATCCAGATTGACACAGGGAACGACATACGGTCCCACAGCGGCAGGTGTCATATCGATCGCGATCTTTCCCGCTTTCCGCAGAAGCGGCGCATGTGCCAGATGCGCTTTTGCACCCGTCGCGTCAAAAACGATCCTGATATCATCGCGGTCAAGAACGGCATCGATCCCGTCAGTGCTTGTCTCAATCCCCATTTTTGCCGCACGTTTGATTCCTTCTGATTCAACAATGCCTGTCATGAGCTTCATATTCAGACAGGAACTGCGCATCACCTTATACATCAGATCAGACCCGATATTGCCAGGCCCTATGATCGCCACATCAATTTTCGTCATGTTTTCTCCATTCCGAAGCGTTTTACGCTTATCTCTTATGTCCCTAAGCCGTACCGCATCTCTTCCAGGCAAAATCCGGATTCTGCACGCAAAGCTTACCGCCGCTGATCTCAATAAAGGTTCCCGTCATATAAGCCGCCTGCTCCGATGCCAGAAAACAAACGGCATCCGCCACGTCTTCCGACTTCCCCAATCGCTTAAGTGCAATCGCTTCTGTCAGCTCCTTCTCCCTGCTCTCGATCACCTCCTTTGTCATCCCTGTCTCAATAACCCCCGGAAGGTATCCGACCGCACGGATTCCGTATGGCGCTAACTCCGCCGCCAGTGTCTTGGTCAGATTATAGACGGCCGCTTTGCTTGCCGCATAAGCCCCGCTTCCGGCAGATCCCAGCAGTGCGGCAAAGGAGGAGGCATTGATCAATACACCGCCCCGGTCCATCACCCTGCGGCATTCCTTTGCACACAGAAAAACCGACTTCAGATTGACAGCCATAACCGCATCCCACTGCTCTTCTGTCATGTCACACACCATGACCTGCGGATAGATCCCGGCATTGCTGATGAAAACATCAATGTAGCCAAAATCTCTGATTGCCTTTTCAAACATGCCGGATACCGCCTGGCTGTTCGATACATCCACCGTATACGCCTTTACCGTCCCGTACTCTTGCAACAGCGCCTCCGCCCCGGAAAGCGCTTTTTCATCCAGATCACAGATAAAGACCGCGGCGCCATACTGCAGAAATTTTCTGGCGATCGCAAACCCTATTCCATGGATTCCGGCCGCGCCTGTGATTCCAATCGTCTTACCAGTAAAATCAAATGCCATATCTATGTAACTCCTTATCTCTTTTTTCTCAAATATCACTCTTCTTCTCTGTAGTATCCGCTATTGGTTCCAGTCCATTACGGCTCCCTCGCTCGCCGACAGGGCAAAACGCGCATACAACCCCAGATATCCTTCTCTCACGACAGGCGCCGGCAGGATCAGACTTTCTCTTCTCTTTTCCAGAGTTTCCTCATCCACATGCAGCCTAATCTTTCCGGCCGGAATATCAATCGTGATTTCGTCTCCGTTTTCGATCAATGCGATAGGACCACCCCGCGCGGCCTCCGGCGAAATATGTCCCACAAAACAGCCGTTGTTTGTTCCGGAAAACCGTCCGTCCGTAATCAGCGCCGTAGAAGTCCCCAGGCCGACACCGTAAAGATACTTCATCGCCTTGAACATCTCCCGCATTCCCGGGCCGCCCTTAGGGCCTTCATAGCGGATCACTACCACGTCTCCGCTTACAATCTCACCCGCAAGGATTGCTCTCTCCGCCGTCTCCTCGCCGTCATACACTTTCGCCCGGCCCGTAAACACATGCATTTGGGGCGCAATGGCAGACGGTTTGGTAATACAGCCGTCAGGCGCAAGATTCCCATCCAGAACCGCAATTCCGCCGAATTGTAAAAAAGGGGCATCCATGGTTTTGATGATTGCTCTGTTCACATCCCCCGTCTTATATTCCGCGATGTTCTCCGCCACCGTTTGTCCGGTAACGGTCATCGCTTCCCCGTGAAGCAAAGACTGCAGTTCCAGCATGACCTGGGGAATTCCCCCCGCGAAGTAGAAATCTTCCATATTGTAAGGGGATGCCGGATTCACCTTTACAATCAGCGGCGTAGTCATCCCGATGGTCTTAAACTTGTCCGTCATCTCCCTGCCGGAAATGCCGATCTCCCGCGCGATCGCCGGCAGATGCAGCGCCCCGTTGGTAGAGCCTCCGGTCGCATTCAGGACCCGGATCGCATTATCCATGGCATCCGCTGTTATGATCTCCCTCGCAGTGATATTCTTTCTCACCAGTTCCACGATCTTCTCTCCCGTCTTATAGGCGGTCCGCGTTCTCTCCGCATACACGGCAGGGATCAGCGCGCCTCCGGGGAGCGTCATCCCCATCGCCTCAGCCAGCGCACACATGGTATTGGCCGTTCCATAGAAGGAACAGGAACCATACGTAGGGCCGCAGGTATCCTCCAGTTGTTCCAACTCTTCTTCCGTGATCTTTCCCGCCTTCAACATTCCGTTTCCCTCCGAGAGGGAGGTGAGATCCGATTTGCGGCCGTCAAACTCCCTGCCTCCAAGCATAGGCCCGCCCGGCAGCAGGATCGCCGGAATCTTTAGCCTGGCGGCCGCCATCAGCAGCCCCGGCACAATCTTATCACAGGAACCGAGCAGTACCACCGCATCCAACTGATGGGCCTGTACCATTACCTCCACATCATTGGCGATCAATTCTCTTGACGGCAGAATATACTTCATCCCTTCGTTTCCCTGTGCCGTGCCGTCACAGGCTCCGGTCACGCCAAACTCCACCGGCGTTCCGCCGGCCGCATATACTCCGTATTTCACATGTTCAGCCAGCTGCCGCAGATTGTAACTCCCCGGACATACTTCGCTCCAGGTATTGGCAATACCGATGATCGGCTTCTCCAGATCCCCATCCGCAAACCCCATCGACTTATAGACTGCCCTGTTGAAATTGAACTCCGGACGTTGAAGAATTTCTTCACTTCGTCTCATATTTTCCTCCATTCCGAAGCGCTGTGCGCTGTGGACGCGAGCAGAATTTCAGATTCTGCTCTGCGATCAATAGAATTTGTGACGCTTCGGCACAAATTCTTGGTTGAATAAATTGCTCATCAGAGAATTTATTCAACCTTTCCTCCATTCCGAAATCATGTGAAACACCTGCGGCAGTTGACGATTCCAGTATTTCCAGTCATGGCTGCCGGGCCCGGTCTGCAGTCTGTACGCAATATTCATCGATGCCGCCAGGTCGCTAAACAGCCGATTACTCTCATAATGGTAATCCTGTTCTCCACAGTACGCATACAACTCCACGGCGTTTTCCCGAAAAGCGCTGCGCCGCACCAGTTCCATCAGATCCACATCGCTTCCGTCTAACTCCACGCCCTGTTCCCCGAACATTCCCCGGAATATTCTGGTCAGATCTCCCGACTCCAGCAGGCTGTACACCAGTCTTGCCGGAATCCGCTCCTGCCTCCCGAGCCGCTCCACACATGCCCGCAGTCTGTCCTCGTCGCCCGCCGCATAGATCCTGGCCAGGCTTTCATCTGACAGAATGCGATGGATCCACGCTATCTTCATGGGACCCGAGAGGGAGAATGCCGCCCGGTATCGCTGCGGATACCGCATGGCAAGCAGAAAGGCGCCATACCCTCCCATGGAATTTCCTGCCACATAATTCTGTTGTTTTCCGACAGCGATCGGAAAGTAATTCTGCAGAATGTGCGGAAGTTCTTCTGCCAGAAACATAAGATATGCTCCGCCATATGCCATATCGGTATAAAAGCTTAAGTCTGCATTCGGAATCACCAGGCAGACCCCTGCCTCCTCGGCATATTCCTCCGCCAACGTATGCCTGATCCACCCGCTCTGGTCGTCTGTCATACCGTGAAGCAACATCAGCGTCGGCACTTCCATACCTCTGACCGCCTCCCGGGGACACAAGACATTGACCGTCGTCCGCTTATGCAGGGCATCCGACATAACGTTCATTGTAAAAAGATTCATGCATTCCATCCTCTCTGCCCGGCAGTCAGTTGAAATAGACCAGATCATAAAATGCCTTGATATGCTGTTCCAGATTCTTCGATGCATTCCCATAATCACCCTTTATCAGATGATCAATGATCTGCTTATGCTCATCCTTCGCCACGGACAAACGTCCTTCCATCCTGATACACATCAGATACCACTGCCTGGTCGATCTCTCCAGAATATCCTGGCAGAATTGAATAAGCAGATGATTATGGCTCAGATTGACGAGCAGACTGTGAAACTCGTAATCCATCTTCAAAAACTGCTTCAGGCTCTTCTCGTCGCACAGGGAAACCTCTTCAAAGCCGGCCCTCAACGTCTTAAGCTTCTCGATCACATCGTCCGTCAACGGTTTCTCCTGACACCTTAAAATATACGGTTCCGTCAAAAGCCGGGCTTCAATGATCTCATTCATCTCCTGATAGGAAATCTTGGAAACCCTGGTCGATTTCCTTGCCGCAATCGTAATATAATCTTCCCGCGCCAGCTGCAGGATTGCCTCCCGCACCGGTGTTCTGCTCACATTATATTCCTTGCCGATCTCCTCTTCCGAGATCGGTGTTCCGGGAAGATATTCACAGAAAATAATCTTTTCTTTCAGATCTCTGTAAATGATTTCCTTTAAGCTTTCTTTTTGTTGCTTCATAGCCCTGCCTCCTCATAGCACCTTGTGATATTTTTTATCTTACAGCAATTTATTTCTAATATATCATATTATCTATGTCATTTGGAAAGTATTATGCTGTCTTATCATAAAAAGGCCGCATTTGCAACAAAAGCATTGACAGGGCGGCGGCATTCTCCACCGCCCTGATATATTATTAAATCTGTAATTGAAGCCATTTGTTATTTATTCACCGCATCGGACATTGCTTTGTTATATTCTTCCGGTGTCATGGACAGCCCCACAAGAGCCTGCAGGCTATCCTTGTGGATCTCTGCGGCATCGCTCGGAAGATACTGATCATACCAGAGCTGAATGCTCTTTGCTTCCTGCAGCAGCTTCATGAGTTCTTCACTGATCTCGTTTTCCGCCGTCGCGTTCTTCGTAGGCGGAATCCTGCCCGCCGCAACCCTCTTCTGTACCGCCGTATCGTCGATCAGATACTTGATCGCTTCAAAACAGATATCCTTATCTTCCGCTTCGGAACTGATGCAGTAGAAAGTATCACCCAGCGTACCTACCAGGTTCCCGGGATCCCCTTTACCGCCTTCGATGGCCGGGAACGGGAAAACACCGATATCGCCAAGGATGTCGGGCTGATCATTGTAGAATGTGGATACGCACCAGCTTCCGTCCAGGAGCATTGCGCATTCCTCATTATAGAACATAGTTCGATGAATGCCCGTCTCTCCGTCAAGACCGTTATAGCCCTCTCCGAAATAACCCTTCTGCGCCCACTCCTGCATCTTGTTGTCCGCCCAGGTAAATACTTCATCTTCAAACGTTCTGTCACCGCCGTTCGCCGCGCTTTCAAACAGTTCCGGACCGGCCTGACGGTCTACCAGATACATATAGTACATGGAGGCGAAATATTTCGTCTTATTCGGCAGCGCGAAGGGCGAAATACCGTTCTCCAGAAAAGCGTCACAGACACTCTCCAGTTCTTCCACTGTTTTCGGGATTGCAATGTTGTATTTCTCAAACAGAGCCTTGTTGTAGAAAATTGCCGCAATCGAACAGTTTTCCACCGGCACCGCCCACAGCTTCCCATCTTCCATCGTCTGGGCAACGGCCGCATCCATGAAGTAGTCCTTATAATTATCCTTATTCATATAGTCTGTCAAATCGGCGATGCAGCCGGCTTCGATATATTCCTTCATGCCGCCGCCAGTCCAGGTGACGAAAATATCCGGCGCCGTGTTGGATCCAAGAGCAATCGCTATCTTCTGCTTATAGTCCTCGCTGCCCATGCTCACATCGTTGATCTTATACCCGGGATGATCCGCCTCAAATCTGGCAATACTATCTGCAAAGATCTCTCTCATAGGCTCTTCTGTCTGGATCTCCCACAGAGTGATCTCCTTTACCGCCTCTTCCGAAGCGCTGTTCTGCTCTTCTTCCGAAGCAGCAGGTGTTGTCTGTGCCGCCGCGTTATCCGTACTTTCCGTATCCGCGCTGCCGCCGCCCGAGCCGCATCCCGCAAGCGAGAACACCATCAACCCGCCAAGTAACCCTGCAATCATTCTTTGTACTTTGCCTTTTTCCATATTCCTCTCCTTTTCTTAAGTCAGCCGTTTTTTCGGCCCAAATTGAATTGTTATGATTCTATTCATAGCACATTAATATATCACTGTCAACATATTTTTTATTTTGTAATATATCACAGAGAACTCTTTTAAAGCATCTTTTCCTATGTTTATTTTATGCCCAGACTTGCATTTTCTCCATAATTTCCCAATATTTTCCACAATTTTACTCACTATATACTAATTTCTGTTTCCGGTTCGGAAAATCCATATTGCTTTTTCCTTTTTTGTATGGTATATTTTTATACACAATCTGATATATCACAGCAGGAAGGAGCAAGAAACACGAAAGAAACAGAAACAAGGAGGAAAACCAATGATCAATATGAAACTGTCAGAGCATGTCCTGCAAAAGGAGCAAAGCATCCGGCTGCAGTGTGAAAAGGAAACTGCGCAGACTCTGTTTGTGAATGGCAGATACGCCTATGAAGAACTCTATGCAGATCTTCCTTTATGGGAAAGAACCGCCAGAACTACCGCTTATATATTTGACCATCAGGTAGTGGAAGTCGACGATGACGATGTGGTGGTCGGGAGATATAATCTGCGTATCTTTGCTCCGGACGATGATCCGTCTCAGCATCCGCGCAAGACACTGGAGGATCCTTCTTATCTATATCATCTGGCTTACCAGGAACTGTTGGATGAGATTGACGCTTCCTGTCCGGAAGTCAGAGGCGACTTCCTGGACATCGGACTGCACGGCAACGCGTTCTGGAACGGCCACGAATCACACAGCTTCCAGAAAGCGCTCCGGCTTGGCTGGCAGGGAATCCGCGAACTGTCCACCCGTATGCTTTCCCGCACGAAAGACGAGAAAAAACGCCAATTCTATCAGGGACTGAATATCGTGATCGACTCCCTGATCAGATATAACGAACGCTATGTTCAGGAACTGGAACGCAAAGGTAAAACAGAACTTGCCGAAATCTGCCGTAAAGTCCCCCGCCACCCTGCCGAAAGTTTTCGGGAGGCGGTTCAATCCGTCAATATGGTGTATTTCACCGTTACCCAGGAAGCCAGCGGCACCTATGGCCCCGGATGGCTGGATTACTACCTGTGGCCTTATCTGGAGAAAGATCTGCAGGAACAGAAGATCACAATGCAGGAAGCCTTCGACTTATGCGGCCATCTGCTTCTGCAGATGGACCGCCGGATCCGCCTGAACGAAGAAATGAATGACACCGTATGCCTGGGCGGAAGCCATCCCAACGGAGAACCCGCTATTTCTCCCCTGACTTATCTGTTCGCGCAGGCAGCGCTCCAGCTTGACATCACCTGCCTTCTGGTGTATCTGAAGATGCCCGCCAATCCGTCGCAGGAATATATCGAATTTGCGGCCCACTATCTTATGGCGGGAAGAAACCGCGGCCAGATCCTCAATGACAAGGCTATTGCCGCTTCGCTGGAATACCGGGGCGTGCCTTACGAGGAAGCGTTATCCTACACCACCAACGGCTGCATGGAAGTATCCAATTCACAGGCTAACAGTGATATGCTTCTCTCCGGCTGGCATAACATGCCCAAGTTTGTAGAACTGAGCATCACCCGCAATTACTGCCTCGTAAATCGCAAAACCTATGAGACAGTCCACTACCAGGGGCTTGCTCATTTCACTTCCTTTGAAGATTATTATGCGGATTTTCTTTCTGAAACAGGCCGGATCCTGCATCAATATTTCGATTGCATCGACCGTTGGAGTATAGCCAGCGCAAAGTATCGTCCCACCTACTATGCATCCAGTCTGCTCAACGACTGCATGATCCGTGGGAAAAATATGCACGAGGGCGGAACCCGTTACCATGACTACGGAACCGCTCCGGTAGGCCTCGGCATGGCGGCCGATTCCCTTTTTGCCGTCAAAAAGGCCGTCTTCGACGATAAGATCTGCTCTGCCGGAGAATTGATCGAAGCCTTGCAACGCAACTACCAGGAACAGGAAGCCTTACGGCTCCGACTGCGGGCTTATCCGAAATATGGTCAGGATAATGATGAAGCGGACGCTTTCGCCGCCAGATTCTTCCATGACATCTGCGGTATTTATGAAAGCTATGAAAATCATCTTGGCGGCTGTGTGAAACCAGTCATCTTTACCTTCGTGTGGGCGGGCCTCTGCGCACAGCATCTTGGCGCCACCGCTGACGGATGCCATGCCCACACGCCCGCTTCCCACGGTACCACGCCGGCCGGAAGTTCCATGACAAGGGGCGCTACCGCCGCTATTCTTTCCAACTGTAAAATGCCGATGTACCGCTTCACCGGAGGCGGCAGTTCCATGTGGGATTTCGATGAGAGCTGGATCAATGAAGAACTGATGAAGAATTTTATAACAACCTTCCTCTCTCTGGGCGGACAAATGTTCCAGGGAAACTCTTCCGTCGATCCGGAGACACTGATCAAAGCCCAGGAGAAACCCAATGATTATCTGCACCTGATCGTCAGAGTCGGCGGCTTTTCCGCTCATTTCGTAGATCTGGACAAGAGTGTACAGGACGACATCATAAGCAGATGCCGTCACAGGGCAGGATAACACAATAAGATAGGATAAGAGACAGCTTATGACCGGAACAATTTTTGATATACAGCGGATGTCGCTGCACGACGGCCCCGGCATCCGTACCACCGTATTTTTCAAGGGCTGCAGTATGCACTGTTTCTGGTGCCATAATCCGGAATCCCTCTCTGTAGAACCGGATATTCAATTTTTTGCCGATCGCTGCATTCTCTGCGGCAGATGTCAGGAAGTCTGTGACCGGTATTGTCACAGCATAGACCAAAAGACCCGGGTTCATGACTTTAAACGTGACTCCTGCACAAAATGCGGCAAATGCACACAGACCTGTGCCGCCGGAAGTCTGATCAAAACAGGCGAAGTCATAACCCCCGAAGAACTTGTCAAAATCGTCATCCGCGACAGGGTATTCTTCGAGCATTCCGGAGGCGGCGTCACCGCTTCCGGCGGTGAGCCTTTGTTACAGTCCGCCTTTGTCCAACGGTTCTTTGCGATCCTGAAACAGCAGGGGATCCATACCGCTGTCGAAACCGCGCTGAATGTGTCTCCCGAATCTCTGACCGCCGTGATACCCTTTACGGATTTATTCCTGGCAGATATCAAGCATCCTGACCCCGACAGGCACAGATCGGCAACCGGTGTCACAAACGAGTTGATCTTCGGGAATTTCAGGATCCTGGAACAAAGCGGCCGTCCATACGTGATCAGGGTTCCGGTCGTCCCAGGCGTAAATGACAGTGAAACCGTGATGCGTGCACTAAGCACCCGGATCGGCAGCCTCTTACATCCGTTGTATCTGGAATTGATGCCTTATCACGAATACGGCCTTAAGAAATATAACAGTCTGTCCCGAGAACATTCGGCGCTCGACGCCCTTCATCCGCCGTCCAAAGACACCCTGGTCCGGCTTGCAAAATGTTATGATACTGTCAAAGTAATATTCCGTGACGGCGCAAAGACCGTCACTGTTTCGGGAGGTGTATTATGCGAAAAAGAGGAACCTTAAAACTGAATATGACCGCAGCATTCTTTCTGCTGCCTGCATTCTTCTTTATTATTGTATATATTTTCTATCCTGTTGTGGATGTTTTTCATCTAAGCACTCTGGACTGGAACGGGATCAGTCCCAACAAGATTAACATAGGGCTGGAAAACTGGAAAACCCTGCTCCATGATAAGTACTTCTTTACCGCTGCTCTGCATAACATATTGATTGTGGTCCTGTCAATTGTCGTACAGATGCCCCTGGCCATCACACTGGCCTTCATGCTTGACCGCATGGGCCGAAGATCAGGCATTCTCAAGGTCATTTACTATCTGCCCAGCCTGTTTTCCACCACTGCCGTGGGATTATTGTTTTCTTTTATCTATACCCCTCGAAACGGCATCTTTACAGTAATCTCCAAACTGTTCGGCGGCGGGATCGTAGATGTGCTGGGGAATCCGCATACGTCCCTTTTAGCTGTGTTCTCCGTGATCTGCTGGACCGCCGTTCCTTATTATATGGTATTTTACCTGGCCGCCTTCAGCGGGCTGCCCCAGGAGCTTTACGAAGCCGCGGTAATCGACAGTGCGAATCTGAGACAGTACTTTTTTGGCATCGCACTGCCCTTACTGAAAAATTCCATCAAGACTGCCTGTACCCTGTCGCTGATTGGTTCCCTGAAATACTTTGATCTGGTCTATATTATGACGGAGGGCGGTCCCAACTACTCCTCCGACCTGATGGCCACCTATATGTACCGTCTGACTTTCAAGTCCAGACAGATGGGATACGGCGCCACGGTCGCAGTGGGCATGTTCCTTATCATCACCACATTCACCTACCTGTTCCAATACCTGATCAACCGCAATGCAAAGGAGGAATAACTGATCATGATCAAAAAATACACTGTCAAAATCCTAATCAGAGTCTACGCCGCCGTTTTCCTGGCGCTCTCTCTGCTGCCCTTCTATATGATGATCATCAATTCTTTAAAGTCCTCACAGGACTACGGGAGAAACGGTTTCTTTACCATACCGGAAGAAATAAAGATGATCAATTACGTAAAAGTGATCACGGACGGCATCTTTAGTTATTTTAAGAACAGTATCGTTGTGGCCGTTGTTTCACTGCTCATCCTGCTTGCTATCGCCCTGTGCGCTTCCTATGCCTTTTCCCGCATCCGTCTGCGGTGGGTAAATCTTCTGTTTATGCTGGTGATCGCGAGTATGACGATCTCCATCCACGTAGCCCTTATCCCGATCTATCTCCTGACAAGGAGGATCGCATTGTACGATACGATTGCCGCCCTGGTCGGTCCCTATGTTGCTTTCAATCTGCCGATCACCATCTTTATTCTGACAAGCTTCATGAAGGAGATTCCGGTCGAGCTTGAAGAGTCTGCCTGGATTGACGGCTGCGGACATTTCAGATTCTTCCTGTCCATCATCACGCCGCTCTCTAAAGCCGGCATCATCACCGTGGCAATCTATGACATCATATCGATGTGGAATGAATTTGGCTTCGCGCTGGTGCTCACGCAATCACCGAATACGCGGACGCTGCCCCTTGCTCTCTGGAACTATAAGAGTCAGTACGGAAGTAATGTCCCCATGCTTTTTGCGGTCTTGGTGCTGTCGGTCCTTCCCATGGCCATTGCCTTCGCATTCGGACAGGATAAACTGATCAAGGGCATGATGGCCGGCGCCGTGAAAGGATAACCGTCACAAATCCCTTCCCTATTTTGTCTGTTTAGTGTAAAATGCTAATAAACAAAACAATCACCCCGTGCACGGAAAATGGAGGAAAAGATGGACAGACAGAACCTGACCCTGCTCACAGATTTATATGAGCTGACCATGATGCAAGGTTACTTCAAGAACAAGGACCGCAACGAGACCGTCATATTTGACGCCTTCTACCGCAACAACCCCTGCGACGGCGGTTTTGCCATTGCGGCAGGCTTAGAGCAGCTGATCCAATATATCAAGGAACTGCACTTTAGCGAAGGCGACATCGCCTATCTCGCAAGCCTCGGCATCTTCGACAAGGACTTCCTTGATTATCTGCAAGATTTCCAATTCACAGGAGATATCTACGCCATTCCGGAAGGCACGGTCGTCTTCCCGCGGGAACCCTTAGTCAAAGTCATTGCGCCCATCATGCAGGCGCAGCTTGTGGAGACTGCCATCTTAAATATCATTAATCACCAGAGTCTGATCGCCACCAAGGCTGCCAGAGTCTGTTATGCCGCCCACGGTGACGGCATCATGGAGTTCGGCCTGCGCCGGGCGCAGGGTCCGGACGCAGGCACTTACGGGGCAAGGGCAGCGATTATCGGCGGCTGTGTGGGCACCTCCAATGTCCTGTGCGGCCAGCTTTTTGATGTGCCGGTAAAAGGCACCCATGCCCACAGCTGGATTATGAGTTTCCCTGACGAATATACCGCTTTCAAAACCTATGCGGATATGTATCCTTCGGCCTGCATCCTTCTTGTAGACACCTATGACACATTAAAATCCGGCGTTCCCAACGCCATCCGCGTCTTTACCGAAATGCGCAGGGCAGGCATTCCTCTGACCTTCTATGGTATCCGGCTGGACAGCGGGGACCTTGCGTATCTGTCCAAGAAGGCCCGTAAGATGTTAAATGAAGCAGGCTTCCCGGATGCCGTCATCTCCGCTTCCAACGACCTGGACGAGTTCCTGATCCAGAGTCTGAAAGAACAGGGCGCTGCCATCACCTCCTGGGGCGTAGGCACACACCTGATCACTTCCAAGGACTGCCCCTCCTTCGGCGGCGTGTACAAGCTGGCTGCCATTATGGGCGAAGACGGCAAGTTCATTCCGAAGATTAAATTGTCGGAGAACTCGGAGAAAGTGACAAATCCTGGCAACAAAACCATCTACCGCGTCTACGAGAAAGAAACCGGCAAGGTGAAGGCAGACCTGATCTGTCTGGTGGAAGAAACGTTTGACGAGAAAGAACCGCTGCTTCTTTTTGATCCTAACGAACCATGGAAGAAGACGAAACTTCCCGGCGGCAGTTATATTCTCCGCGAGCTCATGACGCCGGTGTTCCGGGGCGGTGAATGCTGTTATACCTCCCCGAAGGTTATGGATATCCGCACTTACTGCCAGCAGGAGCAGAATACGCTCTGGGATGAGACGCGCAGACTGGTGAACCCGCATAAGGTATACGTAGATCTTTCCGGCAAATTATATGATATCAAGATCAAATTATTAGACCAGATGAATTAACCTTGCGTAATTCGATTCAGGCATCGCACGGCAAGAATTTACTTGAAATGTCCTCCCCGTTGCATTATGATAAACATTGGAAGAAACGGAGGAGATGCCATATGCTTCGTATTATTACTGATTCGGCAAGCGATCTGCCCAAAAGCTACATTGAACAGCACCATCTGCACGTGATCCCGACACCCGTCGTGATCGACGATGTGGATTATCTGGACGGCAAGACCATACAGACAGAAGAATTCTACCATATACTGGATGATATCAAGCGGGATGTGAAGACCTATCACATCAATCCTGCCATGTTTACCGATGCCTTCCTGCCCTATGCGCAGGCGGGGGACAGCATCATTTACCTGTGCTTTTCCACCGGAATCGCCGGAACCTACAATGCGGCAAACATTGCACTGACCGGAATCCGCGAAGACTACCCTGATTTTGACCTGACGATCATAGACTCCAAATGCGCCTCCATCGGATTCGGCCTGCTTGTCAGCAAACTGGTCACCATGTTGGAAAAGGGCGCTTCCAGGGACGAACTGATCGAAGCCGCGGATTATTATATCTCGCATATCCGCCATGTCTTCACGGTACAGACACTGGCCTATCTGGTCAAAGGCGGCCGCCTGACCAAGTTCAAGGGCACTCTGGCGGAGACGCTTGACATGAAGCCCGTCCTGATCGTGAACGAGAGCGGCGCGCTGGCAGTCGTCAAGACCGTGCGCGGACGTAAGAAATCATTGCGTTTTCTGGTTGAGTATGCGAAAGAGAACGGCTGTCAGCCGGAAGCGCAGACGGTTGCCCTCTGTCACGGAGAAGATAAAGAGTCTCTCGAATTTGTCAATACCATCGTGCAGGAGACCTTTCACCCAAAAGATACCCTCGTCTCCGTAGTGGGTTGCGCCATCGGCGCTCATACCGGCCGCGGCCTTGTGGGATTTTGTTTCTTTGACACGGATGACGGTAAATACAGTCACTATTTTGCATAACCCGAATATTTTTGTATTTAAGAGGCAGCGATCATGGAAGACCAACAGCAAACCTATACCTACCTGGAAACCAACGGAGAATTTAAGATGCGTGAGCTGGACAAACGCGATCTGGAGCAGTTTAACGCTTTGCTGCAGTACGCGTTTCAGGTTACTTCTTACGATCTGTTCCAGACCGGATGGGAACAGGACGAGATCAAATACGCAAAACGTCCCATCCTGGAAGAAGCTTATGTGCTGGGCTGGTTCTATCAGGATAGACTGGCATCCATGATTGTTGTCTATTCGATGAAAGTCAATGTCCACGATACGATCATGGACATGGGAGGCATCACCGGCGTAGCCACCTATCCCGAGTATACCGGCCGCGGCCTGATCCATGCTCTCATGCGGCACGCCCTGGACTACATACACAGCAACGGAATGCTGCTTTCCTTCCTCTACCCTTACTCCATCCCTTTTTACCGCAAAATGGGGTGGGAAATCGTATCGGATAAACTCTCTTTCACGGTCAAGGATATCCAGCTTCCCAAGATGCGTCCGGTGGACGGTATGGTAGAGCGGGTCAGCCTCGATTCCGAAGACTATCACAATGTGCATTCTTATTTCGCTCTGCAGCGGCATGGCGCCCTGATCCGCGATACGCTCTCCTGGGAAGAGTATTGGCGCTGGGATAATGACGACATGATTGCCGCCGTCTATTACAGCAAAGAACACAAACCTCTGGGTTACGTGGTCTATTATATCGCCAACGAGATTTTTCATATTAAGGAAATGGTTTACCTCAATATCGAAGCCAATTACGGGCTCTGGAATTATATCAGCGCCCACTTTTCGATGATCACGCAGGTACAGGGCGACAACTATTCCGGTGAGCCGATGGCCTATCTGTTCGAGGACAGCGAGATCACGGAGACCATCTCGCCCTACATCATGGCAAGGATCATTGATGTGAGAAAATTTCTTTCCGAATACCCTTTTCAGGTACAGCCGGAAGACTTGAAACTGCATTTTCTCGTACATGACGAGATGGCACCCTGGAACGAAGGCGATTACATGCTCTCCTGGCATGACGGCAAGACCATCTGCGAACAGGTTGACAACAACCAGTCCATCAATGTAGTAGAGTTGTCCGTCAACACCCTGACTACCATGTTGATGGGCTACAAGAGACCCTCTTACCTCTATGAACATGAGAAGATCAAGACCGAGTACTATATGCTGACATGGCTGGAACGCCTGATTCCGGTTGAGAAGGCATATTTCTCGGACTATTTTTGATACCCGGAACCAAGGTAACTGAAAATTATACAATACAATATTTTGACGATCGCAATCCGGACATGTACTTCTACCACTATATCTTGTTCTTCTGTCTCCAATTAACGATATTTCATTCTTACTTTTTCTACATCCGTTTCGGATAAAAGGTTTGTACATTCTCTCTGTTTATGGTATATCTATTACATAACATTGTTTCATTTCGTCCTTGTTTTTCTATTTATTGCTTTTTTCTTTATTGCTCTATTTCTTTATTGCTTAAGCATCTTCTGTTTCCAAACAGTATTCCTGCTGTTTCTTCTGACGAAAGGCACTTCTATGACACATGCATCCTGCTCCTCTTTTATCACGCAAAGCCCTGCCGCCAAAACCGGTTACCATGTCAACTGGCATGAAGCTGCCATCTGTGCCATACAGATTGAACTGCGCGATTATGCCAACCTGCTGCACTTTATGACCGAATATGTCCTTGGAAAGAACAGTTACCGGATCGATCTTCTTGTCGTCCACAAAGTATCCGGACAGCAAATTCCCAAAAATATTGCCCGGATCTTCAGAACCTATAACTTGTTTGAGGTCAAGGGAATCCATTCCTCCGTCACAACCGCCGCATATTACAAGACGATCGGATATGCCGGACTTTTTGTGGACCAGATCAGTAAGCAGACGCAGATAACTGCGATTGATATCAGCATCACTTTTCTCACCTTCCGCTATCCCAGAAAGTTGATAAAACATCTTAAGGAAGAACGATAAATAACAGTTGCAAAAAAGTCAAAAGGGATATATTATATCAGTAAAGAGACATTTAAAATACAGATTATCGTCACACAAGAACTGACGACAGAAGAAAATCTTTACCTGCGCTGCCTGACTAATCATCTGCAGGATACTGCCTTAATCAATCGTCTTGCTGACGACTACATAAAGCATCAACATCAGGATCTGACTATATACACTAAATATTTACATCAACTTGCCACCGCCAATTTCAATCCGAAAGGAGGATCACCCATGGTATGTGAAGGACTGCTTAATCTATTTGGTACAAGCTCTGCCGAAATCATCGAGAATACCCGCAGAGAATCCGAAGAATACTATCTGCCTAAGATCAATGAATTGTCTGATGCAAATAAACAGCTTTCAGCGCAAAATGATCATTTAAAGGATCTATTAAAGAAAAATAATATTTCTTTTGAGTAAAGATAACATTATCTTTTTTGGTAAAGTTGAGGTGCTCTTTTTAATACGTATGAGCGTCCGACCGGTATCACTATTCCTAAAAAGGTTGTCATTACAACAGCCGCTAAATAATTGTCTATATGGAATAATCTTAAGACCGGCCGGATGCCACTCGTTATGTACAAATGTAAATCAAATATTTCCAGACTCCTTTTTCCAATCCAGCTGCAAATCCCGATGTGATTCCAATATTTTTCTGCCACCCTAAATAATATACTCCCTTTTCGGAATTGTGTACCCATTGAAAATCGGACTATAAATATGCCTTTGGATTGTATAATAATACGTTTTGGTGATTTTAATATTCTATGAGTTTTGAATTGCGGGATTATTTGGTATGATATAAAATATATTTTTGAGGAGAATAGCCATGAAAAGGAAATTATACCGTATTGTTTGTTTATGCAGTCTTGTTTCAATTGTGTTGTGCGCATGTGGAAAAAACACAAATTCAGAAGTAAATGTCACGCATATTTCCGATGGTCTTGAATCAGAATATGAGTGGAACTCTCCTGAAATAGATAAATTGCGTGAAAAATACCCAGAATACTTTGAGCTTGGAACCTTCAAGGGGCTGGAGGTCTATGCTTGGCAGATGGCAGAGGATGACTATCGTTTTGGGCTGATGCAGGGAACCAACCGTCAGAAAACTTTGGAAGAGATAATGGCATTAAAAGGTGCTTCACCAGAGGAAATGACATTGATTCTGTCTGCCTTTGACATAGACGACAGAGATATTTTTGTGATTCCATGGCAGAATCCCATTTCCAGCTATATGGTCACGGATGATATGGTAAAAGACCCGGAATACATAAGCAATTTACGAAATATGCTGGGACTGGACTTGGATGAAGAGCTGATGCTCAAACAGGAAGAAGCTGATGCAATGTATGACAGAATCCCCATGGTAAGAGTGAATGGTAAATTATATTATGATACAGGGAAAGAAAGCACGATCGACTGGCGTTGTGGAAATATGGATGGAGAAATAACGTCAACTGTCGATGGAACTGAAATACCAACAGAAGATAATCAGTCTAATTTTGGAAGCGGATTTGGTTATCAGTATGGAGCAGACGATACAATAGAGATTTATATGAATGAAAAGTGGTTTGTCTTTGAATACAGAGAAGAATCTGAATGAGAAAATAAATGATCGATAAGTCAAATAAAATCCAAAAGGCTACCCAATCAAAACGGCAGCCTTTATTTTCCATTATCTTATAGATGGACGATGATCACTATTGTCAAGACAACCAATACCGATATTATATGAACGAGAAGATCATTTCTCATGGTCCAGTTTCCTTTTTACCACTGCAGCTGCCATTAGAAAATACTCATTCTTAAATCTATATAAAATAAAAAAATAGCACAGCGCAGAGCCAGAAACCGTAAACACAATTTCCAATAAATAATGTAGATCAAGCAGACTTACGACAAAGTGAATGGCAATGATGGAAGCTGCTGCAATCCAATACTGATAATATCTCTGAAACACCGTTCTCAAATTCATCATCTTTCTTACATGATAAAAACAGACGCACATAACGCCGGCCTCTGCCAGCACCGTCGCCACTGCCGCCCCATTTTCAGCCCATCGTGGTATCATTACAAGATTACAGGCAAAATTAATACCTGCTCCTGTAAGGGTGGCATGCAGGATCTTTTTTTCCTTATTCATCGCGATAAACAGCTGATTTGTTGTCAACGTATTGAACGGGATGATCAGAACGATCAACGTCAGGATCCGCATCGTAATGCCGGCAGTTTCAAAATCCTGTCCACTGAACAACAAAATAATACTGTCACTCAGAATACACAACCCCACACAAGCCGGAATAGATAACATAAACACAAAATTATATGCCTTGCATATCAGTGTCCTGATTTTTTCCATTTCCTCAGAAACCAGATAATAAGAAAGCCTTGGCAATAAAACCGTTCCCAAAGAAGAAATCAGTGCATTGGTCATCTTGTTTACCTTAACCGCTGCCGAATAAATGCCCACGGCTCTGTCACCCTTGATCAATCCAAGCATTGTGGAATCAAGGACTGTATATAATTCAACAGATATCGTAAATGCAAACAGCCACAGGATCGGCTTCATGTGTCTTTGAAGATCATATTGCCCAAAACATCGAACATCAATATACTTACGACAGTTCCAAAAGTTCAAAATATACGATCCGGAAGACGCCACCAGACTGACGATCGCATAAGCTGCAAGATCACTTTTATCCCTCACCGTTAACAACATAATGCTTACCGCAATAATCTGAAATGTGATTGACCGCAATGATATATAGCGATATTCTTCCAGCCCCTGATAAAGCCATTCCATACCCATGGCCATAAAGAAGATTGATAAACTTGTAATCCATAAGAGCACTGTATACTGCTGCAGCATGACGGATACGGAAATCGTTATGGCTAATGCACAATACGCTAACAACGTCGTTACTCCATTGAGAATCAACATCTCCTGGGCAAACTTGCTCAACTGTCTCCTGTCATTTCTCAGTTTAGCAACCTCTCTCGTTCCATAATGATGAATGCCAAGCATGGCAAATAAGCTAAAATACGATATGATCGATTTTGAAAAACTAAGTTTGCCAATTCCTTCCGCACCTAAGATTCTTGACGAATAGGAGAAGGTAATGACCGGAAAAATAGTACCTGCAAATGTTCTCACGAAATTATATATAAAATTCGTGCTGATCGAACGGCTCTTCTCTTTCATTCTACTCGGATTTCCTGTTCTATTGTTTGTTCATTATCCTTGACAGCCTGATCTTAATCGAAGTTTTCAGGTCCATCTTGTAAATCCAGGAAACACGGCTTAAGTCAAACAAATTGATTCGAATAACCTTACCTGCCGGATAACGGGAACGCAGATCCGTCAGGCATAGCGAGCCCAAAGTATTCCAATCGTCTCTGACAGCCTTAGCCAGCATGTTGAAAATGAGCATATTCTTATAAATATAGAGACATCCCGGATTTAAAATATATTGTTTTAAAGTTTCAGCTGCTTTCAGGGCTTTCTTCTGGTCACTTGAAACAATAACCCAATCTATACCCCCCCCACTGAATTTTTCTCGATTTTTTCCTGCCTGATATCAACCACATAGAAACGCTTTGGATTAATGTTGCTTCTGCTCTGATCAAATCTCTTATTGTCCCCGGCATCCATATAATCGTTTTTCCCTGTAAAAGTATGATACTGTTCTTCCTTGTAATCTCTCGGATCATGCACGACTACTTTTCCCTGCAGAGCCTTGGGACTTTCTATCCTTAACAATTCCTTGTAAGTGCCCGGTGTGACATCATCTCTTCCGTCAGTAGAAATCCTCTGCGGTACATTCAGGCACAATGAACACATTTCACACCATTTCAGCTGTTCTCCAAATTCCGAGGGGGCTCTGTCATACCATCCTTTTTCAATCTTCCACCCACCTGGTCCGCCGAATGTCATATCCAAAGCGCCTGCCACTTCACAGAAGAAGGCCCCTTTCGGTGTAATACATGGCGACCATGTATTTTGGATCCAACACTTATCCCGCATTTCGATAAATTTTGTTTCATCTATTCCCAATTCACGATAAGGCATCAAGGCTGCCTGATGCAGGCAGGCGTTATTATGATCATTCAACAGCTGTTTTTCAAACACCTCGTTAATCACTTCCATATGCTTATAATATCCATAATTCAAAGAAGACCATAATCCGGCTTTTGCATCTCCACGCTTGTCCGACATATGATGACGCATATACTTTTGAAACTCGTTTGTCGGTCTACGCAGAACATCCACCTGCTTCCTGACTCTCTTTTCTGACAGATATCCGGCAAATCTCTCAAATTCCGGATGAATCGTTGGTTCCCCTCCAATGATCCCTATGACACCATTCCAATCCTCCAGCGAGTCCACCGCCCTTTTAAATGTCTCGAAATCCATAAAAAACGATTCCTTATGATGTCCACAAAGTCTTGTGCAGTTCGAGCATCTGTTCGGACATTGATTGGTAATATCGATCTGTATATTTCTTGCATCTTTTGGACTTCTCATTTACTTTTGTTCCCCCTGTTTCCTGTTCCATGCCAACATAATTCCAATGGAAAATATACTTTTCCCTTTAACATCCCCCAAAAACATAAATACTTCAAACAATCTTTTTCAGACAAAATATCCTTCGCTCTTATATTTCTAAAATATGGCATATTTTCCTGTATGTATTTAGTCAGTCTCGTTTTTCTGATTCGGTATGATTCCGGGTTACTGCTGTGGAAGAAATAGCTTTTGCATAATATAATCAATATTTTCAGACTTCTGAACGCCACCTCTTTCGAATTAAAATATTTTTCCGCCGCGCCATACCGCTTTTCAAGAAAGCGCTGTCTCTCCCACTCCGCGTATTGATAATTTTGAAGCGTATTTGCCTGAAAATTTCTCATCACGCCAATACCTGCATTATTCCTGTAGTAGTGCAGTTTTTTCCCGACAAAAACTACCTTACGCGCATTTTTCAGTGCATAAAGATTAAAGATCTCATCTTCTACAGGATGCATCCTTTCCGGAAATCTAACCAACTCCAAAATATCCCTGGAATAAATACCACCCCAGACAACTGCCAGCTTGAATATCATTTTCTCTAACTGTACTATCCCATTGATCAAAAGTAGTTTTCGGATCAGCTCTTCGATTCCGCCGCCCGCCTCAAATACAAACTCTCTGTCACAGTCCTGCTCCAGATCTTTATCGTTAACTAACTGATGATATCTCCCAAAAACAATATCTGCCCGATTTTTCTTCGCACAGCTCAAAAGAGTCTCCACCTTGTCAGGACTCATCCAGTCATCCGGATCACAGAATGTGATCCACGCTCCCCGCGCTGCTTTCATAGCCGCATTACGTGCCACGGAAACTCCCGAATTTTTTTGATGCAGCACAGATATCCTCTCATCCATCAGCGCCATTTTGTCGATCTGCACTGCCATATCGGCTTCATTTCCGTCATCCACTATAATGATCTCAAGATTCTGCCAGGTCTGTGCTATTATACTCTCTAAGCAGATGCGCAAATAGATCATGTCTACTTTGTAGTGCGGAATAATGACACTGACCAGATCCATGCTTTCTGTCACTCCCATACCAATATTTCCCCTTTTATCTTTTATGTCGTAAATTCTATCTCTGATCTATTTATGTACAGAGATCTCTGTTTTCTTCTATACTCGCTTATAGAGCAAAAAGAACAGCTTTGAAAAAAGAAATTCCATTATGTCATACAGCCGTCTGCACTTTACATACAGGAATTTCAAAAGCCTCATATGATTGGAAAAAAGAATCGTATAAGCCACACAGTCCACAGGCACCACTGTAACTACCTTAAACGACCTTTTGGGATGCTCAAGAATCTGCAGTATATCACCTGTAATGCCTTGCTGTCTCCGCATCTCATCAAAATATTTCGTATCACACAGTTGAAACGGCAGCGAATTAAAGTATATATTCTGTGCATTTGTTGGTTGATATCCAAGATAATGCAGTATTTTGGCTTCACTTAAATATTTCATTCCACAGTTGATCTGCACATTCCATTTCCCGTCCAGTTCAGTTATGACTCCATGCATTCTTGCATTTGCTTCATTTAATGATGTCTGATCAACCTCAATTCCCTGCTTCATGGATTCCAGATACAACTGGTGCCACAGATCAAAAAAACGATAGGCGATCTCGTCATCCCCTACATAAATCACCCCGCTATTGAAATGTCGTCCCTGATACCCCTCCGAATAGGACAATTTTTTCGCATTATTGTGGATATATTTATCCATATAATGCTCGGAAATCCGCATATGCTTATCAAGCACCATTCCCAAAACCATATCCTTATTTTCCGGAAGATCAAGGGTATCTACGATTACGGTGTCGGAATCGATAAAGAGAAAGCACCCCTCCACCAGTCTGCGTAAAGAAGTCTTCAATAGTCTTGAACGAACCTTCGCCGAAACAGTTTCCTCAAACTGCCGGACTATCACGCGGGAAGCTTCTTCACGAACCATCTTCCGAAAACCGGTCAGACTTTTTTCTGTTCTGTCATCCATGATCAATATGATGTTTGCCGCAGAATCATGTTTTCGTAAGGAAACCATGGAGATCAGGCATTCCTCCAGATAATAATCTTTTTCATCCGAGACAAGTACATAGACATATTTCATTTTCACACCCCTTGCCTGTTTATCTTTTTGCCTGTCATTACATAAAAGAAGTTAAAACCAAAAGTTAAGGTATAAACGATCAGCGTGTCCAACGTATACATATGCAGTAAGTAGATCAGAATCACGCAAATTCCAAATCCACACAACGCATCATGCGTTTTCCAAAACCCCTTCAAATATCCCCAGGCAGCCTTCCCCAAATAAATCAAGAATGTAACAAGACCCACAATGCCATACGTACAGAGCATCGAAACATATGTATTTTCAATATGGCGATATTCCCCGCCGATGCAGAAACCATACATGCCGCGTCCAAGCAGCCACTGTACTTTTGTCTGCAAGGTATTTAAGGCAAACATC
Organism: uncultured Lachnospiraceae bacterium; assembly: GCA_947644545.1. Lineage (GTDB taxonomy): Bacteria > Bacillota > Clostridia > Lachnospirales > Lachnospiraceae > UBA3282. Next base: position 98,555 of record CANRZW010000010.1, read on the forward strand.
CAGTTCACTTTACGGCCTTCCATCGATGCATCTTTGCCCCCCTGCAGAATGCTGAAGATCTTCCGTCTATACATTGCGATCTGATCATCAAAGATCACAAGCAGCTGTCTGTAAAAGATCACAAGCAACCCAAGCACAATCAAGGCCGCTATAAGATACTTCCTCGGAATTTTTTTCCTGCTGATCAGAAGATACACTCCATAAACCACAAAACATGCGCCCAGTGCGACTATACCCGTATTTGTTGTTGAAAGCACGATCCCCGTGATTAAAAAGAGTATCTTAAAGATTTCATCACTTCTGCAAAATAACAGATATACACAGGAAAACACCATTGGCAGTGCCGCAATAGGCGGTTGTCCCACAGAAATTCTCCCACCGTAAAACCCTGCTGCCACATTCCCGTTGCTCAGCCCCACATAGCAGATCGGATTGGGAATATAGTACCCCACAAGATTGACGATAAAAATACACATACTGCCCTGTATATACCGGGAAAGAGCCTGTTCCATCTCCAGCCGAAACAATCTCTCCCAATTATAAAAAAGTGTGATCAACATAAAAAATTCCAGATATTTTATGATTCCGATCACAATCTTTACCGGAGAATATCCTCCCGAATAGAAAATACCTGCAAATCCCCACAAAAACCAGAAAATACATTGTATAACGATTATCTTCTGCGGTAAAAACCTGATCTTATCGCGATTCAGCACATATAACAGAAAAATCGCAATATCCTTTGAATAACCGATCCATTCCGGAAGTGGTGTGTAGTTCCTCGCGGCATCAAACAGTCCAAAGAATAGCAAAACATAAAACAAAATGTCATTTATATACTCTCTTTTAATTCCTACTACTTCTTGCCGCATCCTACTTCTCCCCTGTCTCTCGCAGACTATACTTTTTCAGAAAATCATATAATTGCTGCGCCGACCGCTCCCAACTGTACCTGGACAAAACCTCCTCGTAACGGTCGCTTTGGTCTATACCATCCAACATTTTCAGGTCCAGATCATATTGATTGGGTTCCACATAGATAACCGCTTCTCCACAGATCTCCGGCAGGCTGGCGGCATGGGCACAGACTACTTTCGTTCTTACGCTCAATGCCTCAAGCGGCGGAATCCCAAATCCCTCGAAAGTAGAAGGAAAAAGGAACGCCTTACAGTTCCGCATCAGGCTCTTTGCTCTTTCATCACTGATATAACCCAAGAAGATCAGATTGGGTATCTTATCAAACTCCGGTTTATTCCTGGCGTTTCTTACATCACTTCCGGCAACAACAAAATATTCTTCCCTGTTCCGCTTTGCCGTTTCCACTACCCACTTAAAGTTCTTCCGCTCCTCCAGACTCCCCAGCGAAAAAAAATAATTCCCTTTCTTCAGCACAGGAATCTCCGTAAAAATACTGTCATCTTCCCCGATCCTGCTATAATGCTGCCAGCCGTTTGCGATCACAACAATCCGCTTCGGGTCAACTTTATAGACCTCGGTTATCTGTTTTTTGGAAAAGTTGCTTACTGTGATAACCGGAACGCCGCTGCGCGCTATAATCCAATAATTTAACCTGTGCCAATATTGCGACAATCTGCCATATAGATTTCTATACTGCTCCTGCAACACTTTGTAAGCAATATCATGAATAACCGTTATACCCGGCTTTAACAGAGGCGTTACATTACAGAACCCGACACTGACCGCCCTGTTCCTAAGCAGATAAAGCAGCAGACATATCTGTGTCCACAATAATCCTCTTGCCTTTCCATAGTGAACCACCTTGATATTCTGAAATCTGTCGGACAGATCCACGCCCTTCGGTACAATGATCTCGAACTCATCACGATCAATCAACTTATCAAATTCCCGCAGCACTTCATCTGTGTACCGATACATGCCATTGATGTTCCCGGCATAAATCTGTCCGTCAAATACAATTTTCCTGCGTGTCAATTTCATTTTTACCTCCATGCCGAAGCGTTTTACGCTGAGGCCGCGAGCAGAATTTAGGAGTTTTCCGAAGGAATACTCCGATTCTGCTCTGCGATGCCCTCCTGCCCTCTGTAATAAGGTGTCTCATAGAATCTGTCATCCAGGATATGGATAAAGCAGCCTTTCCTGTTTGTCCTTTTGATCCCCCAGAAGATGGATACCGCCAGATTCGGGAATATCCCGGCAAGAATCCGGCTGATCCCCGGTGGAAACGGATAAAAATTACTTCCGGCAAAATATTCCGCCTTAAAATATCCATCTGTCTCAATGAATTTCACAAAATCCTTCTTCGTAAAGCCTCTCACATGCGGCCCTAATGCCCTGATCGATGTAGGCTGCCTTCCGGCCAGCAGCGCAATGCGGTTGTGCAAGGATGCCAGATTTGGAACCCCCACAATACAGCCGCCATTTATCTTCAACACTCTGGAAACTTCGCTGAAAATCCAGAAGATTTCTTTTGTATGTTCAAGGATCTGATTCATAATGATAAAATCTATGCTCTCGTCCTGAAAGGGAAACCGATCCCTTTCGATATTAAAACATCTTACTTGGATTCCCTGCCTTTTCAGTTGTTCCACGTTGGGTGCATAACTTTCCAAAGCCCAAAGCTCAATACCGCTTCTCCCCCCCCCCGCCAGTTTTTTCCTGCAATTTTGCAGATCGGTTCCGGCACCGGCTCCCAGATCCAGGATTCTGATATTGCCGCGCCCTTCACAATCTTTCGCACACTTCATGCAGTAATCTGTAATAATTTCCCGTCCGTAATTTAAGTATTCAGTGCCCTTTTTCATTCTATAGAAAACATTCATCCTGGCACCTTCTTTCAATTTCCTCCTGCATCCGCTCTCTAAAGGTCTGGAAGGAAAACCGCTCTGCATTCTGTCTGCACGCATCCCGATCAATCTGAATGGACTGCAGCCTTTTTATTCCTTCCATAAGACTCTCAACTGTCTGCTCTGCAAAGAACACACCTGTCTTGCCGTCGATCACCGTCTCAAGCGCTCCCCCTTTTCCATATGCTATCACCGGTCTGCCGCAGGCCTGCGCTTCGAGCGGCGTCATGCCGAAATCTTCCTCTCCCGGAAAAATAAATGCCTTACATCTACGATAATGATCTCTGATCACGTCATCCGGCTGCCTTCCCAGGATCTGTACCGTCTCTCCGGCCATCTTTTTCAGATCATCATATTCCGCTCCCTGTCCGATCACAACGAGAGGCAGCTTAAGTTTGTTACAGGCCTTAACCGCCAAATCTATTCTTTTGTACTTCACCAGACGGGAGATGCACAGATAGAAATCTCCGTCTTCTTTCCCGGGTGTAAAATAAGTAGTATCGATCGGCGGATATATGACTGTCGCTTTTCTTCTGTAATGCTTCCAGATACGATTCGCCACATTCTGTGAATTTGCTATGAAATAATCCACTCTATTGGCAGATATCACGTCCCATATTCTGATGTAATCCATAATGAGCCCTATGATCCTTCGTTTCATCGGCCGCATATCTTCCGTATATTCCCCGAAAAATTCCCAGGCATACCGCATCGGCGTATGGCAATAACAAAAATGCAATGCTCCCGGCCTGGTGATCACGCCCTTCGCACAGCAGGAACTGCTGCTGAGCACAATATCATACTCATTCATATCAAAATTTTCAAAGGCTGCGGGCATCAACGGCAGAAATTTCTGGTGATTGTCTTTCTTCTGGTTCAGAAACTTCTGCAGGAAAGAAGCTTTGACATCAGCCGACTGTAGTCTGGGCGTCAGGCTTTTTTCCAAATAGCAGCAGGTATATACAGGAGATCCCGGCATGATATCCAGAAAAGCCTCCGCTACCTTATCTCCTCCACCCATATTGCAAAACCAATCATGTACGATTGCCGTTCTGTACCTTTTTCCACCCATTTCGATCATAATCGTCTCTCCTGTTATTCCTCTCTCGTTGTTCATAATTCTGATGAATCAGAATAATTTCTGCACTGTCTGGAAATGCTGTTTTCGTAAAATACCGGATTTAACGAAA
>CANRZW010000011.1 GCA_947644545.1 uncultured Lachnospiraceae bacterium
TTTTCATGGCGTTTTGTGCCTTGAGCGGAGCGAAAGGAATGGATATAAAAATGAAGAGAAAAGAAATGAAGAGAAAAGAAGTGAAGAAAGAAGTGTAGAAAGAAAAGAAAAAATGATAAGAAATGCTTAAGAAGTAATTTTGAAGCAGCCAGGAGGAGAGCGGAAGGAGGGGCAGTAAGATGAGTTTTTCGGAAAAATTTCTCTGGGGAGCGGCCAGCGCGGCTTACCAGATCGAGGGGGCATACGATGAGGACGGAAAGGGCATGGGCATCTGGGATGCGTTGTCTGGCGGACATGTGAAACACGGGGAAAATGGAAATAACGCCTGTGATCATTATCACCGTTATAAGGAGGATGTGGCGCTCATGAAGCAGATGCGGCTTAAGGCATATCGATTTTCGGTAAGCTGGCCCAGAATAATGCCGGAGGAGCATACGGTGAATCAGAAAGGGCTGGATTATTACAGAGATCTGGTCAAAGAGCTGCTGGATGCAGGAATCACTCCCATGTGCACGCTTTTCCACTGGAACCTGCCCATGTGGCTGCATGAGAAGGGCGGTTGGCTCTATGAGGGAATCAGCGACTGTTTTGCGGAATTTACGCAGGTTGTAGTGGATGCCCTGTCAGACCAGGTGGCTGTCTGGATGACTGTGAATGAGGCTTCCACGTTCACCGGGGCAGGCTATCTGGATGGTATCCATGCGCCTTTCGAGAGGAGTGAGCCGGGTTCGGCGCAGCGGCTGGATCGGATGTGCAGACTGACGAGGAATGTACTGCTTGCCCATGGAAAAGCCGTGGAAGTTATCCGGGAAAGAGCGGTACGAACCCCTCAGGTTGGAATCGCCATGGACGGCACACTGTGGATGCCATGGCAGGAAACGGCGGAGGAGATTGAGAAGGCACGCGGTATTACATTCCGGGATGTGGCGGATCAGCATCAGGTGAACTGGTGGATGGATCCCATCATGAAGGGCATCGTGCAGAAGGAACTGGCGCGGTATCTCAATGCGGACGACCTGAAAATCATTCACAAGCCGGTGGATTTCATGGGGTACAACTGTTACAAGGCCAATAACTACGACGACGAGCAGGGGAAAAACCCGGCGGTCTATCCGGGACTCGCGAGGACAGCCATGGAATGGCCCATCACGCCGGACGCATTGTACTGGGCGGTGCGCTTTTATCATGAAAGATATGATCTGCCGATCCTGATCACGGAAAACGGTATGGCCAATCTGGATTTCGTCATGAGTGACGGCAATGTCCACGATATCCAGCGCATCGAGTACTTGAAGGGCTATTTAAAAGGATTAAAGAGAGCGGTTCAGGAAGGGTATCCGGTGATGGGATATCTCTACTGGTCGATCATGGATAATTTCGAGTGGGCGGAAGGCTATGACAAGCGGTTTGGGCTGGTCTATGTAGACTACAGGACACAGGAACGCATCCCGAAAGACTCGGCCATCTGGTACGCGGAACTGATCAGGGAAAACGGGGAGAATCTGTAATCATACCTGCTTCTGTTCAGGTTGGCAGCCTGATACAGGAGATGGGGATAAGGAAAGAAAGGGGAGAAGAATATGAAGCAGCATATCGGGATTCATAAAACAGAGGCAAACAGGGGAGTACTGGATTATTCTCATTTGCTGGACGCTCCGGCGGGAAAACATGGATTCGTGGAGACGAGGGGCGGCCGCCTCTATTTCGAGGACGGAACAAGAGCCAGATTTCTGGGCTTTAACGTGGCGGCCAGATCCAACACGCCGGATCATGAGACGGCCAGGAAGCTGGCGGAGCGTTTTGCCAGCATGGGGGTCAATGTGATCCGTCTGCATGCGGCGGATGCGCCTATTGGCGATGAGCCGGGCAGTTGGAGCAGCTGCAGGGAGGCGCCGCTTCTGGATTATGAGAAGGGGAACGGGCGTTCTTTTCATACGGAAGGGCTGGACCGGTTCGACTATTTTGCGGCCCAGTTGAAGCAGAAGGGAATCTATCTGCATATTGATCTGATCGTGGCCAGAGATTTCACGGCAGGGGACGGCCTGGACTATCCGGGCGCCGCAGGTTCCTGCGTGAAGCGGTTTCCCATGTATAATAAACGGATGATCGAACTGCAGAAGGAGTATGCAAAACAGCTCTTATGCCATGTAAATCCCTATACGGGACTGGCATTGATCGACGATCCGGCAGTCATGACCATTCAGATCAACAACGAGGATTCGGCCATCAAGGGGACTATGGAAACCGACGGCAGGGAGGAGATGCAGCCCTACCGGGATGAAGTACAGGCGCGGTTCAACCATTTCCTGCTGGCGAAGTACGGGACGAGAGAGCGGCTGCGTGAAGCATGGACTCATGAGGGACTCTGTGCGCTGGGGGAGGAAGAGGACCCAGGTCAGGGAACCGTGCGGGGCGTGGACGGGAATTTCTATCAGCCTGTGAATGAACCTGCAGGAGACTGGAACGGTGCGGTCAGTCCGGCCCGCTATGCGGACTTTATGGAATTCGGTATCCACAGGAACAGGCAGTTCTATCAGGATATGAAGGATTATCTGCATTCTCTGGGGGTAAAAGTGCCGATCGTGACCAGCAATCTGGTGGCCGGGGCGGCGGACGTATACGGCCATACCGACGGTGATCTGATGGAAAATAACAGTTATTTCAATCATCCGCTGCTGCCGCTGCAGGAGCCGGACACCTATTTGGTAGCCGGACCGGCGGAGTATGTATCCACGAATCCGCTGACCATGCAGAAGGGGATCGGCTCTATGGCGACGACACTTCTTAGCCTGGCGTCGGTTGCCATTGTGAAAGGAAAGCCGTTTATGCTCAGCGAATGGAATGAATATGGCGAACATGCTTTTCACTCCACGGCTTTTGTCCAAACGATAGCCTATGCCTGCCTGAATGATTGGGACGGATTGATTCTGTACAATCATCATACATCGGAGAAAGGTGACGATCAGCCGGCGGATGAGATCCACAATGTTTTTGACGTGTATAACGATCCGGCCGTGATCTGCCAATGGGGCTTTATGGCTACTGTTTTCCTGAAAGGACTGGTGTCGCCTGCAAGAAACCGCGTGGATGTGGTCTATACGCAGAACGATCTAAAGACGCTGCCCAATATGCATGCCATGCCCATGACGTTCCTGCCCTATGTGACCGCCATGCGGAACGTATTCCTGGACGGCGGTGACACCTATCAGGGAGATGCGGATGTGGCTGTCAACGCAGGATTCTTAAACGGTGCGGATTTGTCGGAGGCAAAGCGCGGCGTCTACTATGCCTGGTCACCTTACCGGGATGCTTTCAGAAAGTATCAGGAAGAGAATCGTCTGCACCGTGCGGCAAGCGGAACGAACGAGCTGGAACAGGGCGTTCATCTGGGAGAACGCGCACTGGTATTTGATGAGATCGCAAAGATTGCCGGGAGTGGTGATTACCGGAAGTTTGCCGCGGTTCTGGACCGGGCCATGAAGGAATGGGGCGTCATGCCGGAGGGCACAGGTCTGGTGGACGGGAAGCTGATCTCGGATACGGGTGAGATCTGTTTTGATCCGGATCATGCACAATATGAGGTCCATACGCCTTACTGTGCTTATTTCAGCGGTGCGCCGGAAGAAAGGATCAGTCTTTCCGAGCGGGTGGAAGTATGGGCAAAGAATGAACGGATCTCGCTGGCGCTTCTGCCGGTCGGGGAAGAAACGCTCGCCGGAGCCGATGAGTATGTGTTGACGGCCATGGGCGCCACCGGCATGGATGGGACTACTTATGAGCAGGGACCGGAGCTGATGGGGATTCCCTTTACGGCAGTGAAGTTTCGGGGTAAGCTGTATGCGGAGACCCTGGAGGGCAGTCTGCTTGTCAGGGCCGGGAAAGCGTCGCTTACGGCATTAAGTCCGGTGGGCGAAGTGATCGGAGAGATCCCGGGTACGGAGTCGGCGGAAGGTGTCCTTTTCGAGATGACAGGAGAGCTGCCAGGGGTACAGTATCATTTGCGGATTGAGAGGGAATGCGGCAAATAGAAATTAATAATTTCAAAAATGCAAATTAAGTTTTAATGGATCAGATATACAAATAGATCAGATATACAAATGGATCAGATAAATAAAGCAGAAAAGGAGAGGGAAAGTAAAATGGGTAAGAAAGAAACGGCAGTCCGCTATGATGCGGACGGTGCAAGACGGGTTATGCGTAAAAGAGATTATCTGGCGGATTTCGGCGGTCAGTTCAGCCTGGGGTTGATGGCGAATCTGGTAGGACAGCTGACTTATTTCTATACCGATAAGGTGGGACTTGCGGTTGGCGGCGTGGGAATCGTGATGATGATTGCCAAGGTTCTCGATGCCTTTACGGATGTAATCGTGGGAAATATGGTTGACCACTCGAAGGGCGGCAATAAGAAGTACTATTCCTGGATGCTGCGGATGGCAGTACCGGCAGCAGCCGTGATCATTATGATGTTTACCGTGCCGACACAGGCAGGACAGATGCCGGCCATGATCTATGCGCTGGTCACGAATCTGCTGTTGACAGCGGTGATCTACACGATGATCGCAACGCCTTTCGGTGCGGTGATGATCGTGAGGACGAACAGTCAGAGTGAGCGCAGCAGCATGGGTGTGTGGCGTGCGGTCGGCAACTATGGGGCAGGAATGGTCGTGGCGATCGCTACGATCCCGGTTACCAACCTGCTGGGCGGTACCCAGAGTGCCTGGATCAAGTACGGGGCTGTTCTGGCAGCGGTAGTATTACTGCTTTTCCTGATCTGTTATAATAACGGAAGAAAAGCGAAATTCGCATCGGAGTTTACGGAGGAAGCGGCAGATGGCGTGCCGGAGCAGGAAGAAGAACCGGTGCCGTTCGGTGAGGCCATGGGAATGTTGTTTCACAATAAATATTGGGTGATTGTTCTGTTGTTCAATTTGATAACAAGTGTTACATCCGGCGTGGCCGCATCTTCCGGTACTTATTATTGCAAGTGGATCTTCGGCAATGACAATCTGGTCGGCCTGCTGGGCGCGGCAGGAATGCTGGCTACGGTGATCGGTTTTGTGGTCTCCAAACCGATTATCTCCAAGCTGGGCGTGCAGAGGACGATCTATGTGGGTCTGTTGGGCGCAGCCCTGACGGCAGCCGTGCGCTGTGTGCTGCCAACCAACTTCGCTGTCTATACGGCATGCAGCCTGATCGGCAGTCTGATCCAGATTCCGCTTATGTGTCTGTATGGTGTGCTGACAGCCATGGCAGTGGACTATAACGAATGGAAATATGATAAGAAGCTGGTGGCTATGTCCGGCGGTGCAATCGGCTTCGGCAGCAAGGTGGGCAATGGTTTGGATTCTGTGATTCTCAGTCTGTTTCTCACGATCGGCGCCTATGATGCGACCCTGGAGGCGGCCAGCACGTCCATGCGGTACTCGATTTACGGATTTTCCAATTATCTGCCGCTTGTGATCAACGTGGTCATGTTCCTGATCTTTACGAAATTTGATCTGGAGAAGAAACTGCCGCAGATGCGTGCGGAAGTGGCAGCCAGAAGAGAACGATAAGAGAAAGAAGAGAGATAAGAGAAAGGGGCAGGGCAAGGAACATGAAAGTATACGATTTCCGGACAGAATACAGAAAAAGTCCGACCGGCTTGTCGGTAAGGATCCCGCGGTTTTCCTGGAAGATGGAGGCCGCGCGGAAGAATACGGTGCAGAAGGCATACCACTTGCTGGTCAGACAGGGTGAGCGGACGGTGTGGGACAGCGGCAGGGTAAGGAGCAGTCAATCGGTGCTGGTTTCGTATGAAGGAGCGCAGCTGGAAGCGGAACGAAGATACGACATGGAACTGACCGTGGAGGACAATTACGGGAACAGCAGTATGGTCAATGCCTGGTTTGAGACGGGTATCTTTGATCCGCATGAACTTCAGGCACAGATGATCACTCACGACCTGCCGGCAGAGGAGACGGCCTGCCCGGTCTTTTACAGGGAATTTACACCGCGCGGGCCGGTCGCACAGGCCTGCGTCTATGCCACGGCGCATGGCGTCTATGAGTTGTATGTGAACGGACGCAGGGCAGGAGAGGACTACATGGCGCCGGGCTGGACCAGCTATCACAAGCGGCTGCAGTATCAGCATTATGATATCACGGCATATCTGCAGGAAGAAAACCGGATCGAGATGTGGGTCGGAAACGGCTGGTATAAGGGGATCTTAAGCTTCGACTGCAAACCTGACCGCTACGGTGACCGGGTGGCGGCCCTGGCGGAGATTCATATTCGGTACGCCGACGGCACGACGGAAATTCTGGCTACGGATGAAAGCTGGAAGGTGCAGACCGGCTGTATCCGCTACAGTGAGATCTATATGGGGGAGACGCAGGATACGGACAATCCGGTGATTCGGGAAGGTAAGGTTTCGATCGTACCTTTTGACAAAGCGGTTCTGACGCCGCAGGAGAGCGAGCCGGTGCGGGTAACCGAGCGGATTGTGGCCAGAGAGGTGCTTACGGATCCGCAGGGCAATGTGTTGGTGGACTTCGGTCAGAATATCACCGGGCTGGTGGAGGTGAAGATCCGGGGAAAGAAGGGGCAGAAGATCCGGATCCGCCATGCGGAAACGCTTGACCGGGACGGTGTTTTCTATCCGGATACGCTGCGCACAGCCATTTCCCACGATACTTATATTCTGAATGGGGAGGAACAGACACTGATGCCTCACTTTACCTTCCACGGGTTCCGCTATATTGCCGTGGACGGTGTGGAGGAAGTAAGAAAAGAGATGTTCACGGCCTGCGCCATGCATTCGGATATGGAACGGATCGGCAGCTTTCACTGCTCCAATGAGAAGGTGAACAGACTGCAGAATAATATCAGCTGGAGTCTTCGGGATAATTTCTTCGATATTCCGTCGGACTGTCCGCAGCGGGATGAGCGGCTGGGGTGGATGGGGGATGCGCAGGTATTTTCCTGGACGGCGGCTTTTAACCGCAATACGGCATTGTTTTTCACCAAGTGGATGCGGGATGTGGCGGCGGAATCTTCACTGGAAAAAGGCGTGCCCCATATCGTGCCGGACATTCAGGGCACCTACAGCTCGGCGGCATGGAGTGATGCGGCGGTTATTATTCCATGGGTGGTCTACCAGACTTACGGGGATGTGAGGATTCTGGAAGAATCCTGGCAGTGTATGCATGAGTGGGTGGATTATATTGCGGATAAGACCAATGAAAACGGCCTCTGGATGAGCAATTATCAGTATGGCGACTGGCTGGCATTAGACCGGGAAGCGGGCGAGAGCAGTGTGGGCGCTACGGATGTTTACCTGGTGGCAAACGCCTGTTATCTTTATGTCACGGATCTGGTGCGGCGGACGGCACAGGTATTGGGGAAAGAGGAGGATGCCCGGCGGTATCAGGCTTTGTACGAGCGGACGCTTCTCTCTTTCCGGCAGGAATATTATACGTCTCGCGGTCGTATCGTCAGCGAGACACAGACCGGCTGTGTGTTGTCTCTGCATTTTGACCTTGCCAGGGAAGAGGACAGGGCAACGATCCTGCATACACTGGTTACCAATATCGAAAACCATAAGAATCATCTGACTACCGGATTTGTGGGAACACCCTATCTGTGCCGTGCCTTGTCGGATAACGGTGCACACGACCTGGCAGGGAGCCTGTTTATGCGGGAAGATTATCCTTCCTGGCTTTATGCGGTCGGTAAGGGGGCGACCACTGTCTGGGAGCGGTGGGACGGCATCCGTCCGGACGGTACCATGCCGCATCCGGGTTTAAATTCCATGAATCATTATGCTAACGGCGCAGTCGGTGACTGGATGTACCGGAAGATAGGCGGCATCAACCAACTGGAAGCCGGGTATCACAGAGTATCCGTCAAACCCATGTTTGTGAGAGGCATCGAGGAGGCGGAGACGACGCTTGAGACGCCCTATGGAAAGGTCCGTTCCTATTGGCGATGCCGGGATAAGCGGATCCGTGTGGAAGTGAGCATACCGGCCAACACGTCGGCGCTGCTTTATCTGCCGGAAAAAGAAGGTGTGACGGAGGTTGGCTCCGGTGAGTATGTGTATGAATATGATACCCGGACCAGCTTGCGGGAACTGTGGTTTACCCTGGACAATACGCTGGGGGAGATCATGGAGGAGCCGCTGGGGAAAAAGCTTCTGGATCAAATGGTGCCGGAGCTGATGGCCAATCCGATGATCGAGTATGCGAAGAGGATGACATTGGCGGAAGGGATCAGTTCCGCGCCGGAAATACGGGCAGTATATGAAGCGGTGCTGCAGGCGCTGAATGAGCAATAGTAATGGAAGATAATCTTAAGAGATAACATCGGTGAAATATTGGCGGTGGAGGAGACATGGACAGGAATCGAACATTATATCAGGACCGGGGAAGAAGCCCGGAAGAACGCGCCAGGCTGCTGCTGGCGGATTTGAGTCTGGAGGAAAAGATGGCGCAGGTCAACTGCATCTTTCCCTTCGGGGAAAAGTATGACGATCTGGAGCAGATCTCGGCAGGGACACCTTTCGGAATCGGGGAAGTGAGTACGCTGGAGATGCGCAGGATCGAAACGCTGGAAGAGGCGGCAGCCTGGCAGCGGAAGGTGCAGAAGATAGTGATGGAGAACAGTCCGCACCATATCCCCGCGATCTTCCATATGGAAGGTCTTTGTGGCGCTTTTATCCAGGATACCACCAGTTTTCCGGCGGGGATTGGCAGAGGGGCAGGGTTTGATCCGGCGCTGGAGGAGCAGATTGCCGGAATCGTGAGCAGGCAGGAGGCGGCCTGCGGCGTCACCCACGTGCTGGCACCGGTACTGGATATTTCCCGGGATTCCCGTATGGGACGGCAGGGAGAGACTTACGGAGAGGACCCGGCTCTTGCATCCGCTATGGGAGCAGCCTACACAAGGGGCATACAGCAGGGGGAGAATGCAGGGAGAAGGACGGAGAGCGTCGCCAAGCATTTCCTGTCTTTTCACAATTCTCAGGGCGGTATCCATGGCACTCACAGTGACACGCCTGTCCGCCTCCTGCAGGAAATATATGGGAAACCTTTTCAGGCAGCCGTTGCGGAATCGGGGTTAAAAGGGATTATGCCCAGCTACAATTCCATCAACGGCGAGCCGGTATCTGCTTCGCGGACGCTCTTAAACGGGCTTTTGCGGGAGGGGATGGGGTTTGACGGAATGTGCGTCAGTGACTACGGGGCAGTCGGTAACGTACATCATGTGCAGCATGTGGGAGAGGATGTGACACAGGCCGGGCTTATGTGTATGGAAGCCGGTGTGGACATCGAGATGCCGGGAAGCGCAGGCTACGGAGAAGGGCTTAAGGAGCTATTTGCAAAAGGGGAGGCGGATATGATGCTGTTGGATACGGCGGTGCTGCGTGTCCTGACCGCAAAATTCCGGATGGGACTTTTCGAACATCCCTTTGCACTGGAAGGGGCGGCGCTTCGGGAGACGGTCTGCCATCAGGAAGATCAGTCGGTGTCTTTGCAGTCCGCGCTGGAATCATTGGTACTGTTGAAGAATAACGGTGTGCTGCCGCTGCGGGAAAAAGGGCGCGGGAAGAAGATTGCCTTGATCGGCCCGCACGCTGACTGCGCGCGGAAATTCTTCGGCGGCTATACGCATATGTGTATGATGGAGTCTACGTATGCGGTGGCCAATTCCATAGCGGGCGTGAGCGGCGTGGTGCAAAAAGATGCGGCGCAGATCACAACGGTTCCGGACACCCATATATCCAATCGGACGAGACGGAAGAGTTTGACGCGATCCTGCACCGCCAGAAGCCGGACTGCAGGAGTCTGCTGGAAGAGATGCGAAAGAGGCTGCCGGAGGCGCAGATTCTGTATGCATACGGTTATCCCATTGCCGGGGCGGACGAATCCTTTTTTGAACAGGCGCTGCAGGCGGTAAAGGAAGCGGATGTTGCGATCCTGACCCTGGGCGGCAAGCATGGTACCTGCTCTATGGCCTCCATGGGAGAAGGGGTGGATGCAAGCAATATCAACCTGCCGCCTTGTCAGGATGCCTTTATCAGAGAGGCGGCCAGGATGGGAAAACCGCTGATCGGCGTCCACTTCGATGGCAGACCTATTTCCAGTGATACGGCGGATGCCTGTCTGGATGCGATCCTGGAGGCGTGGAGTCCGGCGGAGTGCGGGGCACAGGCGGTGGTCAGCGCGCTCTTTGGCGAATATAATCCGGGTGGCAGGATGCCGGTGTCGACAGCTTATCATGCAGGGCAGATTCCGATCTACTATAATCATCCGCATGGTTCGGCGTGGCACCAGGGAGAAAGCATCGGCTTTGTCAACTATGTGGATCTGCCGCATACGCCGCGGTATTTCTTCGGCTACGGGCTGTCTTACACGACTTTTGACTATGCGGACCTGCAACTTTCCAAGACACAGATCGGTCCGGACGATACGCTTTTGATCTCGGTGCGGGTTACCAATACAGGAAGCTGTAAGGGGGACGAGGTGGTGCAGCTCTATCTGAGCGATGAGTTTGCCGGCATGACGAGACCGGTCAAGGAGCTGGCCGGGTTCCGGCGGATTACATTGGAAGCCGGGGAGAGCAGAGTCGTCTGCTTTACGGTGGCGGCGAGCCAGATGGCCTTTCTGGACAGGGACATGCGGTGGAAGATCGAAAAGGGGCAGATAGGTGTGGAAGTGGGCAGTTCGTCCGAGGATATCCGGCTGACCGGAGCATATCAGGTGACGGAGGACGGTTGGATTGACGGGCGTGACAGGGCTTTCTATGCGAAGACGGAAGTGACCGGGCAGGCGGTATAGAGAACGATCAAGTCGGCCTGCGGTTTTAATGGGAAGGCAGAAGCGCTTTGAGATGGAATAAAGGGAAGGGAGCAGGATATGGATACAAGACGGACTGTGAGAAGGATCGCGGAGGAAGCGATCGTGTTATTGAAGAATGAAGAAGGGGTACTGCCCTTTTCCGGAAAGAAAACCGTAGCCTTGATCGGGCGGGCGCAGACGGAGACAATCTATTCGGGGAACGGTTCCGGGGCGGCGCACACGCCGGACAGCAAGAAGATCCTGGATGAGTGTGAGAAGAGAGGACTGTGTGCAGAGCCGCATCTGAAAGCTTTCTATCAGGAGAAACTGGCGGCGGAAGTGAAGACGGAGGCGGATACCTTCGACTTTACCAAACTTAAGGATATGGTGAACAGCGGTATCATGTATGAGATTTTCGGGAAGTACCGCCCGCCGGTTGCGGAATATGAGATACCGGCGGAAGTGATGGAGCAGGCGAAGGCGGCCGCGGATACTGCAGTGCTGGTGATCGGCAGGAATTCCGGCGGAGAGGAATGCGACCGCCGTCTGTATGCGGATTATGAGCTGACGGAATCGGAAAGGCGTATGGTGGAACAGACCTGTGCCGCCTTCGATCAGGTGGTGGTTGTCCTGAATGTGAACGGCCTGATCGATTTGGGATGGACAAGAGACTATCCGGCGATTAAGAGCGTGCTCTTTATCGGTATTCCGGGAGAGGAAGGTGCGGCAGCGCTGGCAGACATTCTGACCGGCAGGGTATGTCCTTCCGGCAAACTGGCCTTTACCGTGGCGCAGCGGTATGAGGATTACCCGTCTGCCAAGCACTTTATCTGGGAAAAAGACGATCCGGCGCAGATCCTGACCTATGCAGGCTATGGACTCAGCGCGGAGGAGAATGGAAGTACGGGATTTGCGCAGAGCCCGGTCACGGTGTATCAGGAAGATATCTACAATGGATATCGGTATTTTGATACTTTTAAAGAGCAGGCGGCCAAACCGCTGTATCCGTTCGGCTATGGGCTGTCTTATACTGATTTTACGGTGGAAAAGACAACGGTCGAGAGGACAGCAAAGGCAGTTGCAATCGAGGCTGTGGTAAGAAACAGCGGTGCCGTGGCGGGAAAAGAAGTGCTTCAGGTGTATCTTTCGGCAGTCGGAACGAAGCAGGAGCGGGCCTATCAGGAATTGAAGGATTTCAGGAAGACTAAAGTCCTGCAGCCGGGAGAGAGCGAGAAGCTGAGCCTGCGGATCCCGTGGAAGGAACTGGCCTCTTATGTGGAGGAAAGGGCGGCTTATGTCATAGAGGCGGGAGAATATCTGGTACGGCTGGGAAATTCTTCAAGAAATACGGATGTTATTTATCGAATCATCGTGGAAGAGGAACTGGTGGCAGAGCAGGTGGAGAATCGTCTCGGACTGAAAGCGTGCAACCAGAGCAAGTTGCGGTTTCTGACGCAGGGCAGCCGGGAGGATGCGCCGTATTGTTCCGATCAGTGCGGGCAGGCCGATCGGACGGCTTTCTTTGACGCGGCAATCTTTAATAAAAAGGATGCCGGCGGTCCGGATGAATGTGTACAGGCGGGTATAACAGAGGCACTTTCCACAGAGGAGCTGGCAGCGCTCTGTGTCGGCTACGGGCCGGGGACGCCTTTCTCGGCGATCACGCAAAGCGGCGATCCGGAGACGATCTTTCATGAGGACGGCCGACCGGTCACTACCAACAGCCATCCGGCAGGGTTTAACGGTTATGTTTCTCCGGCTATCGAGGAGAAGGGCATTCGATCGGTATTTTATAAGGACGGGCCGGCGGGCATCGGTAAGATCGCCTGGCCGACAGCGATGCTTATGGCCTGCGCTTTCGACAGAGAGGTATGGTATCAGTTCGGTGATGCGGTGGGCAGTGAATGTGAGGAAGCGCAGGTGGATGTGTGGCTGGCGCCGGCGGTGAATCTGCACAGACATCCGTTGTGCGGCCGGAATTTCGAATATTTTTCCGAGGATCCGGTGCTGACGGGAATCTGTGCCTGCGCGATCACGGACGGGGTGCAGAAGAATCATCCGGTGCTTGTCTGTGCGAAGCATTTCGCCGTGAATGAGCAGGAGACATTCAGAAGGGGAAGCAGCAGGAAGAAGTATGATGCCGTGGATTCTATTCTGACGGAGCGGGCGGCCAGAGAGTTGTATCTGAAGCCTTTTGAAATGCTGGTCAGGGAAGCGGGGATTGCCTGCATTATGACTTCCTTTAATAAGATCAACGGTACTTTTGCCGGCGGAAACAAAGATCTGTGTACCCATATCCTGCGAGAAGAATGGGGATTTACAGGCGTTGTGGTGACGGACTGGGGCGATATGGATGTGGTCGTGGACGGCGCGGACGCTGTGGCGGCAGGAAACGATGTGGTGATGCCGGGAGGACCGCCGGTGATCGCGCAGATCCTGCAGGGCTATGAGGAAGGCCGGGTGAGCAGAAAGGAGATGGAAGAGGCGGTAAGACATCTGCTTCTCATGACGGGGCGGGTAAGACGGTGAAATTAAATATTTAAGTAAGGGGAAGTGATTGTAATTCCTATAAAGAATGCTTATAATAGAATCAGGAACGGAGGTGTAAGGATGGAAGCTTTAAGAGAAGAAGGAATCTATACAATAGATGATATCTATGATTTGCCAGATGGAGAGAGAGCGGAATTGATTGATGGAAAAATATATTATATGGCTCCGCCAAACACAAGACATCAGAGATTGGTTTCTGATTTACATTATCAGATAAAAGACTTTATTAAGCGGAATAATGGTGAGTGTGAAGTGTTTCCGGCTCCGTTTGCAGTATTCTTGAATGAAAATGACAAAAACTATGTCGAGCCGGATATATCTGTTATCTGTGACAACAATAAGATTACGGATAAAGGGTGTAATGGTGCACCAGATTGGGTAATTGAAATTGTTTCACCAAGTAGTAAACAAATGGATTATTATAAGAAGCTGTTTAAATATCGAACAGCAGGAGTTAGGGAATATTGGGTCGTAGATCCTGAAAGAGAACTTGTGACAATCTATAATTTTGAAAAAGACAGCATGGAAGAATATTCTTTTGATAAAGAGATACCAGCGGGGATTTACGAAGGAGTTTCACTAAGAATAGAGTAGATTTTAAATATAGGTATTATGGTTAAGGAAAGCATTTGGAAAATAAAAATCCAGATGCTTTTTAGTAGAAAAGAATATGGATTGTTTTGACAGGAATAAAAGGGGGATTCCAGAAGAATATAAGCGTTCTGAAAGGGGAATTTTTCTGGATAAAAAGAAATTGCAGGTAGAAACAGCAGAACCTCAAGAGGTTTTGGGCAGGATGGCAGGAACAATAAACCTCGTTTTTGAGGAGGTTGGGAAAGTATATGAGCCTATGTTTCTAAAAGGCGTGCAGATTTTGTTAGAAAGTCAGTTTGAATTGGATGTTAGAGATATTTATCGCAACAAAAGGAAAATGGTTCAATCCATAGACAAACAAATAGGTTTCAGTGGTATATATAGTATTCGATTTGAACAGACTAGGGATTCTTTCTGCTAAAATTATTTTAGCAGATTAACAGATTGGGGGTTTGAAATGTCAGAAAGTCAGAATATCGAATATAAGGAATCATGGAGAACAGAATATTTGAAATGGGTATGTGGTTTTGCCAATGCCCAGGGTGGGACAATTTATGTTGGGATAGATGATACTGGAAAAGTTGTTGGTGTGAAAGAAATAAAGAAGCTGATGGATGATATTCCTAATCAAATTCAGTCAGGGCTTGGTATTATAGCCGATGTCAATAGAAAGACAAAGGACGGTCTGGAATATATTGAAATCAGAGTAAATCCTAGTACCTATCCGGTCAACTATCATGGAGAATACCATTATCGAAGCGGCAGTACGAAGCAGCAGCTTCAAGGTGCTGCCTTAACGGAATTTATTAGAGAAAAAACAGGCTATTTGTGGGATGCAGTTCCTATTGATAATATAAGTGTGAATGATCTTGACCGAAACAGCATTGACATATTCCGTCGGGAGGCTGTACGAAAGAAAAGAATGGAAAAAGAAGATTTGGAAATATCAGACGAGGAACTGCTTGACCATCTCGATCTTTTGGTGGACGGGAAACTGAAACGTGCCGCAGTTATGCTTTTTTATCGCAAACCAGGACGAATTATAACGGGATGCTATGTGAAAATTGGAAGATTCGGTGAGGGCTCGGATTTGCAATATCAAGACACGGTGGAAGGATCTTTGTTCAGCATTGCTGACAGGGTGATCGACCTGATTTATACGAAATATTTAAAAGCAGCAATTACTTATGAGCATGATGTGCGAGTGGAAACATACCCATTTCCCCGGGAAGGTGTGAGGGAGGCAATCTACAATGCCTTGGGACATAATAACTATGCAGCCAGCATTCCAATCCAAATTCGTATTGAAGATGATGCAATGTACATTAGCAATAATTGCATCTTGCCAAAAAACTGGACAGTGGAAACATTGATGAAGCCTCATAAATCAGAGCCATTCAATCCATCCATCGCGAATGCGTTTTATCGTGCCGGATATATCGAGGCTTGGGGACGCGGCATCCAGAAGATCTGTGAAGCCTGCAGGGAGCTTGGAACGGCAGAACCTGAGTATACGGTGTTGGGGGATGACCTTACCGTGAAATTTACAGCTCTTGAAAATGCTAAAGTATCAGATACTAAAATTCCAAAGTATCAATTTGATACTTTGGGTGATCTTTTGGACGAAAAAATTCTTGCTCTATTAGAAAAAAAGCCAGCTATTACGCAAGATGAGATAGCAGTATATTTGGGGGTGTCGGTTCCAACCATTAAGCGGACTATGAAGAAGCTTTTGGAAAACGGCCATATTGTTCGTAAAGGCGGCAGGCGATACGGGCACTGGGAGATAAAATAATCACGAACTTATGATAAAGTAAGCTTATCGACTATTTCCGCTTCCTGTGATATACTAAAAAACATATTTTATGGATAGGAGATCTTTTCATGAGCGAGCAGGCGGAGGACAGGAAGCCCCGAAAGCAAACGAAACATATATGTGCGGGTTTGTTGGCCCATGTGGATGCCGGAAAGACGACGCTGGCGGAGAGTATCCTGTATACAGGCGGACAGATCCGCAAGCTGGGCCGGGTAGACCACAGAGACGCATTTCTGGATACCGATGTGCAGGAGCGCGACCGGGGTATCACCATCTTTTCCAAGCAGGCGCATGTGCAGTGGGAGGGAATGGATATCACGCTGTTAGACACGCCGGGACATGTGGATTTTTCTGCAGAAATGGAGCGGACGCTGCAGGTGCTGGACTATGCGGTGCTGGTCATCAGCGCGGCAGACGGCCTGCAGGGGCATGTGCTGACGTTGTGGCGTCTTCTGGAGCGTTACCGGGTGCCGGTCTTTCTTTTTCTCAATAAAATGGACCAGCCGGGCGCAGACGGGGACGGACTCCTGGCGGAATTGAAAGAGAAACTGGACGAAAGGATCGTCAGGTTCGGGCGGAAGGACGAAGCGTTCTATGAGGAGGTTGCGGTCTGCGATGAAGCTCTTCTGGAGCAGTATCTGGAGACGGAACAGCCCATTGAAGATGCTGTGATCGCCGGTTTGATCGGGGAGCGAAGGCTTTTTCCCTGTTATATGGGGTCTGCCCTGCGGGTGGAGGGTGTAGACAGTCTGCTTAACGGTCTGTTTGCTTATACGAGAATGCCAGAGTACGGGACGACATTCGGGGCGCGGGTCTATAAGATTGCCAGAGATGCCCAGGGGAACCGGCTGACATACGTGAAGGTGACGGGCGGTACGCTGCGCGTAAAGCAGGTGATTTTCGGTGGTGCGGCTGCAGTGCGGGAGGAGAAAGTAGATCAGATCCGTATCTACTCCGGCGCTAAATATACGACGGAGCAGGAGGTTTGTGCGGGGATGGTCTGTGCATTGACGGGACTGACCGCAACCTTCTGTGGGCAGGGTCTTGGCGCGGAGCAGGGAACGGTGATGCCCGTGACGGAACCGGTCATGACTTATCGGATCGGCCTGCCGGAGGACTGTGATGTGCACCGTATGTATGAGAAGTTATGTCAACTTGAAGAGGAGGAGCCGCAGCTGCATCTTGTGTGGAAGGAGCAGGTCAATGAGATTCATGCGCAGCTGATGGGTGAAGTGCAGATCGAGGTGCTGTGCAATCTGATCCGGGAACGGTTCGATGTGGAGGTTACCTTTGAAGAGGGCAGTATTGTCTATAAGGAGACGATCATCGACAAGGTGGAAGGAGTAGGACATTTCGAGCCGCTCAGGCACTATGCGGAGGTACATCTGATCCTGGAACCGGGAGAGCCGGGCAGCGGGCTGCAGTTTGCCGTGTCTGTCAGTGAGGATGATCTGGATCGGAACTGGCAGAGGCTGGTATTGACGCATCTGGAAGAAAAGGAGCACCCGGGGGTATTGACGGGAGCGCCGATCACGGACATGCGGATCACCTTAGCCGCGGGGAGGGCTCATAAGAAGCATACCGAGGGCGGAGATTTCAGGCAGGCTACCTATCGGGCGGTCAGGCAGGGACTCTGCAAGGCGCAGAGTGTGTTGTTGGAGCCGGTTTATGATTTCAGGTTGGAATTGCCGCTTAGCCTGATCGGCAGAGGCATGACGGACATGCAGAGCCGGGCAGGGAAATTCGAGGCGCCGGAGACGGAGGGAGAGTTTGCCATTCTGCGGGGCACGGTGCCGGTGTCCGAGATGACGGGCTATCAGGCTCAGGTACGCGCCTATTCCGGTGGAAAAGGCCGGCTATATACGGAATTGAAGGGTTATGCGCCCTGTCATAACACGGAGGAAGTGATCGCGGCCATCGGGTACGAGGCGGAACATGATGTGGAGAATCCCTGCGGTTCTGTTTTCTGTGCCCATGGGGCGGGGTTTGTCGTGCCCTGGGATCAGGTGGAAGCATACATGCATCTGGAAAGTGTACTGACAGGCCGGAAGAACGATGGCGGGCAGGACGGATACGATGCACAGGACACGTGGGAAGCGGCCGGTGGCGAGGAGAGCGGCGGATATGCGGTCCGGTATGGCAGCAGGCAGAGCGGCCGGGAATCCGGTTCAGTATCGGATGTGATCGGACAGGACGAGATTGATGAGATTATGACCCGCACGTATGGGACGAAGGAGCGGAAGAAGCAGGGCTGGGCGAGAACCATACGTTCTTCTGAAACCGTGGAAAAAGTAAGGGACCGGGGCAAGCCGGATTCTATGCCGCAGGAAGAGTATCTTCTGGTGGACGGCTACAATATCATATTTGCATGGAATTCTCTCAAGGAGCTGGCGCAGGTCAATCTGGACGGCGCCCGGGGCAGGCTGATGGATATTCTGAGCAACTATCAGGGGTATCGTAAGATACATCTGATCCTGGTATTCGACGCTTATAAGGTAAAAGGGAATCCGGGCAGTACTGTCCGCTATCACAATATTGATGTCGTTTATACGAAGGAAGCGGAGACAGCCGATCAGTATATTGAGAAGGTGACTCATGAGATCGGCAGGAAGCATCATGTCCGTGTAGCCACATCCGACGGACTGGAGCAGCTTATCATCCTGGGCGCCGGAGCAGTCCGCGTCTCTGCCAGAGAACTGCAGGAAGAAGTGATGGAGGCAGGGGAAGAACTGCGTCAGATGTTCTTGACTCCGCAGACAGTACAGACGGGTGGGCGTAATTATCTGCTGGAAGGCGCTTCGGAGGAAGTGACGGCTTATCTGGAGCGAATAACGGAAAGTGGCTGATAGCAGGCGAGAGAGAAAGTGGAAGCGAAAGAGAAAGACAAAAACAAAGAGAAAAACAAAAACAAAGAGAAAGGCAAAGACAAAGAGAAAGACAAAAACAAAGAGAAAGACAAAGCAACGATAAAGATAGAAGATTACGGTTTTTGACGGATCAAATACAGAATGGAAGACAATTATGGCAAGAAGACACACAAGACATACGAAAAGTGTAAAACAGGATCCTATTGACAATCAACAGGAACAAAATGATCAGGGTGGATCGCCGGCGCAGACAGAGACAGCGGCCCAGGGAGCGGAAGACGAAAAGGAACAGATTCCCACAGACATTCCGGAAGCTGTCTGGACAGTTTATCAGCAGGCTTTTCTGGAATTTAACGATAAGGAACATCGGCGGTTCATAAAGGGTTGTGAGAAACAGATCGGGCAGCTGGAGCGGCGTATCGCCCGCAAGAAGAGCCAGGAGAATCACCAGGTGCTGGCTGACATGAAAGAGCTGCACAAGAAGGCGGCATCGATCGGCTATACGGTAGCGGGCAGGGACACCAGGCTGTTGAAGAAATACAGGCATGCCCTGCGGATGCTTGCCAGACTGGATATTGCGTTTCTGCATAAGATGGCGGCTGGAGCGAATGCGGAAGATATCGTGCACATGCCGGGCGCAGCGCAGCTGTTGCGGGCCAGGTCTCTCTATGAGATCTATAGGGAAGAGTATATGCAGTACCTGGTCGGGCAGCGGATCGAGGAATTGATGGAGGCGGAGCCGGAGAAACAGTATCCGGAGGCCAGAGGTATGGCACGCCACTTTATTCTGCATATCGGGCCTACCAACAGCGGCAAGACTTATCAGGCGCTGCAGCGGTTGAAGCAGGCTTATCACGGTATTTACTTAGGCCCTTTGCGTCTGCTGGCGTTGGAGGTTTATGACAGGATGACGGCGGCGGGAATTCCCTGCAGCATGATCACCGGCGAGGAAGCTATCCGCACGCCGGGCAGTTTTGTACAGGCCTCCACGGTGGAGCTCATGGACATCCGGGAGATCTACGATATTGCGGTGATCGATGAGGCGCAGATGATGGCGGACGAGAACCGGGGCAGCTTCTGGACAAGGGCGATCCTTGGCATCCGGGCGGAAGAGATCCATGTGTGCTGCTCGGGAACGGCCGAACAGCTTCTGGTGAAAATGATCAAGCGGTGCGGTGATTCCTGTGAGACGGTTTATCACGAACGGAATACCAGACTGGAATTTATCCCGAAACGTTTTGACATGAGTAAGGATGTGGAGCCGGGAGATGCGCTGATTGCTTTTTCCAAGAAAAATGTGCTGGCGATCGCGGCTACGCTGGAGAGCCGGGGGATCAAAGCAAGTGTTATTTATGGGAATCTGCCGCCCCAGACAAGACGGGAACAGGTGCGGCTTTTTACAGAAGGGGTGAATCAGGTGGTGGTGGCCACGGATGCCATCGGGATGGGTATCAACCTGCCGATCCGCAGGGTGGTCTTTATGAATACGACCAAGTTTGACGGTACGGATAAGCGCCGCCTGGAAGCGGAGGAGATCCGGCAGATCGCCGGCCGTGCCGGTCGGTATGGTTACTATGACGTGGGGTATGTGCAGTCAGCGCTGGATGTGGAGTATGTCGGCAAGAAGCTGGAGGAGCCTCTGCAGCCGCTTACCAGGGCGAGAACGGGATTCCCGGAGGTACTTCTGGACATCGACATGGAGCTGGATGAGATCATTGAGGCCTGGGAGGGCACGAAGAATCTGACGTTCTATGATAAGATCTCCATGGCGGAGAGCGTGAAGAAATATCGGTATTTGAAGAATTACCGCAGGAAACTGTCCTATATGGAGGACAGGAAGTTTGTGTTGTCTCTGATCACCTGTCCCTTCGATGTGAAGGACAGGGAGGTGCTGCGGCTGTGGCTGTGGTACTGTGAGAAGCCGACGGAAGATCATAACTGTCCGATGCTGCCCCAGGATTTTACGCTGGAAGGGCTGGAGTCCTATTACAAACAGCTGGATCTGTATACGCAGTTTTCCGGCAGGATGAACTGGGAGATCGACAAGGAAGAGGTGGCGGTGAACAGGGAGTGGGCCCAGTCCGTGATCGGGGAGATGCTGGAGGATGACAAAGGGCAGTTCGAGAAGAAGTGCCGCGGCTGTGGCGCGGCGCTGCCCTGGGATTATGATTATCCGATCTGCCAGGATTGTTATCACAGCGGTGTCAAGGATGACCGGGTGCGGCGTTCCATGCACAGATACCCGCATGACCGGAACAGAAGGTAGGAATCTTATGATCCACACATACTATATGGATGTGACACAGTTTGAAGATAAGGACCTTTTTCAGGAAAAGCTGGAGAGCCTGTCGCCTTACAGGCAGCAAAAGATCTTGCAGCTGAAACAGGAAGCGGACAGGCGCAGGAGTCTCGGCGCCGGTCTTGTGTTGGATCACGCACTGAGAATCTATGGGAACGGGCTTAGAGAGCGGGATATGGAATATGTGCTTGGCGAATGGGGAAAGCCCTCCTTGCGGGAGTATCCGGAGATTCATTTTTCCCTGTCCCATTCGGGAGCGTATGCCATGTGCAGCATAGGCGGCAGTCCGGTGGGCAATGATGTCGAGCGGGTCAGGACGGGACGGCTTAAGGTTGCGGAGCGTTTCTTTACGGCGCAGGAGCTGGCGTTCTTATACAGGGGACAGGATGAGAGCGTGAGAAGGAGTCGTCCCAATAACAGTGGATATGGTTCACGGAACGCCTGTGAAGAGGAGGAAGAGATCGTGCAGAGAATGTTCCGGATCTGGACGATGAAGGAAAGCTTCCTCAAAGTGACGGGCAGAGGGATGACCTTGTCCCTTAAAGATTTCTCGGTGATCGTGGAGAAAGAAGGAGATAAGGTTCTGGTAGAACATCGTTTTGATGCGGCGGCGTATCATATGAAAGAGTATGCGGATATTCCCGGGTATCGGGTGGCAGTGTGCTGTCTGGCGGGGGATGAGATGGCAGAAAATATGAAACAGGTGTTATTTTGAAGAAAGCTGGAGATATCTCCAGCTTTCTTCATGCAGTCAGATATTAAACAAGGATCACGGGACGCCGTCTTTACAGAGCAAACCCAAAATAACGCACGGCATTGTCATAACAGATTCCCTTCACGATCTTCTCCAGCACTCTCTCATCATAAGGATATTCGCCGTCTTCTATCCAGCCGCCGAGCAGGTCGCAGAGAATGCGGCGGAAGTATTCATGTCTGGTGTAGGAGAGGAAACTCCTGGAATCGGTGAGCATCCCTACGAAGTTTGCAAGCATTCCCAGGTTTGCCAGGGAGGTCATCTGTTCGGTCATTCCGGCCTTATGGTCGTTGAACCACCAGGCGGAGCCATGCTGCAGTTTGCCCACGACGGAACCGTCCTGGAAACTGCCGATCACGGAGTCGATGACGGTGTTGTCGTTTGGATTCAGGGAGTAAAGGATCGTTTTGGGCAGTTCGTTCGTGACAGAGAGCGCGTTGAGGAAGCTTACAAGCTGATCGGCAGGCGCATAGGTATTGATGCAGTCGTAGCCGGTGTCAGGGCCGAGCCTGTCAAACATGACGCTGTTGTTGTTGCGGCTGCAGCCGTAATGGAGCTGCATCACCCACCCGAGACGATGGTATTCCCTGCCCAGGAAAAGCAGTAAGGAGGTCTTGTAGCCGGCAATCTCTGCAGGAGTCAGCGGATCGCCGCAGAGTCCCTTTTGGAAGACAGCCTCTGCTTCCGGATCGCTGACAGGGGCATACATCACATAGTCAAGGCCGTGATCGCACACCAGACAGCCTCTCTCATGGAAGAATTCCATACGGTTTTTCAGGACGGCTTTTAAGTCGTGGAAAGTCTTGATGGGAACGCCGCTTACCGTTTCCAGGCGTCTGATATAATCGGCAAAAGCAGGGGCCTCCACATTAACGGCTTTGTCGGGACGCCATGCCGGAAGAACCTGTACATCGAAGCTCTTATCTTCCCTGATCTTATCATGCCATTCCAGAGAATCGGCCGGATCGTCTGTGGTGCACAACAGTGTGACGCCGGACTGTTTGATCAGGCCGCGGACGCTCATCTGCGGCGTCTGCAGTTTCGCGTTGCAGAGCTGCCATACTTCTTCGGCGGTTTGACTGTTTAAGTGTCCGTAATAACCGAAATACCGCTGCAGTTCCAGATGGGACCAGTGATACAGGGGATTGCCGATCAGCTTTTCCAGTGTTTCGGCCCATTTCTGGAATTTCTCCCGTGCCGGGGCATCGCCGGTGATGTAAGCTTCGTCTATGCCGTTCGCCCGCATCTGACGCCACTTATAATGATCGCCGCCCAGCCAGACCTGTGTGATATCGGTAAATCGTCTGTCCTGTGCGATTTCCTGGGGACTGATATGGCAGTGATAGTCCAGAATGGGCATATGCTCCGCATAATCGTGGTAGAGCTTACGGGCACATTCCGTGTGCAGTAAGAAGTTTTCATCCATAAAAGTTTTCATTGCGTATAATCCTTTCTTTCACATCTCTTTTGACAGGTTTCATTCTCTGCTTACTTCCTTTTCTGCTTACTTCATTCTCTGCTTGCTTTATGCGGCTCCCTTTCCTGATCAGAAATCGGTGGTGGCACGTCTGACCAGATGGCATTTGATCAGCTGCTTCTGTTTGACGGCATCGCCGCCAAGAAGCGCCATGACAGAGTCGATGGTAGTCCTGCACAGCGCCTCGACCCGATTGTCAATGGTGGTAAGCTCCGGCTCACAGCAGATGGAAAGCTCGGAATTGTTGCAGCCGATGACGTTGACTTCCTCCGGTACGCGCAGACCTCTGGCATGAAGGTATTTCAGGGCGCCGACGGCAAGTTCGTCGGTGGCGGCGATGACACTGTCGAAATGCAGGCCGCGCTTGCGCAGCAACATGTCTCTGACAGCGTAGACTGCATTTTCCGGATAGAGGATAAGTTCCCGGTCGACCGGGATGCCATGGGTCTCATGCGCTTTCTCGTATCCTTCCAGCTTACGCATGGCGCTGTAGGAGCGGGAATTGGAGAGAAAGAGAATCTTTCTTTTTCCGGCAAAGAGCAGTTCTTCGGCCGCGTCATAGACAGCCTGAAAGTCGTCGGCCAGCACGCTGTAGATATTGTCGCCGCTAAGCCAGCCATTGATCAGAAAGACGGGGAGCCTGGCGGCCACATGGTGAAGGTAGCTGTCTGACCTTCCCGTATCGTAAGTATAGTCGGAACCGACCATGATCAGGGCATCGATCTGCTTCCTTAAAATACGCTCTACCGCCTGCTGCTTGTCTTCCTCCTCATAGCCGCTGCAGTAGAGAATGCAGTCATAGCCGTATCCCTGCAGGTTCTTCTCCAGATAGGATACGGCCTTCGCCATATAGATATCCGACACGTCAGGACAGACGATCCCTACGGTATTCATGGAGCCGAGGCCAAGGCCGCGGGCAAAGACGTTGGGCGTATAGTCATGATCTGCCATGATCCGGCGCACTTTCTCTTTGGTCTGTTCACTGACCTTCGGGCTGTCGTTTACGACTCTGGATACGGTGGCAATGGATACACCAGCCAGTTTTGCAATGTCATAAATGTTCATGAAGGAGGAGATTCCTTTCTCTGTGCAGAGGTTTTCACAGCACAGTGTCTTTCACAGCATAATGTCTGTGTCAATATAGAGCATTTCACAGTACAGTTCCTGCGTCAATATAGAGCTTTTGCAATATGGTGTCTGCGTCAATATAGAGTCTTCCGCAATACGGTGTCTATGTTGCTGTTGACAGGAGGCACGCATGGAACGCAGATAAGAATGTAAGCATTTACACTATATCAATATTATAGCATCTGTGTTGAGTAGTGCAATTACTATCTTATTGTGAAAATAGCTAATATTTTCCAGATAAATTTATATAATACAACGAAAAAGCAAAGAATAGATAGAAAATATTGACTTTTGCATGGGGAGAAGTTAAATTTAATGTAAGTGCTTACATAGAAGGGGTTATGTGAAATGCAGATGTGTGTAGATGTACGCAGGTATATGCAAATGTATGCAGATATATGCAAATGCATGTAGATGTATGTAAGTGGATACAAGTCAGGTGTATCGAAATGTAGACTGTCAGGAACGGGATAAAGGGCGCCAGGCGGACTGTAGTTGGCAGCATCCCGATTCAGGGCAGGAAAGGCAAGAAAGGATGAAGAACAATGCAGACTTTTATCAGGATCCACCCGGACGATAAGGTGGCGGTGGCGCTTCGGCCGATTCCCGCAGGCAGTACGGTGACGGTGGACGGCGAAACGATCGTGTTGACGGAAGATATCATGCAGGGACATAAATTTGCACTGTGTGATCTGGAGGAAGGGGAGCAGGTGATTAAGTATGGTGCGCCTGTGGGCATCGCGGCAGGCCGGATCGCGAAGGGTTCCTGGGTACATACTCATAATATGCGGACGGGATTGGGCGACATGCTGACTTATACTTATACGCCGCTGTCAGCCGGCGGCACGAATACGGACGGAAAGAGAGCGGCTGCGGATAAGAATGTGGAGGGGCAGCAGGATGTTCGGGGTAAGCAGGATGTTTGGCGTAGGCAGGATCAGGGACCGGAGTCAGAAGCCTGCTTTCAGGGATTCAGGCGTCCGGACGGCAAAGCGGGGGTCCGCAACGAGATCTGGATCATTCCCACGGTAGGATGTGTCAATTCCGTGGCGAAAGCCATCGAGAAGCGCGCGCAGGAGTCTCTGCCGGCAAAGGGATCGGTGGAGGCTGTGGCGGCATTTGCCCATCCTTACGGTTGTTCCCAGATGGGGGAGGACCAGGAGAATACCAGACGGATTCTGGCAGACCTGGTTCGCCATCCCAATGCAGGCGGCGTGCTGGTGCTTGGCCTTGGGTGCGAGAACAGCAATGTGGAAGTGTTAAAAGAGTATATCGGGCCGTATGATCCGGACAGGGTGAAGTTTTTAGTCTGTCAGGAAGAAGAGGATGAAGTGGAAGCCGGGGTCATGCTGGTACAGGAACTGGCGGCCTATGCGGGCGGTTTTACGCGGACCAGGATCCCCTGCAGTGAACTGATCGTCGGTATGAAGTGCGGCGGTTCCGACGGGCTTTCCGGCATCACGGCCAATCCGGCGGTGGGGGTGTTCTCTGACCGGCTGATCGGGGAGGGTGGCACCACGATCCTTACGGAAGTGCCGGAGA
Source organism: uncultured Lachnospiraceae bacterium (assembly GCA_947644545.1). Classification (GTDB taxonomy): domain Bacteria; phylum Bacillota; class Clostridia; order Lachnospirales; family Lachnospiraceae; genus UBA3282. Next base: position 25,848 of record CANRZW010000011.1, read on the forward strand.
TGTTCGGGGCGGAGACGCTTTTGATGAACCGCTGTGAGAATCGGGAACTGTTTCAGAAGACGGTGGCGATGATCAATGATTTCAAGGAATACTTTATAAGACATGATCAGACGATCTATGAGAATCCCTCTCCGGGGAATAAGATGGGAGGAATCTCCACGCTGGAAGATAAGTCGCTGGGGTGTACTCAGAAGTCGGGTTCCGCGCCTGTCAGGGGCGTGCTGGCTTATGGAGAACCGGTAGAAGAAAGGGGGCTTAACCTGCTTTATGCTCCGGGAAACGACCTGGTGGCGGCCACGGCGCTGGCGGCTTCGGGCGCGCAGATCGTTCTGTTTACCACCGGAAGGGGAACGCCCTTTGCCTCGCCGGTGCCGACAGTGAAGATTTCCAGCAATTCGCCGCTTTACAGGCATAAGAAGAACTGGATTGATTTTGACTGCGGAGAGCTGGTAGAGGGTAAGCGGCTGGAGGAACTGGGGGAAGAGCTTTTCCGCTATGTTCTGGAAGCTGCCTCGGGGAAGAAAGTGAAGGCGGAGGAAGCGGGCTTTCATGATATGGCGATCTTCAAGCAGGGCGTGACATTATAGGAGAGCAAAAGTGCATAAGCCGCTTTGGCCGAAAGGAAGAGGAAGGGGCTTGAGCAGAAGGCGGCTTGAACAGGAGGAGGCAAACGTGAAAAGGTTGTCGTATGCGACATTAGAGGAAATGCAGTATGACGGGTATCTGCTTAAGGAGGCGCCGGAAAGGGTGCTGCAATTTGGAGAGGGGAATTTTCTCCGGGCTTTTGCGGATCATTTCATTGACGTGATGAATGAGAAAGCGGATTTTCAAGGGAAGGTGGTTCTGGTGACGCCCCGCGGCAAAGAAAGCCGGGTGAAACAGGCAGTCAATGAGCAGGAAGGGCTTTACACCTTATTCTTGCGGGGAAGCGAGAACGGTGAGAAGGTGAATGACAGGAGGGTGCTCTCCTGTGTCAGCCGCTGTCTGAATCCTGGCCAGGAATATAGCGCCTATATGGCCTGTGCCGAAAATCCGGAGTTACGGTTTATCATCTCCAATACGACGGAGGCGGGGATCCGGTATGACGCGGCATGTCGGCTGGAAGATGAGCCGGCGGCCAGTTTTCCGGGGAAGTTTACGCAGTTTCTGTATGCAAGGTATCAGAAGTTTGGTTCGGAGAAGGGAAAGGGCTTCGTGATCCTGCCCTGTGAGCTGATCGATGATAATGGCAGAGAACTGGAGAATTGTGTCCTTCAGTATGCGAAGCAATGGGAGCTGGGGGAGGCATTTATCAGATGGGTGCAGGAGGAGAACCTCTTCTGCTCTACGCTGGTGGACCGCATTGTCACCGGTTATCCGGCGAGAGAGGCGGAAGCATTGTGTGAGCAGCTTGGTTACCGGGATGAGATCATTGACGCCGGAGAGATATTTGGTTTCTGGGTGATCGAGGGGCCGGAAAGCCTGCAGAAGGAGCTGCCTTTTGACAAGGCCGGGCTGCCGGTGTTAATCACGGACAATCATAAGCCTTATAAGCAGCGCAAAGTGCGTATTCTGAACGGCGCCCACACGTCCATGGTGCTGGGAGCTTATCTGGCCGGGAAGAATATTGTCAGGGATTGCATGGAAGATCAGGTGATCCGCTCCTTTATGGAGAAGACCCTCCATCAGGAGATCATTCCTACCCTGACGCTTCCGGAAGCGGAGCTTACGGCGTTTGCCGGGGCGGTGACGGACCGCTTTAACAATCCCTATATCGATCACGAGCTGCTTGCGATCGCCTTGAATTCCACCTCCAAGTGGAAGGCGAGAGTGCTGCCCTCCTTTGAGGAATACGTGAAGAAATACGGGAAGCTTCCGGAATGCATCACGGCATCACTGTCCTTCTATATCGCCTTTTACAGAGGAATACGCCTGGAAGAAAGTGAGATGGTCTGCAGCAGGGGCGGGGAAGAATACGGCATCCGGGACGAGCGGTTTATCCTGGAATTCTATGAGGCGCACAGAGAGGACGATGCTGCGGCGCTCGCCGAGGCGGTCCTGGCGAACAGACAGTTCTGGGGAACCGATCTGACAGTTTACGAGGGGCTTGTGCAGAAAGTGGCAGCCAATCTACAGATGATCGAAGAGGAAGGGGCATATGAACTGATGAGACGGTGTGCCCTTTCAGAATGATTTATCAAAGATTCTGTCAAAGCAAAGATTTTATCAATTTGTCAAGGACAGGGAATAAAGGAACAAAATAAAACGCATACTATCTTCATCTGTAAGTCGGAAACCGGAAATTTTCTTTCCGGCAATAGCGTTCAGGCAATAACCTGTAGAAGTTCGGAGGAGATAGGAAATGCTGGGAAAACAGAGTTTTCAGTTTATGAATAAACCGTACATTATCAGCAGCGGTTCCATCGTGGGGAGTAAGGAAGCGGCAGGCCCCATGGGACAGCTGTTTGACAAGATCGGATACGACGATAAGTTCGGGGCCGATACATGGGAGGATGCGGAGAGCAGCCTGCAGAAAGAGGCGCTGGAGATCGCGCTGGAGAAAGCCGGGCTCAAGAAAAAGGATCTGCAGCTTGTTTTTGCGGGGGATTTGCTGGGACAGTCGATCGCCAGCAGCTTCGGCCTTTCAGGCTATCAGCTTCCCCATGTGGGGTTATATGGCGCCTGTTCCACCTGCGGGTTGTCTCTGACCATGGGAAGCATGGCAGTGGCGGGGATGTTCGTGGAGAAGGCGGCCTGCATAACGTCGAGCCATTTTGCCAGTGCGGAGAAGGAGTTTCGGTTTCCGCTGGCCTATGGCAATCAGCGGCCGAAATCGGCCACCTGGACAGTGACAGGCAGCGGAGCGTTCCTGCTCTCGGCACAGCCGGGCAGCCAGGTGTGGGCGGTGATATCCGGCGCCACCATCGGTAAGATCGTGGATTATGGATTGAAGGACTCCATGAACATGGGGGCCTGTATGGCGCCTGCAGCCGCGGATACGATCAGGCAGCATCTGGAAGATTTCGGCAGACAGCCCGATTACTATGACAAGATTATCACCGGTGATCTGGGCACGGTGGGTCAGCAGCTTCTTTTTGACCTGCTGGCGGAGGCGCAGATTGATATCACAAAGCAGCATATGGACTGCGGCATTGAGATCTTCGACAGTGAGAGACAGGACACCAATGCGGGCGGTTCCGGCTGTGGGTGCAGTGCGGTGGTGTTGTCCGCCTATATTTTGAAGAAGCTGGAAGAGGGTGTCTGGAACCGGGTGCTCTTTATGCCGACGGGTGCGCTTCTGAGTAAGACCAGCTTCAATGAGGGGCAGAGTATTCCGGGAATTGCGCACGGAGTCGTGCTGGAGCATTATGAAGGATAACGTTGGATAACGATAAAGGCTTCACGGATGATAGCTGGAGAGAGACAAATACGGGGGAAATCGGCGTAAGCCCTTTTCCCCTTTTGCGATGTTAAAACATTGAAGAAAAGAAAAATAAGAATAATGAGCAACAGGGTTTATCAAAACCATAAATTGGTTTATACTGTTAGAGAATGATGCCGGGGCAATGCAGACAGCAATAGAGGCGGATCTGTGAGCCGGCTTGCGGGAAAGGTATGGTTATCGGATAGATGGAAGACGGTAAGGTGATCATCAAAGACAGTGGAGACGGTAAGGTTTCGGTCGACAGAAGCCGTGACGGCGGTCGCGGCAGCAGTTATGGCAGCGGACAGGCGAAACCGGACACGGAGAGTATGAATGTGCTGGTGTCCGGGATACTTCACCATGAGGGGAAGACTTTCGTGAGGGTTTCTTTTCTGCGGGGGAAGGACTGGGCGGAAGGGATCGTCCCGGACGGCGTGATCGAGAAGGCGGAAGGGTTTTCGGAGGAGGAGACCGGACAGCTGCAGGAATATCTGGCGCAGGAGAAGGAGATGTTCCTGCGGCAGGCCAGGGGAATCAATCCGATCAGGAATCTGTTTCAGTTATAAGACAGGATCCTGTACGGGACAGGGATATTGCAGGATAAGCAGTTCCTGACAAATACAAAGGATAAGAGGAAAGGATGGGAACACGAAATGAAAGCATTGTTTATTGGAGGGACGGGCACGATCAGCACGGCGATCTCTGCCAGACTTCTGGAGGAAGGGCATGAGCTGTGGCTGATCAACCGGGGAACACGCAACGACGTGCTGCCGCCCGGCGCGCATATCATCACGGCGGACATCAATGACGAGGAGACGGTGGCGCAGAAGCTGGAAGGGCATACGTTCGATGTGGTGGCGGATTTTATCGCATTTGTGCCCGGGCAGCTGGAACGGGATTACAGATTGTTCCGGGATAAGACCAGACAGTTTATCTATATCAGCTCGGCCTCGGCGTATCAGAAGCCGTTATCTGATTATCGGATCGACGAGGGGACGCCGCTGGCGAATCCTTACTGGGAGTATTCGCGCAATAAGATTGCCGGCGAAGAATATCTGATGAAGCTGTATCGGGAGGAAGGGTTCCCGGTAACGATCGTGCGGCCGAGCCATACTTACAGCGAGCGCGCCGTTCCGGCGGGTGTTCACGGGCCGCAGGGCAGTTACCAGGTGCTTAAGCGGATGATGGAAGGGAAAAAGGTCATTCTGCACGGAGACGGCACATCTCTCTGGACGCTGACCTTTAACACGGATTTTGCCAAAGGATTTATCGGGTTGATGGGCAATGTTCATGCCATCGGGGAGTCGGTGCAGATCACCGGTGACGAGACGCTTACCTGGAACCAGATCTATACCGTGATCGCGCAGGCGCTGGGTGTGGAGTTAAAGCCATGTTATGTTTCCAGCGAGTTTCTTGCTTCCTGCAGTCCGGAGAAGTGGGATCTGCGGGGAGCGCTGCTGGGAGACAAGTCCAACAGCGTCGCATTCGACAATACGAAACTGAAACGGCTGGTGCCTGACTTTACGGCGACGGTACGTTTTGATCAGGGAGTCAGGAAGGCTCTGGAGTATATTAAGGCTCATCCGGAATGCCAGAAGGAAGATCCGGAATACGATCAGTGGTGCGACAGAGTGATAGCGGCGCAGGAAGAGGCGCTTAAGAGCGTGAGTGCGTCGAATGATTAACGCTGCGCGACGGGGCGCAGGCATATGATGGGAAAGAAGGTGTGAGACAGTGCGGGAGATGGAATTTAAGATGGAGCGTCCCGGATTGTTGAAGGAGGGAGATAAGGTCACCGTGACGGAAGGTGTCCTTCCCAGCAATTACTATTATACGATCGACCCGTCTCTGGCCATGTCAGGGAATTTCCCTTTCAGAGAGCGTATGCTGGAGCGGGAAGGCGTGGTGACGGAAGTGATTGAGAACGCCAGAGGATTCTATGTGCGAGCCAGGTTCGGGGAGTGAGTTACATGAGCGGCAGGCAGGCGGAAAGCCGGAGAGCCGCGATTACAGAAAGGAAGGGATATAGTATGTTAACCAAAGTATCTACAGACAAGGCGCCGGCAGCGATCGGGCCGTATTCTCAGGGAATTATCGCGGGAGATTTTTTGTTTGCTTCGGGACAGATTCCCATTGATCCGGCAAACGGCGAGATCAAGGGCAGCGATATTACGGAGCAGGCGGAACAGGTGATGAAGAATGTGGGCGCGATCCTGACAGAGGTCGGTGTGGACTATACAAAGGTGGTCAAGACCACATGCTTTTTGGCGGATATGGCAGATTTCGCGGCTTTCAACGGGGTGTATGAGAAGTACTTTACCGAGAAACCGGCCAGAAGCTGCGTGGCGGTGAAGCAGCTGCCCAAGAGTGTGCTGTGTGAGGTGGAAGTGACGGCATATCTGAAGTAAAACCCAATCATGATAGAACGGTTCCCGGAAAGGGAATATTGAAAGAGGTTTACATAATATGGAACAGAAGAACATCGTCCTCACCGGGATGCCCGGTGCGGGAAAGAGTACGGTAGGCGTGGTATTGGCGAAGAAACTGGGGTTTGCGTTTCTGGACTCTGATCTGGTGATCCAGAGCAGAGAGGGAAAGCTTCTGCATGAGATTATCGAGGAACAGGGAGTGGAGAAGTTCTGGTCCATCGAGGAGGCGGCAAACTTATCCATCGATGCCAGGCGCACCGTGATCGCCACCGGCGGCAGTGTTATTTACGGCGGCAGGGCCATGGAGCATCTTGGGCGCAGCGGAATTATCGTATATCTGCAGCTGTCCTGCGAAGAGATTGCCAGAAGGCTGGGTGACCTGAATGAGCGCGGCGTGACGCTGCGGGAAGGGCAGACGCTGGAGATGCTTTATGAGGAGCGTGTTCCGCTTTATGAGCAATATGCGCATATCACGATGGATTGCGAGCGTCTTTCCATCCGCGAGATCGTCGAGGAGATTGTCCGTAAGGTGCGGTGAGACGCATTTGATCAGACGGCAGGCAGTATCGTGCAGATTTTTGATAAAATTCGGTCTGCACAGTATAGTTTATTACGGAATTGCAGAAAATAACCATAACAGATAGGAAAGAAAGGTGTGGTATCGGTTTGATGGATTATGTAAATGCATTCTGGGTAGGCGGTCTGATCTGCGCGCTGGTGCAGATTCTGTTGGAAAAGACAAAAATGCTGCCGGGGCGCGTGATGGTACTTCTCGTCTGTCTCGGAGCGGTGATCAGCTTTTTCGGATGGTACGAGCCGTTTATGGAATACGCGGGCGCGGGGGCCAGCGTGCCTCTGCTTGGCTATGGCAATATCCTGATGAAGGGCGTGAAGGAAGCGGTATCGGAGAATGGTTTCATCGGGCTTTTTCAGGGCGGTTTTAAGACCGGGGCAGTGGGATGCTGTGCGGCGCTGGTGTTCGGGTATCTGGCCAGTCTTGTTTTCAAGCCTAAGATGAAAGGTTGAGGGTCTGACGCAGCGGAATCTTCAGGAGTGGCAGTAACTTAATTGAAACGAAAAGAATGCCTCTACGTCGGTGTTCTTTTCGTTTTTTTTGCTGCTGTCTGAGAGCATTGATGAACTAAAAATATAAATTACAATTGATTTTTAAGATGTGTTTGTTATAATGAATTTGTGAAAATCATAGAAGGAATACACGAATAAATGGAAAAAACACAGAAAACAGGCACACAGGCGAACCAATCGGCGGAGAAAATGTTAGTCATGCTGGAATATCTTGCAGGGCAGAGTGAACCGATCCGCCTGCTGGATATTTCAAAGGATCTGGGAGTAAATGTGAGCACCGCGCTTCGGTTTCTCACCGCACTGATCAACAAAGGATACGTGACACAGGAGGAAGGGACATCCAGATATTATATGACATATAAGATCTGCGCTCTGGCAAACAGGGTCAGTGTACATATGGATATACGTTCGATCGTGAAACCCTATATGGAACAGCTTTCCCAGCTCTTTGGAGAATCGGTATGTCTGGCGATCGAGGAGAGCAGGAAGGTAGTCTATATCGAAGTGGTGGAAGGATCGGGGCAGATGCTGCGGACGATGCAGAGGATCGGCAATGTGGCGCCGATGCATTGTACCGGTATCGGGAAACTGCTGCTGCTGAATTATACGGATACGGAACTGGATCAGCTGATCGAGACGGAGGGGCTGGAGCGGTACACGGAGTACACGTTAGTCAGCAAATCACAGTTGACAGAAGAGCTGTCGAAGATTCGACGGCAGGGAGTCGCATACGATAACGAGGAATGTGAACTGGGGGCGCGCTGTGTGGCCGGGCCGATTTATGATTCCAGCGGGAGGGTGGTCGCAGGGGTCAGCGTGACTGGCCCGACCAATCACCTCGCAGACGAGTTTATTGCGGAACGTCTGGGGGAATTTCGGCGGATTATGGAGGAGATCTCCTTCAAGATGGGATATAAGGCATTTGAACCGTGATCGGGGAAATAAAGCAAGGGTCGGCATTATTGCCGGCCCTTTGTCTGTGGAGGACTTTCGTCTGTGCTGGCAGAGAAGTACTATGCCACAAATACGGAGATCCCGTTGGGAATCACAGTGATCTCGCCTGTATCCCCTGCGCCTGTCAGCCTTCTTGCCAGAACCAGGGCTTCCTCCAGCGTGGGCGCGTATTCCATTTTCATATCCCGGATCATCGTCTCCCATCTGCTTTCGGTCACGTAGATTACCCGTTTCTTTTCCAGAATTCTTGCTAAGATCTGATACTGCCACTGGTCCGGTACCGTCTCGTCCATGGGAGTAGCGCGGATCCTTTCGAGCAGATCCTGAATACTGCTGCAGTCTCTCAGAGCCTGGTAGAAATCTTCTCCGCCTGTGCCGTCCGCACATTCCGCGCAGATGATGATAACGCCGCCATCCTGCGCGGCTGCATCTGCCGTACACAATCCCTTGACAGTCTGATAGATATTCTGATCCAAAGGTGCACCGCCGTTAGAAGTCACTACGATGGGCGTCTTTCTTCCGGCCGTGACCTGGCAATAAGGTGTGAGGAAAGCGCAGCCTGCTTCGTGGGCCACTGCCGGATCTCCCGCAAAAGCCGCGGCGACTTTCTTATCCTCATCGATCACAACATTGACAATATAGGCAAGCTTTGCCATGCCGGCGGCCGCCGTCATGTCCCGGTGAATGGGGTTGTTTTCCAGATTTCCGGTTCTGGCACAGGGGCTGTCGATAAAGGCGGCGCAGTGATTGCCAAGCACGGTCACCCGGCTGCAGACACCCGGCAGCACGCTCTTCCTTCCACCGGAGAATCCGGCAAAAAAGTGTGGCTCGATAAAACCTTCCGCCACCAGAAGGTCCGTCTCCACGGCAGCCCGATTGATCCAAAGGCGCGCCCCGGAGGGCAGTACGCCCAAGTCTGCCAACTGTGTCCGGTCGTCACAGTCATGAACCAGGATGTGTTCCTTCTCCACGATTTCCTGTCCCAGTTTTTTGATTAGTTCCTCCTGTCTGGTTCCCCGGTGACAGCCTGTAGCCACCAGGAGTGTGATCTTTATGTCAGGATTTCCCTGCCGCAGTTGTTTCAGCATAAAGGGGATGATCTTTTTGCTGGGAACCGGTCTGGTATGATCGCTGATGATCACGGTGGCCGTAGCCTTGTCCCTCGCCAGTTCCCACAGGGGAGGAGTTCCCAGCGGATGTTCCATGGCCTGCGCTACCAGCTTCTCCTGGCTTTCTGCTCTCCTCAGTTCTCCGATCCGGGATTCCAATACTTGTACAACGCCATCCTCACGCATCGTCAGATGGGTATTTCCATAGGGAATTGAAATCATATCGTTTCTCCTTTCCATGATCGCCTGATGGGTCGAAATGTGGTTGCCTGCAATTGTATCAGAAAAAGACTGCCTGATCAATGGAAAATGTAAAGAGTGCGTCATATGGCAGGTTGCTGAGGTATAAAGATCATTTCAGCAAAATTTCCGGAAGAATCCCCAAAAAAATGTTGACAAATTTGAAGTGGTGGGGGTATAATTAGCTAAATGATTCAAATAATGAAATTAAATTTCAATATTTGAAATTTAAAAAGGAGGAGGGAATTATAAAAATAGTTTTAAAAAAGCGAATAAGATAACTATTAATGAAAATGATAAATCAAGGAGGTATTCAAATGAAAAAGAGACAAAAAATGTTGGCAGTGCTTTTGGCATCAACGACGTTGGCTGCTACGCTTGTGGGCTGCGGGGGCCAGGCTGCAGACAGTCAGGGGAGCAGTGACGGGGGACAGGAAACTGCTGCAGCCACTGAGAGTGAAACAACAGAGGAACAGGAGCAGGCATCTTCCGGTGATGTGCAGGTATTGAACTTCTATGCATGGACGAGTCCGGAGAATATGGTTCCGCTGACAGAGGCCTTTAATCAGGATTATGCAGGCAAGTATGAGATGGTATACCAGAAGCTGGCGGATGCCGCTACGATGACCATCAACACGGCGCTCGGTTCCGGTGAGCCGATCGATGTCATGACGCAGGCGAGCGCGATGGATTTACGTATCCGTGCGGATGACGGCGTATATCTGGGCCTGAAACAGTTCTTTGACAAGGAAGGATGGACCTATGAGGAGAAGATCGGAAGCGCCATGGAAGAGACCATGAATATTGAGGGTGACTACTATGCGATCCCTTATTGTAACAATATCAACATGGTTTGGTTCAACAAGAAGATGTTTGACGAGGCGGGCATGGAGTATCCGCAGTCCGGGTGGACCTGGGATGACTTCAGAGAGACGGCGATCGCCATGACGCACGGTGAAGGCGGCGATAAGGTTTATGGAGCAATGTTAGACTATGCCGACGGTGACGGCGACAACTATTGGGATCTGATCGCCCGTCAGAAGCTGGGAGCGTTTACTTATTATAATGATGATTTTACGGCAACCCGGTTCGATGCACCGGAATTCAAGGAGAGCCTGGATTATTTCTATAACCTGGCGATGGTAGACAAATGTATCGTTCCGGTTGACGAGTATACGGCACTGCAGTATCACAAGGATCCCACCGGTATGGCCGGTCTGTACAATGGCAAGTATGCGATGTGGATTGCACCGGTGTACGGATGTCTGTATCTGAATGAAAGCTATGGCGAGGTTCCGGAAGGCACCGATATCGGCGTGGTTGATATGCCTACTGTTGACGGCGGTGCGACGATCACAACCTGTTATACATCCACAGCCAGCATTCCGGCAACCTGTAAGGATCCGGATGCGGCATGGGAAGCATTGAAATACATCTGTATTGAACATGCGGAATTATTTGCAGGACCGAAGGCAATGCATCCCGGATATGAATTCCAGAGCGATGAGGAGAGAGATGCATTCAACCATATTATTTTCGACGGCAAGCCGGGTCTGGATGTAGATATGGCGATGGAAGTTATGGCTTTAGACCGTACTCTGGTCAGCAAGGATACCACGGTCAGAAAAGGACAGGTCGGAATCAATGAAGCAATCAAGAACAATATGACGCTGGTATTCTCCGGTGAGATGAGCGTGGATGAGGCGTTGGCAAATCTGAAGGAACAAGGTGATGCAGCGATTGCGGCTGATCAATAAGATACATGGTATAAGTCAGATGGCCGGAATTGCCCCTGTGTCTTTTGGCACAGGGGCAATTCGGTTAGAAGGGAGTGATTACGATAGCTAACGCAATATCCAAACAAAGAATGACAAAAAGAGAAGCTAAGGAAAATTTGATGGGTTGGGCATTTATTGGCCTGAACCTGGCGGGATATCTGTTATTTAAGCTTCTGCCGCTTGTTTTGGCAGGGGTGTTGAGCTTTGCGAAATGGAATATAGCAGCGAGTCTGGATACCTTGAAGTTTGTAGGCTTTGATAATTTTCTCAGGATCTTCCGGGATCCTGTTTTCTGGGAATCATTCTGGAATACGATTCTCTATGCGGTCGTGATGGTACCGATCGCGATCGGACTGTCTTTGGTCCTGGCGGTAATTCTGGATACGCATGTATTCGGCAAGGGCCTGCTGCGGCTGGCGTTCTATCTGCCGAATATCTCCTCTATGGTGGCAGTATCCATCGTGTGGATGATCTTATTTATCCCCTCCTACGGACCGATCAACTCGATCCTGATGTCGCTGGGGGTCAGCAATCCGCCTAAATGGCTGAATGCTACATCGACGTCTCTGCTTTCGATCATCATTATCGGTGTCTGGCAGCGTCTTGGTTATAATATTATTATCATTCTGGCAGGGCTGCAGGGAGTATCGAAGTCGCTGTATGAGGCGGCGGAGATCGACGGAGCAAACGGAGTGCAGAAATTCTTCTATATTACAATCCCGTCTCTGACCAATACGATGTTCTTCCTGACCATGATCTCCTTCATCAGTTCGTTCCAGATGTTTACACCGGTACAGGTTATGACGAAGGGTGGACCGGGTACGTCTTCGTCGGTGCTGGTTTATTACATTTATAAGGCGGCATTCCAGAACAACGATATTGGCGGCGCCAGCGCTATGGCCTGGATACTGTTTCTGTTGGTATTTGTTTTTTCGGCGGCGCGTATGATCGTTTCGCGGAAAAAAGAGTCCTGACGGCAAGGAGGTGTGGTATGGGTTATCAAAAGAAACGATTGATTACAAAAATAGTCCTGACGGTGGTCATGGCAGTGATCTCGATTATCATGCTGCTGCCGTTTGCCTGGATGTTGTCGGCATCTTTTAAGCCGGATAATCAGATCTTTAATTTCCCCATTGAATGGATCCCGAAGGATTTCACATGGGCAAATTATGACAGGGTATGGAATTCCGACGTTCCGTTTTCACGGTTTTTTGCAAATTCCCTGAAGGTTACGCTGCTTTCCGTTACCGGAGAAGTGCTGACCAGTGCATTGGCGGCTTATGCCTTTGCCAAGATCAAGTTTAAGGGCAGAGAGATTATTTTTCTGATCTATCTGTCAACGCTGGCGTTCCCGGGACAGATGATGCTGATCCCCAGATATGTTCTTTTTAAGGCGTTCGGGATCTATAACACGCATCTGGCATTGATCCTGCCGGGTATGTTCACGGCATTCGGCACATTTATGCTGCGGCAGTTCTTTATGTCGATTCCGGATGAACTTTGTGAGTCGGCGAAGATCGACGGCGCCGGGCATTTCACGATATTCTCGAAGATTGTGGTGCCGCTGGCGATACCGGCATTCAGTGCGCTGATCATTTTCCAGTTCGTGGGTTCCTGGAATGATTATGAGGCGCCGCTTGTCTATATCAGAAGCAAAGAGTTGGCAACGATCCCTCTGGGACTGAACTTCTTCCGTGATGAGAACTCGGCCAGCTATGGTGCGATCATGGCAGCATCCGTCTGTTCTCTGATACCGATCTTTGCGGTTTTTCTGGCGTTCCAGAAGCAGTTTGTGGCAGGTATCGCAACGTCGGGATTGAAAGAGTAGGAAAAACATAATATATGCTTCGGCATGGAGGTAAGGTTGAATAAATTCTCTGATGAGCAATTTATTCAACCAAGAATTTGTGTCGAAGTGTCACAAATTCTATTGATCGCAGAGCAGAATCTGAAATTCTGCTCGCGTCCTCAGCGCAAAGCGCTTCGGAATGGAGGTAACTATGAATCAAAATAGCAGGATTGCGATATGCAGTTTTGAGGTGAAAAACGGGTCGGTTTTTGGTCGTGAGGAATTGATCAAAGCCCTGCAGGAACAGAAAGCATGTGTGAGCGAAAAGAGTCACTGGACGACGGACGTACACAAGGACGAGATTATGGTTGCGATCGGCACATCGGCGGATCTGCGCATTCAGACACTGCTTGCCGGGGCCGGCAAGGAAGCGCCGCACAAGAAAGAGAGTCTGCTGTGCTGCCATGTGCCGGTGCGCGAGGGAAGCGTTCTGGTGCTTGCCGGTGCGGATGATGCGGGACTTATGTATCTGCTGCTCGAGATGGCACGGCGGGTACAGGAAAAGGGACCGCAGGCGCTTACCATGGCAGAGGAGTTCTACGAGGAGCCGGATAATGCGGTGCGTTGTATGGATCGCTACATAGTCGGACATTTGGATAATGAATGGTTCCGGTCTGAGGAATTCTGGCAGTATTATCTGAAGAGGCTGGCAAGAGCGAGATTTAACCGCCTGTGCCTGATTGTCGGTTTTGACACGCCGTATATGGCGCCGCCTTATCCGTTCTTCCTGCAGGAAGTGGAAGGGTATGAAAAGATCAAACCGTTACGGTTTACGAAGGAAGATGCACAGGCTAACCTGGAAGCGCTCAGGCGGGTGATCGATCTGTGCCATCAGTACAGTATGCAGTTTGTATTTGCGACCTGGCAGCAGCGGCCATGGACCGAGGAGCAGGATACGCTGGTGGAAGGGCTTCCGGAGGATGAGAGAGAGCTTTCCGATTATTGTTATACCGGTCTGAAAGCGTTGTTGAGAGAAGTGCCGGATGTTGATATCGTATCGTTCCGGGTGAATCATGAATCCGGTGTGGGTTCACAGGTATCGGCTGCCGAGTTCTGGAATCACTGTGCGGATGCGGTGGCAGAGACAGGTAAGGAGCTGGGCCGCGACTATATTCTTGATCTGCGTGCTAAGGGGCTTACGGAAGAGATGGTGAATCATGCGCATTCCCAGGGACTGCAGGTGGAAGTGCCGACCAAATACTGGTGTGAACATGCGGCGCTGCCGTATCATCTGTCGATTATGCGGACCGAGGAACTGGATCGGCTGGATAACTACAACCATTCCAGAAGATATTCTTATGCGGATATGCTGGAGAAGCCTCTGCGTTATCCGGTGATCTTCCGTCTCTGGAACTACGGCTCCACGAATCTGTTCCTGTGGGGAGACGCCGATTATGCCAGACGGTTCTCACAAAGCTGCGCTCTTTCCGGGTCCAGTGGTTTTCAGGTAAACGCGCCGCTGGCTTTGAAATACGGTTATGAGCAGTCTCACAGGGAGGCATGGCAGACCTTTGCGGATCCGGCCCTGCGTTCCGGCAGGTGGGAAGACGAGAGATTCTTCTCCTGGTATACGATGTATGGCCGTCTGGGATACAATGTACAGACGGATCCGGAAGTGTGGAACAGTGAGTTTGTCCATCATTTCGGTGAGAAGGCCGAGGCAGCGCAGCGTGCACTGGCAGTGGCAAGTAAGATCGTTCCTTTTGTCACAACGGTACATATGCCGGTACATCCTTCCCTGCGGTACTGGACGGAGATGAACACCGGATGGGCATTGTTCAAGGAGAATAATATTTATGAGATGCAGCATTTTGACTGCGTGCCTTTCCTGACCTACGGCAGTTCCGAACCGAGCGATCACGGTCTTTTCTACGGAATCGACGAGTATGCTGCAGATCTGGCAGCCGGTAAGATACAGGGCAAATATACACCCCTGCAGTATGCAGCCCTGCTGCTTGACCTGGCAAGGGAGGCGGAGAACGAGATAAAAGCGATGCCGATGGCGGAACTGTCCGGAAAGCCGGAGGCGCTTGCACTTACGGTAGATGTGACGATGCTGGTATCCTTTGCACGGTATCACGGGGCGAAGATCTACGCTGCTTTTGCACTGGCGATGTATGACCAGACGAAAGAGAAGTCATGGCTGCCCGATGCCGCGCTGCATATGGAGAAGGCGATCGGACATTGGAATGATCTGGCAGAGGCGGGATGCAAATACTATTATCATGATCTGGATTTCAGTACCGCCGGTACAAAGACCAGACGGGGCACCTGGAAGGATCTGACGAAAGAGCTGCTGGCGGATCAGGCGACCTTGCAGAAGATGCTGCAGGAAGAGAAAGCTACGGCAAAAGAACTTGTGCATGATGTAACGGCGAAGGCTGCACCGGGACTGTACGGCGACTGGCCCGAGGCTGTAAAGGCAGGGGAGGCGGTAACGATCCGTGTGGAGGCAGAGGTAGCAGCTTCCCTGAGTGAGGCGCCGGTACTGCATTACCGACATGTTGACCAGACGGAAGGAATGTTCCATGAACTTCCGATGGTATATACGGCCGGAGGCTTTGAGGCCGAGATTCCCGCGTCTTATGTGACGGATAACTGGGATCTGATGGTCTATGTGACGGCAAGGACGGACGAGAGTTCCTGCAGGGTATATCCCGGTATCTATCATCCGGAATACCCGTATCCGTATCATGTGATCCAGGTAGTGTAAGATGATTTGTGGTTCAGAATAATGAGAAATCAATCGTGGAGAGGAATGGAGATCAGTTATGAGAACAATAAAAGAGACATTGGAAACTCCCATACGTTATGAATGTGATGTTTTGGTATGCGGCGGCGGCACGGCAGGGTTCGTGGCTGCCCTGGCGGCGGCAAGAAGCGGCGCAAAAACGATGTTGGTAGAGCGGTATGGTTATATCGGCGGCTCGCTGATTAACGGCGCCGGCCCGCTGCACAGCTTTTTCAACCTGTATAAGGCATTTCCGAATGCGGAAAAGATTCAGGTAATACGAGGAATCCCGCAGGAGATCGTAACAAGGATGCAGGAGGCCGGCGCGTCACCGGGGCATCTGGAGCAGGATAAGGGCGGCAGCTATGATTCCATGATCACATTGATGGATTGGGAAGAGTTTAAGGATTTGGCGTTTACGATGCTGGAAGAGTGCAACGTCAAGGTACTGTTACACACGATGGTTGTAGGCGCAGTGATGGACGGAGACTGCATCAAGGGCGTGGTGATCGAAGGGAAATCCGGCCGTGAGGTGATCGAGGCCAAAGCGGTGATCGATACGACCGGAGACGGCGATATTGCCGCATTTGCGGGAGCGGATTTTATCAAGAAGCATGATACGACTACTGCCGGATTCCCGTTCGGTATGACGGGGGTTGATATGGAGCGTCTGGTAGCTTTCCTGAAAGAGAACGACATGGTCACACAGTTGATCGAGGGTGATAAGGGAAGCGATATAGACCATATCATACGTCTTGGCTTTGATCTTCATAAGATTCCGCTGTTTGCCGAATTCATGGATAAGAGCGGCATGTGGGGACCGCTTGGCTTCTCCCTGCATGAGAATAATTACAGCTATATCAATTCTGCGACGTTAAGGAGTGTGGATGCAACGGATACGGAGGCTCTGTCAGAGGCGGAGATCACCTTGAGACATCAGGCCATGACATTGTCCAGGATGCTGCGGGAGCATATCCCGGGATTTGAGAAGGCATATGTGAGCTGGACACCGGCCAGCATTGGCGTGCGGTATACGAGAGTTGTCCGTTGCGAACATGATATGTCGTTAGATGAGATCGTAAACTGCGCCCGGTTTGATGACGAAGTGATGTTGTACGGATTCCATGACTGCGCACCGCGCATCATGATCAAGGACGGCGGTTACTATGGACTTCCTTACCGTGCATTGCTGCCGGTTAAAGTGGATGGCCTGCTGGTTGCCGGACGTCTGATCACAAGTGAGTGGGATGCGCATATGTCTACCAGGAACACGGCTTCCTGTATGGCACAGGGGCAGGCTGTGGGAACTGCAGCGGCGCTTTGTGCAAAGACGGGCGTGGTGCCGAGGAAACTGGATACGCAGCTGCTTCGCACGGAACTGAAAAAGCAGGGTGTATTCTTATAGGCATCCATTGTAGATAGAAAATTGATATATTGTTTACTATGAAAGTCTTCGACTTTCACAGCATGGATGGCCATGCGGCCCGCCAGGCGGCAGGCTGAGCATGATGGGAGTTTACTGTTGGATAACAGAAAGGTGCAGGTGTATTTATGGAATATGTGATTCGACCGGAAGTACGGGTCAATACAAAAGAATTTGATGTGGTAATCTGTGGTGCAGGAACGGGCGGCGTGATCGCTGCCCTGGCTGCAGCAAGAAGCGGCGCAAGAACGGCAGTCGTGGAATACAAAGGATATGTAGGCGGAATCGCAGCGGAAGGCGGATGCGGACTGCACAGCTTCTATAATCTCTGGAAACCGTTCCCGGGCGTGGAGAAGAAGAAGATCGTCAGGGGAATTCCGGAGGAATTTATTGACCGTTTGACCAAAGTCGGCGGAGCATCCGGTCATAACGAGACGCTGATGAATTATGGATATGATTCGGACACTCTCTGTGTGGATGTGGAACTTTATAAATATGTAGCGTTACAGATGCTGCGGGAAGCCGGCGTACAGGTATTCCTGAATACCATGGTGGTGGATGCCGTGACGGAGAAAGACCGCATTACGGGTATCATTACGGAATCCCACGAGGGATGCAGCGCTCTTATGGGCAAAATGTTCATCGACGCTTCGGGATATGGTGATCTGTCGGCCCGCGCCGGTGCATCCTATACGGAGCCGAACGACTATGCGGTAGCCAACAGCATGGGAATCGGCGGGATCGATATTGACAGCTATTACGATTTCCTGAAGGAAAACGGAGCGTTGAAGGAGTATGCTTACGGACCGAGAGACGGTCGGACGGGAAAGCTGATCCGTGTAGACGGCAGCTGGGAGAATCTGCCCGGAGATTTTGGGGCACGCGCCCGTGCACTTGGTATGCATACGGTTACGACCACACTGCATGATAATTATTTCATGTTTATCAAGCTTAATTATAGGATGCCGAAGAGTCCGGTGAACGCAGAAGCGCTTTCGGATGCGGAGTTCGAGCTGCGCAGAAGGCAGCAGGAAGCATTGAAGCTGCTCAAAGAGGTGGTTCCGGGAAGCCAGGACGCATTTATTGCCAGGACCGCTCCGGCGATCACGATCCGTCGTGCGCGTTGTATCGAATGTGAATATGACCTGAGCAACGATGAGATTATCAATGCAACGCACTTTACGGACGATATCTTTACCTATGGATTCCATGATGAAGCGCCCAAGTTCCAGGTGAAGAACGGTGGAACTTACGGGATTCCGTATCGGGCTATCGTGCCGAAGAAGCTGACCAACCTGTTCTCCATTGGTATGATGATCACATCCGACCATGATGCCCATATGTCAACCCGCAACACGGTTTCCTGTATGGGACAGGGGCAGGCAGCGGGAACGGCGGCAGCGCTCAGTGCGCTGCAGGGCATTACCGATGTGAGAGAATTGCCGTATGCTACGCTGCGAGCTGCATTGGAGAAGGGGAATGTCTGGTTTGAGACGGAGCCGGTAACGGTAAGCAAGGCTTAAGGTATAAGAACAGCTATAGGACAGTAGAAGACGAGATAGGAGAGGTAAATATATGAAAATGACAGCAGGAGAAGCCGTAGTACAGATTATGGTCAAGGAGGGGATCACCGATGCCTTCGGGATTCCGGGAGCAGGGATCAATCCGGTGTACAAATACCTGGAGAACGCACCCATCAGCCATTATGGCATGAGACATGAGGAGGCCTGTACCCATGCGGCGGATGCTTACTATCGGGCAAGTCATAAGATCGCTCTGGCGATCTGTACCGCAGGCCCGGGCGCAACTAATTTTGTGACAGGACTGTATACGGCCAATATCGACTCGATCCCGATGCTGGCGATGGTAGGGCAGGCTAACACATGGCAGCTTTCCATGGATCCTTTTCAGTGTGTCGATATGGTGAGCATTGCCGAGACGGTGACCAAGAAGGTATTCCGCCCGATGAAGGCGGAGGAAGTGCCGGAGATGATGCGGGAGGCCTTTTATCTGATGCGGGCAGGGAAACCCGGCCCGGTACTGATCGATTTCCCGCTGGATGTGCAGATGGCAGAGCTGGAGTTTGACATTGCACAGTATACGGCGAAGGAAGTGGAGCAGACTGCACCGGATCCGGCGCAGATCGATCAGGCTGTCGATCTGCTGGCATCCGCAGAAAGTCCGGTTATCATCATGGGCGGCGGCGTGATCTTATCGGAATCCGAGCAGGAGCTGACGGCGTTTGCCGAGAAATATCAGATTCCCGTGATCACGACCTATATGGCCAAAGGCGGACTGCCGGTGGATCATCCTCTGAATGCCGGTCATGCCGGGATTCAGGTAGGCCAGCCTGTCGGTAATAAGTATATGTTGGAATCGGATGTTGTGCTGGCGGTCGGATGTCGTTTCTCAGACAGACATACCGGTGATCTTAAGGTTTACCGCGGAGAGCGCAAATTCATACATATTGATATTGAACCGAAGCAGATCGGCAAGGTATTCGAGCCGGATCTGGGGATTGTTTCCGACGCGGCGCTGGCGATTCGTGCGCTGACAGAGGCGGCGGAAAGAAAGGGACTTACACCGTCCAAAAACCCGCGGGTGGAAGAGCTGCCGGCGCTGCGTGAACAGATGGCGCGCAAGACCGATTACGATACGGTGCCGATTATGCCTCATCGCGTGTTCCATGAGATCAACAAGGCTTTTGATGCGGATACGATGTTTACCACCGGATGTGGTATCGTGCAGATCTGGTCCGGACAGCTGCAGCAGATTGATAAGCCTCGCAGGTATCTTCCTTCCGGCGGTGCAGGAACGCTTGGATTTGATATTCCGGCAGCGTTCGGTGCGAAGGTGGCTCACCCTGAGCGGCACAGTGTGACCGTACTGGGAGATTTCGGTTTCACTTTTATGGTGGAGGAGATCGCAGTCTGTGCGGTATTTGACAAGCCCATCATCGTGGTGATCGTCAACAACGCGAACCTCGGCCTGATCCGTCAGAACCAGAAGGGTGCATACGGATATGAGTATGCGGTGTCGATGCCCTATAACCAGGACGGCACGATGGATTATGTGAAGGTGGCGGAAGGTTTCGGATGCAGAGGAGAGCGTGTATTCACTCCGCAGGAGTTGACAGCGGCGCTGGAGCGTGCGAAGGAATCCGGCAAGACGTATATTATCGACGCCATTTGTGTGAAAGAACAGCTCTGTGATATGGGCGGCTCGATCGCTGCGGTAAAATCATGGGCTCCGGCAGAATAACAGAAGGGAGAAAATAAGCGATGAAAGATTCGATCCATAAATATTTTCAGATTGGTACGATCCAGTGGATGAGTCATCCGCCGGTAGATTACGAGGTGCTTTCGTCCATCAAGACGATCGGGTGCGACGATTATTTCGATGCCCTCGAGGTGACACAGTTTCAGGATGATGAGACACGCAGGAAAGCGAAGGAGATGCTGGAGCAGGCGCATATGAGAGTGTGCTATGGCGCGCAGCCGAGGCTCTTGGGACCGGGACTGAATCCCAATGACATTGACGAAGAGGGCAGGAAGAAGGCCGAGCAGACGCTGATCGAGGCGGTAGATGAGGCAGAGTATCTTGGTGCGAAGGGGATTGCTTTCCTGGCCGGCAAATGGGAGGAAGCGACCAAGGAGGAGGCTTACAGGCAGCTCTTAAAGACGACACAGAATGTATGTGATTATGCTGCCACGAAGGGAATGAGCGTGGAGCTTGAGGTGTTTGACTACGATATGGATAAGGCTTCCCTGATCGGACCGGCTCCTTATGCGGCTGCCTTTGCGGCTGACATGAGAAGCAGATGCAGTAATTTCGGGCTGATCGTAGATCTGTCTCATTTCCCGACGACCTATGAGACATCCCGTTTCGTAGTGCGCACGCTGCGCCCTTATATCACCCATTTCCATATCGGCAATGCGGTGGTGAAGAAAGGCTGTGAAGCTTATGGCGATCAGCATCCGCGGTTTGGATTCCCGGAAAGCGCCAACGATACAGAGCAGCTGCTGGATTTCTTCCGTGTGTTGAAGGAGGAAGGGTTCTTTGACGCCGCGGATCCTTATGTACTTTCCTTTGAGGTGAAGCCCTGGAAGGGAGAAGACGGGGATCTGATCCTGGCCGGAACAAAGCGGGTGATCAACAGGGCGTGGGCGCTGCTGGAAGATTAGATCTTAGCATGACGGCAATAAGATGCGGTGAAGATTTCATAAGAAGATTCATATAGAAGATTCATATAGAAGATTCATATAGAAGATTCATATAGATGAGGAGGAATTGGATTGAAGATCGTAATTTTAGACGGATATACAGAGAATCCGGGTGATTTAAGCTGGAGTGGATTCGAGTCTTTAGGAGAGTTGACGGTATACGACAGAACAGCCAAAGAAGACGTGCTGGAGCGGATCAAAGACGCGGAAGCAGTCATCGTCAACAAGACACCTCTGGATCGAGAAGTGTTCGAGAAATGCAGCAAGATCAAGTATGTTGGCGTGCTCGCCACAGGCTATAATGTGGTGGATGTGAAGGCGGCCAGGGAGCATGGCATCCCGGTTTGTAATATACCGACCTACGGCACCACGGCGGTAGCGCAGATGGTGTTCGCCCTGCTGTTAGAGGTCTGCCATCATGTGGCGGAGCATTCGGATGCGGTGAAGCGGGGAGAATGGTCGAATAACAGCGACTGGTGTTTCTGGAAATATCCGCTGATGGAACTGGCCGGCAAAACGATGGGAATCGTCGGCTTTGGCCGTATCGGGCAGGCCGTGGGCAGACTGGCGGCGGCGTTTGGCATGGAAGTGCTGGCCTATGACGCCTTTGAGAGTGAGGAAGGAAAGAAGATCGCCCGTTATGTGGCATTGGACGAACTGCTCGCGCAGTCGGATGTGATCTCCCTGCACTGTCCTCTGTTCCCGGAGACGCAGGGGATGATCAATGCGGAAAGCATCGCGAAGATGAAGGATGGCGTGATTCTGATCAATACCAGCCGTGGTCCGCTGATCAACGAGGAAGATCTGGCGAAGGCCCTGCGGGAGAAAAAGGTATATGCGGCAGCCTGTGATGTGGTATCCACGGAGCCGATCCTGCCTGACAATCCGCTGCTTGGGTGCTATAACAGCATTCTCACGCCTCATATTGCCTGGGCGCCGAAGGAAAGCCGGCAGCGGCTTATGGATATTGCGGTCTCCAACATGAAGGCATTCATGGATGGGAAACCGGTCAACGTTGTCAACTAATCTTATTTTGTGATACTGATAGCTTTATGCTGCGTGGTATCTGCGCCGGATCCGTTACAGGACCGATGGGGGAGGTCTTGATCCGGCGCAAGGTCTGCGCATCTTGTAATGTCTTGCAGCCTGTCTTTTATTTCCCTGACGGACGCTTTGTCGATTGGGATGGCATTCTTTTTCAATTTCTGATAAAATACAATAGAATATAGCAAAAAGCTGTTATGGAAGACGGCTTGTGTGGAGACGGGAGTGAAACCGGGATGATTTATAAATGTAAGAACTGCGGCGGCAATGCGGTCTATGAACCGGGCAGAGGCAGGATGTACTGTCCGCATTGCGAGAGTAAGGACAGTGAGGAGAAGATTCAGGGCGGAACACTGACACAGTGCATCAACTGCGGCGCGCCGCTGGAAACAAAGGATTATACTTCGGCGAGCCAGTGCGGCCACTGCGGGTGTTATATTGTCTTCAGCGAGCGGGTGGAGGGCGTCTATGAGCCGCATATGCTGCTTCCCTTCCATATTAATAAGAAGGCGGCGGTGCAGGCGCTGAACCGTGAGTTCTCCAGACGGCTTTTTACGCCTTCGGATTTCCTGTCGGAGAAGAGTCTTGAGAAGATGGAAGGCATCTATGTGCCCTTCTGGCTGTATGATTATCAGGCCTGTTATGATTTTACGGGAGAGGGCGTACGGATCAGAACCTGGACGGCAGGCAATACGGAATATACGGAGCGGTCCTACTTTGAAGTGGTGCGTAAGATGGATGTGGAGTTCGATAAGGTGCCGGTGGACGCTTCCTATGCCATGGAGGACGGGATCATGGATCTGATGGAGCCTTATGATTACGGGCAGCTGCGGGGATTCGATCCTAAGTATATGTCAGGATTCTACGGGGAAGTGTATAACCAGCCTGCCGCGGAGCTTGAGGGCAGGGCGAAGGAGAAATCCCGCAGTGCGTCGGAAGAGCTGCTGCAGGGGTCCATACAGGGCTACAATACGGTCAGGCCCATCCACAGGAATCTTGACCTGCGCAAAAGAGGCGATCATTATGCGCTGATGCCGGTATGGAAGTATGTGTACCGCTATAAGGGGAAGGAATATCAGTATCATGTGAATGGACAGACGGGCAAGGTGATCGGCATAACGCCGGTGTCCATGGAGAAAGTGCTAAGCTACAGCATGTCCGTGTTTGCGGCGGTCACGGCCATGTGTTATCTGGCGGTGCGGGTGTTGGAGATCTTGTAGGAGAAGGCGGGAGAGAAGAGAGAACATGAGAGAATATTTCCGGTATTTTAAATGGATGTATATTGTGTTGGGCGCGCTTGTGCTGCTGTTTGTGTTTCTGAGTGCGGGGCACCTGGCGCTGGCGAGGATGTTTGGCCATGACAGAGACAACCAGTCCTGCACGACCACGGAGAGGGTTTTCGACTACGGCGACGTGCTGACGGACGAGGAGGAAGAGAAGTTGCGCAGGCTGATCGCGAAGCGGGAGAAACAGACGCGTTGTGATATCGTATTGATCACATTGCAGGAGTCGTTAAAAGAATATGCCAGGGAGATCGAGCCGGGGGTAGGCTACGATGAGTTCGTGCGGGTTTATGCGGAACAGTTCTACGAGGAGCATAACTTCGGCTACAACAGCCCCAATGGGGATGGCATTGTGCTGGTGGACAACTGGTACAGAGAGGATGACGGGCGGATTTATACGTGGCTGTGCACCACCGGCCGGGTGAAGGATAAGTATTCTGATGCGGCTGTGGACCATATTCTGGACAATGTGTATCGTTATGTGGAGAAGAACCCTTACCGGGCCTATAAGACGTATATTAATGATTTCTATCACGACATGCTGGGGATACAGGTATTTACGCTCTATGTGCCGGGGTACCTGCCGTGGATCGTCGGACTTGCAGCGGCTGTGATCTTTGTGGTCTGCAACAGAAGGTCGAAGAAGGGTGACAAGACGACTACGGCTCTTACCTATACCGGCGGCGTACAGCCCCGCTTTCGGGTCAGACAGGACAGATTCCTGCGTAAATCCGTGGTGACGCGTAAGATTCAGACGAGCAGCGGCGGCAGAAGCGGCGGCAGTCATGGCGGCGGTGGCGGCGGAAGCCACGGCGGCGGCGGTCACAGCCGATAAGATACAGAGAATAAAAAAGCACTTCCCATGACGGTAGGAAGTGTTTTTTGTTTTGTGTATATACAGAAATCGAATCTTCGATTATGCCATCTTATTCACGGCAAGAGCAAGACGGGATATTTTCCTGGAAGAAGTATTCTTATGATAAACACCCTTCTTGGCAGCCTTGTCCAGAGCGGATGTTGCAGCAGTCAACGCGGACTTGGCAGCTTCCTTGTCACCTGTCTCAATGGCAGCGTATACCTTCTTGATCGCTGTCTTGACGCCGGACTTGACAGACTTATTTCTCTCAGCCTTGGTTCTGTTCACTAAGATTCTCTTCTTGGCAGATTTGATATTAGCCATGATCACACCTCCGATTGAATTTTCTCTACTTTATTGGGACGTGTCTCATTAAAGCCGGACACGGACGTTTTAATGGAAACACACGTATATTATTGTAGTTTATGAGATTGATGATGTCAATACATATTTTGTTTATTTTTGCAAAAAATAGAAAAGAGTTTATAGGGAAGAAAGCCATATGCGGAAGCTTCTGCAGAGCAGAAAGCGAAATTTCTGATGTCGTTAACTATAAGCAATTCAAAAAGATACGCATATTAATAGTAGTAAGATAAAATGCGGGAAATGAGGAGAAGGATATGGATAGCTGGTCAACAGTCAGGACGGACTTGGCGTTGGAAGCCAGAGAGAGTGTGGAGGAAAAGGCAGAGGGACTGCATGGCGTTACGGTGGAAGAGGAGTATGATCAGGCCGGGGATGTGCACATCACAAAGGTCGTGATCGAGACGAAGAACGGCGCGAAGATGCTGGGCAAACCGATGGGCGTCTATATTACACTGGAAGCGCCGACGATGACGGAGCCGGAGGAAGATTATCATCCGGAGATATCGGAGGTGCTGGCAAGAGAACTTCGGAGCGTGCTGCCGGATCCGGACAGAGAGCAGTCGATCCTTGTGGTGGGGCTGGGAAACCGGGAAGTGACGGCGGATTCCCTCGGCCCCAATGTGGTGGATAATCTGCTTGTCAACCGGCATATTGTCAAGGAGTACGGCAAGGTGGCCTACAACCGCTCCAAAATGCATCAGATCAGCAGCCTGGTGCCGGGGGTGATGGCGAAGACGGGCATGGAGTCCGCAGAGATCATCAGAGGGGTGATAGGAGAGACCAAGCCGGATATGGTGATCGTGATCGACGCCCTGGCGGCACGCTCTACGAAACGGCTGAACCGTACAATTCAGATCACCAACACGGGGATTCATCCGGGGTCGGGAGTGGGGAACCACCGCAATGCCATCACGCAGGAAAGTCTGAACGTACCGGTGCTGGCGCTCGGGGTGCCGACGGTGGTGGATGCGGCGACGATCGTCGGGGACGCCATGGGAGAGCGGCCGGTGGCGTTGAAAGAACTGAATAATATGTATGTTACGACCAAGGATGTGGATCAGCAGATTCAGCAGATCAGCCACATTATTTGTGACGGTATCAACAAGGCGCTCGACACCGTTTAATCTTGTGGCATGAAGTCGTATTGGGAATGCATATAATATTTTAGTATGAATAGGAAAAAAATTTTAATGCGACTCATTATAATAGCGCTTGTTATTGTATCGGCGTTTTTTATCCTGTCAGAAGTTATGGAGAGCGTATCCGCACGCGAAGACAGGGAAAAAACGTTTCCGGGGTGGCTGCAGAGCATCATGATGGAGCCATATCTCCCCGGTCTACATAGAATGAACCGGTCAGCGGAGGGACAGATCGCCGGAACGATCAGGGAACGGTGGCTGTTTGCGGAATATCCTGTTTTTTTGTACAAGATGGAGGCAAAGGACGACGAGCTTGCGATGGAAAGCGATTACGAAAGGCTGATGATGCTGGAAGGGAGTGATGAAGACAATAAGGCGATCGCGGAGGGGGATCTGGAATATGAAGAGGATGCGATGCACCTGGAACAGGGGCTGGCGGACGCGCTGCTCGCGGAGAACGGCATGTATCTGGAGAATCAGTCGGCAAAACAGGATGCAGAGGAAGAGCAGGTCTCGGAGAACACACCGGAAGGATTCGTGCCGGTAGGCAATAAGAGCTACAGCTATCGTTATGAGGATCTGCAGGAGTATGCGGATCTGGTCAAAGCTTTCTATGCCATAGACAGTACGACGAAAGCGGGCGGTGAACTTCTCAACGTCGAATCCCTGCTCTCTAAGGACATGCGTCTGACGGCGGGAACGGATGCCCCGCAGATCCTGATCTATCATACCCATGCCCAGGAGGCGTTTGCAGACTCCGTGCCGGGAGACGAATCTACCAGTATCGTCGGGGTAGGGGAATACCTGGCGTCGATCCTCAGAGAACGGTATGGGTATCAGGTGATGCACCATACGGAGAGCTTCGACAAGGAATCAAGGGATTATGCCTATGGAAACGCCCTGCCGGTTATCGAGAAACTGTTGGCGGAGCATCCGTCCATAGAGGTCGTGATCGACCTGCACAGGGATGCCATGCCGGAGGACCGGAGACTGGTGATGGATCTGCAGGGAAGGCCCACCGCGCAGATTATGTTCTTTAACGGCCTGAGCCGTACGGCCAAGGGGGAGATCGAGTATCTGGAGAATCCGAATCTAGCCGATAACCTGGCTTTCTCTTTTCAGATGCAGGCGGCCTGCAACGAGTATTATCCGGGGCTTGCCAGAAGGATCTATTTAAAGGCGTACCGTTATAATATGCATCTGTGTCCGAAGACGCTGCTGATCGAGCTGGGCGCACAGAATAACACCGTGGAGGAGATGAAGAATGCCTGCGAACCGCTGGCGCACGTGCTTGACCTGGTGCTCAGCGGAGAAGAACCGAAGAGGTAACGGTCATAATGGTCAAAAAAGCAGGAAAACTGGCTGCTTGGAGTAGACAGCATTTCAACGATTTGATATACTGTTTCCTGTGTTACGGTTATAGTAAACGACATAACAAATTTCTGTTCCCGGCTCTTGCAGAAGTCATATACGGCAGCTCCCGCAAGACCGAAAACGGAATTTCTAATGTCGTTAACTATAGTAAGGCAATGTTGTGACATTGGTTTGTAAGGAGGACATTATGGCAGCCATAGACCAGAGCAAGATCAGGAATTTTTGTATTGTAGCCCACATCGACCATGGCAAGTCTACGCTGGCAGACAGAATCATAGAGCAGACAGGGCTTCTGACCAGCAGGGAGATGCAGGCGCAGGTCCTGGACAATATGGAATTGGAGCGGGAGCGCGGCATTACGATCAAGGCCCAGACGGTGCGCATCGTCTACAATGCCAGGGACGGAAAGGAATATATCTTTAATTTGATCGATACGCCCGGTCATGTAGACTTTAATTATGAGGTGAGCCGTTCACTGGCGGCCTGCGATGGCGCCATTCTGGTGGTGGATGCTGCCCAGGGGATTGAGGCGCAGACGCTGGCCAATGTATATCTGGCCCTGGATCATGACCTGGATGTGTTCCCGGTCATCAATAAGATCGATCTTCCCAGTGCGGATCCGGAGCGCGTCAGGAACGAGATTGAAGATGTGATCGGTATCGAAGCGCAGGATGCGCCGTTGATCTCGGCGAAGAACGGAATCGGCATCGAGGAAGTGTTAGAGGCGGTGGTGGAGAAGATACCGGCGCCCGGCGGCAGTGCGGACAATCCCTTACAGGCGCTTATCTTCGATTCGGTATATGATTCCTATAAAGGGGTGATCGTCTTCTGCCGCATCATGGAGGGACGGGTGGCGAAAGGCACTTCCATCCGGATGATGGCTACGAATGCCACGGCAGAGGTGGTGGAAGTAGGGTATTTCGGAGCCGGACAGTTTATTCCCTGCGAGGAACTCTCGGCGGGAATGGTGGGATATTTGACGGCTTCGATCAAGAATGTCAAGGACACCGCAGTGGGGGACACGATAACGGACTTAAACCGTCCGTGTGCAGAACCCCTTCCGGGATATAAGAAGGTCAATTCCATGGTATTCTGCGGTATGTATCCGGCGGACGGAGCCAAATACCCCGATCTTCGGGATGCGCTGGAGAAGCTGCAGCTGAACGATGCTTCCCTGCATTATGAGCCGGAGACGTCCATCGCGCTGGGATTCGGGTTCCGCTGCGGCTTCCTGGGGCTGCTGCATCTGGAGATCATACAGGAGAGACTGGAGCGGGAATATAATCTGGATCTGGTGACAACCGCACCGGGTGTTATTTATCGGGTGCACAAGACAGACGGGGAAATGATCGAACTGACCAATCCGTCGAATCTGCCGGATCCGGCGCAGATCGAATCGATGGAAGAGCCGGTAGTCAGCGCGGAGATCATGGTGACGACCGAGTTCATTGGATCGATCATGCAGCTTTGTCAGGAGAGGCGGGGACGCTATATCAGTACGGAATATATTGAGGCATCGAGAGCGCTGCTCAAGTATGAACTGCCGTTAAATGAGATCATCTATGATTTCTTTGACGCGCTTAAGTCCCGTTCCAGAGGGTATGCTTCTTTTGATTATGAGTTGAAAGGATACGAGGAATCCAAGCTGGTGAAGCTTGATATTCTGATCAATCATGACGAGGTGGATGCATTGTCCTTTATTGTCCATGCGGACAGCGCTTATGAGCGGGGCAGGCGGATGTGTGAGAAGCTGAAAGACGAGATTCCGAGGCATCTGTTCGAGATTCCGATTCAGGCGGCGGTGGGCGGTAAGATCATCGCCAGGGAGACCGTGAAGGCCATGCGCAAGGATGTGCTTGCCAAGTGTTACGGCGGCGATATCACCCGTAAGAAGAAGCTTCTCGAGAAGCAGAAGGAAGGTAAGAAGCGGATGCGGCAGGTGGGCAATGTGGAGATTCCGCAGAGCGCATTCATGAGCGTATTGAAGCTGGATGACAAATAGGGAGCCACGGGGGACAAGCGTACGACCCTTAGTTCGATCGATAAGACAGGAGCAGCAGATGAGAGAATTGAGCATTTACATTCACATTCCGTTTTGTGTCAGGAAATGCCTCTACTGTGATTTCCTGTCTTTTCCTGTGCAGGAAGGGCAGAGGACGGAACGGATTTCGAGTTACGGTAACCTGTTAAAGCGTGAGATCGAAGAAGCGGCAGACCGGTACGGGGATTATCAGGTTGTGTCCGTTTTCTGGGGCGGCGGCACGCCGTCGCTGCTGCCGGCAGAGACATTGGCAGGGATCATGGAGACGCTGTATGGCAGCTATCGTGTGGTGGCAGATGCGGAGATCACGATAGAGGCCAATCCGGGCACCGTGACGGCGGACGGGCTGCGGGGATACATAACGGCCGGTATTAATCGTATCAGCATCGGCCTGCAGTCCACGGACGACGAAGAACTGACGAGGATCGGCAGGATCCATGATTATCACACTTTTCTGGAGACATATGAACTGGCGCGGGCGGCGGGATTTCGGAATATCAATATCGATTTGATGGCGGCGCTGCCGGGACAGAGTGTGTCTTCCTACCGGAAGACGCTTGAACGGGCGGCGGCGCTTAAGCCTGAGCATATCTCCGCCTACAGCCTGATCCTGGAGGAGGGCACGCCCTTATATGAGAGGCAGGACGACTACCGGTTTCCGACGGAGGAGGAAGACAGGGAGATGTACCTGCTGACAGACGCCTTTCTTTCTGCCTGCGGCTATCACAGATACGAGATATCCAATTATGCGCTGGACGGCTATGAGTGCCGGCACAATAAGGTGTACTGGCAGCGCGGGCATTATGCGGGGTTCGGGCTGGGAGCGGCCTCGATGGTGGAGAATGTGCGGTGGAGTAACCCGGCAACATTCGGGGAATATGAGGCATATACCGCGGGCCTGGGGCATGGAGACGGCGATACAGACGGAGACGGCGATGCAGACGAGGACGGGCGGCAGCAGGAGCATACGCAGAAAGCAGGCAGCTATCCGGCGCGTCAGGTTCTGACCAGGGAGGAACAGATGGAAGAATTCATGTTTCTTGGGCTGCGCATGATGTGCGGGGTCAGTCCGGCAGAGTTTGAGAAGCTGTTTGGCCGGCGGATCGAGGATGTGTATGGGGACGTACTGTGCCGGCTGTATCGACAGGAACTGCTTGTGCGCGTATCTGACCGCATCCGGTTAACGGCGAGGGGTATCGACGTGAGCAACCGCGTGATGGCCGAATTTTTACTGGATTGACAGATGGATAACCGAAAGAGACATGGTGGGCATGGGCTATTTTCAGGTGGAAAGGCACTTAAGATCCCAACGGTTCATAGAATAGAGTAAATGAACTTTGGGGGCTTCTTTTGAAGACATTTAAGCAACCATTAACTGCGAAGGAAGAGGCCGTATACTTAAATCTGATGGAGACGGGCAGCGAAGCGGAGCGGACATGGGCCAAGGAGACGCTGATCGAACATAATCTTCGCCTGGTTGCCCATATAGCCAAGAAGTATCAGAATGTGGACGAAGAGACGGAAGATATGATATCGATCGGCACGATCGGCCTGATCAAGGCGATCGATTCTTTTGATTCCGGCAAGGGAAAGCTGAGTACTTACGCATCGCGCTGCATCGACAATGAACTGCTGATGTTTTTGCGCGCCCGCAAGAAGATCTCCCGGGAAGTGTCTTTGTATGAGCCGATCGGGACGGACAGGGAAGGAAACGAGATCAATCTGCTGGACGTCATAGAGCAGGAGCAGGTTGATGTGGTCGACAGGCTGGAGGCGGAGAGCAAGCTGAGCAGGCTGTCAGGACTGATCCATGATACGCTGAACGAAAGGGAGCGGGAGATCATTATACTGCGGTACGGACTGACCAGCGAGTATGAAGTGACGCAGCGGGAGATCGGCCGCAAGCTCGGGATTTCGAGAAGCTATGTCTCGCGGATTGAGAAAAGGGCGCTGGAAAAACTGCGGGAGGCTTACGAGACGCCATAGAAAGAACGCTGCAGGAGAGAAAAGGGAGAAAAAAGGAGGCTGACAGTCGGCCGAAGCGGTGAAGGAAGGAGCCGGCGGACATGAAATTCTAAAGAACCTCGTTACGTGCGGCGCTTTGCAGGAGGTTCTTTTGGAATATGTTCCGGAATACGGGGGTGAAAATATGCACAATACAATATATTGTGTATTTTTTTGTCCCCTTTTTTATATAATACTACATATGGAGTTTGGAGAAAGCAGCTGTCAGAATGGCCGGGCAGAATTTTTATACCGGACAGACGGAACGGGGATTGCACATTCTTATCGCATGTGATATAAAAACACTAATACATCGAATCGTGAAGACTCGTTGTATCGGTCACATCATCGAATCTGATTTCCGGGTTCATGCAGGGTATCCTGCGTCTTACACATAGTCATTTACCTGTTTCCGGGTGTTTTACCACATGACGATCAGGAGAAAAGGGGGAGGAGCATTGTTTAGTGCGATACGATCGGGGACTGTCTGCGGCATCGGCAGTCATTTGGTACAGGTTGAGGTTGACCTGTCGAAGGGCTTGCCATGCTTTCAGATGGTAGGGCTTTTGAGTTCGGAGGTACGGGAGGCAAGAGAGCGGGTGCGGGTGGCACTGAAAAATTCCGGGATCACCCTTCCGCCCATGTGCATCAACGTGAATCTCTCGCCTGCGGATCTGCGCAAGGAAGGGACCATGTTCGATCTGCCGGTGGCGGTGGGGATCCTCATCTGTCTTGGCAGGATCTCGCAGGACAGCGCAGCCGACACGATCTTTCTGGGTGAGCTGGGGTTAAACGGGGAGGTAAAGCCGGTGCGTGGTGTTCTGCCGATCGTTACAAAGGCGAAGGAAAGCGGTCTGCGAAGGTGCATTCTGCCGAAGGACAATGCGATGGAAGGCGCGGTAGTGGGCGGTATTGAGATGATCGGCGTCGCCAGCATAGCGGAAGCGGCAGCGTATCTGCAGGGGGTAGAGGAGGGAAAAGAGGGACTGATTGCGCCCGTGCGGATCGATGTTGAGTCTCTGTGGGAGGAGAGAGAGGAACAGACGCCTGATCTTGCGGATATCAGCGGACAGGAGGCGGTGAAGAGAGCGATCGAGGTTGCTGCGGCCGGCTTTCACCATTTGCTGATGATCGGACCGCCGGGCTCCGGCAAGACCATGCTGGCAAAGCGGATCCCGTCGATCCTGCCGCCGCTCTCCCTGCAGGAAAGCCTGGAGGTATCGGCGGTCTATAGCGTTTCCGGGCTGCTGCATACATCCAGGGAGATTCTGATCACAAAACGGCCGTTTTTGAATCCCCATCATACGATCACCGGCCAGGCGCTTGCGGGAGGTGGCAGGGTACCCGTGCCGGGGATCGTCAGCCTGTCCCACCGCGGCATCCTCTTTCTGGACGAGCTGCCGGAATTCAAGCGGGAGACGCTGGATATCCTGCGTCAGCCTCTGGAAGACAGGGTGGTACAGATCGCCAGGAGCAGCGGCGTCTATGTGTTTCCGGCGGATTTTATGCTGGTGGGAGCCATGAATCCCTGTCCGTGCGGCTACTATCCGGATATGGCGAGGTGCCGCTGTACGCCATATGAGGTCAGGAGATATCTTGGCAGGATATCCGGTCCGATCCTGGACCGGATCGATATCTGTGTGGAGGCTATGCCGCTGCAGTTTCGGGAGATCGAGAGGAGCCGTACGGGTGAGAGCAGTGCACGGATCAGAGAGAGGGTTCTGCGGGCGAGGCAGATGCAGACGGATCGCTTTCAGGGCGGGAACCTGAGATTCAATGCGGATATGGGTGCGGTGGATGTGGAACGATTCTGCAGATTGGGAACGGGGGAGAGAAAGTATATGGAGCGGATGTTCCGGGCCATGCATCTGTCGGCCAGGGGGTATCACAGGATTCTGAAAGTGGCGCGCACGATCGCTGATCTGGCCGGGGAGGCTGCGATCCGGGAAGAACATCTGGCGGAGGCAATCTGCTATCGGCAGGTGAATGCAAAGTATGAGTGACAGTGCAGGATGTGAGTTGACTGAACAGATAAGTGCAGGATATGAGTTGACAGAACAGATAGGTGCAGGATATGAGCTGATAGAGCAGATAGATGCAGAGCATGCGTGACAGCGCAGGCGAAGGCAGGATAGGAACCGTAGAACGGATGGATGCGGGAAATAAGTTTGCAGGACAGGCAGGAGAAAGGTGTGGTCGGTGACATGACGGAGAAGGAAACAGAGAAAGCTTATATACACTGGCTTTACCAGGCGGCAGGAATGGGCAGCAGGACTTTTCTAAGAGACTTGGAGCAGGTCGGAACGGCGCGTGCAGTGTATGAAATGGCTGCACGCGGTGTGCTTGCGGACAGGCTGCAGGACAGGTACAGGAAGAAGGGCGGGAAACTGCAGAATGCGGTGAAGGATTATGATGTGATCGGAAGATATGAGGAGATGACAGCCAGGGGGATCTCCATGGTCACCTGCCGGGAAGAGGGCTACCCGAGACGGCTGGCCGCGATCCAGGATGCGCCCTATGTCTTATATTACGCAGGCAGCCTTCCGGACGAGGAACGACATTGCGTCGCCGTGATCGGAGCCAGGAGCTGTACGGAATACGGCAAAGCTATGGCAAAAGAGTTCGGGGCGGTACTGGCGCGGGCAGGGATACTGGTCATAAGCGGGATGGCAAGGGGCATAGACGGAATCGGGCAGAGCGCGGCGCTGGAGGCCGGCGGGTACTCCATGGGCGTCCTGGGATGCGGGGTGGATATCTGCTATCCGTCGGAGAACAGGGCCTTATATGAGCGGCTGCTTGCACAGGGCGGCGTGTGCTCGGAATATCCGCCGGGAACGGCGCCCAAGGCAGTGCTCTTTCCACCAAGGAACCGCATTATCAGCGGATTGTGTGACGGGCTCCTGGTCATTGAGGCGAAGGAGCGCAGCGGGACGCTGATCACGGTGGATATGGCCCTGGAGCAGGGCAGGGAGGTGTATGCGGTTCCGGGCAGGGTAACCGATGCCCTGAGCGCGGGGTGTAATAAGCTGATCAGGCAGGGCGCGGGGCTTGTGGCGGCGCCGGAGGAATTCCTGGAAGACCTGCAGGCGGAGACTGCCGGCAATACGGGGCGGTTTCTTTCCGGCCGGCAGCTGTCTTTTCAAATAGAAGGAACACAGATGGAGGGGACACAGAAAGAACTGCTTAAGCTGCTGGACTTTCAGCCAAGTTCCATGGAGGCGCTGCAGGAGGCATACGAAGATGCTTACGGGCGCTCCATCGGCATTCCGAAGCTTTGCCATACGCTTGTACAGTTATGCGTGGACGGATATGCCGGACAGATCGGCGGGAGTTATTATCTGAAAAGAAGAACCTGATCCGGACTGTTTTTTTAATTTTTTTTAATTTTTTTCCCCTTGTCAGCGTAAAAAATATAGTGTATAGTGGTTCACGTTGACGGATCCTATTTAAGAAACGGCATATGATAATAAGTAGATTTCTTGCGGGATTCTGCCAGGGTGGTATCCGGCAGGAATATCTGCAGGACGAATTTGGAAATATGTCTATTAAATTAAGGAAGAGACAGGGGAATATTCTATGGCAAAGTATCTGGTAATTGTGGAATCACCGGCTAAGGTGAAGACGATCAAGAAGTTTTTGGGAGCGAATTATGAGGTGGCTGCCAGCAACGGGCATGTGCGGGATCTGCCGCGCAGTGTGCTGGGCATCGATGTAGAACATGATTTTGAGCCAAAATACATCACGATCAGAGGAAAGGGAGATATTCTGGCGAACCTGCGCAAGGAAGTCAGGAAGGCCGAGAAGATCTATCTGGCAACGGACCCTGACCGTGAGGGAGAAGCCATTTCGTGGCATCTTCTGGCAGCCTTGAAATTAGAGAACAAGAAAGTATATCGTATCACATTTAATGAGATCACGAAGACTGCCGTGAAGGAGTCCTTGAAGAACGCCAGAGAGATCGATATGGATCTGGTGGATGCACAGCAGGCAAGGCGATGTCTGGATCGTATGGTAGGATATAAGATCTCACCGGTGCTGTGGGCTAAGGTAAAGAGAGGCTTAAGCGCCGGACGTGTCCAGTCGGTGGCCCTGCGCATTATCTGTGACCGGGAGGAGGAGATCAACGCTTTTATCCCGGAAGAATACTGGACGCTGGACGCTTCCTTTGCGGTGGCAGGGGAGAAGAAACCTCTGCTTGCCAAATACTATGGGACGGTGGAAGAGAAGAAGACGATCTCTTCCAGGGAAGAGCTTGAGAAGATCAAGCGGCAGCTGGATCAGGCCGAGTATCAGGTGACCTCCGTGAAGACAGGCGAGAGGATTAAGAAAGCGCCGCTGCCGTTTACGACCTCGACGCTGCAGCAGGAAGCCAGCAAAGTGCTCAATTTTTCCACCCAGAAGACCATGCGTCTTGCCCAGCAGCTGTATGAGGGCGTTGAGATCAAGGGGAACGGCACGGCGGGTATCATTACCTATCTGCGTACGGATTCGACCAGAGTGTCGGAGGAAGCGGCGAAGACGGCGGAAGCGTTTATTACGGAGAAATACGGGGAGACTTACGCGGCCGGGACAAAGCAGGAGCCAAAGAGCGGCAAGAAGATCCAGGATGCCCATGAAGCGATCCGCCCTACCGATATCAGCAGGATTCCGCTGGAGATCAAGGAGTCACTGTCGAGGGATCAGTTCAGGCTATATCAGCTGATCTGGAAACGGTTCGTGGCAAGCTGTATGGCGGCGGCCGTCTATGAGACAACATCGGTGAAAATCGATGCTGCCGGGCATCGGTTCAGCGTGGCGGCTTCCAAGGTGAAATTTGACGGATTTATGAGCGTCTATACCGAAGAGGAAGAAAAGGAAGAGAACAACACCCTGATGAAGGGAATCAGCAAGGATACGAAACTTACGCTGAAAAGTCTGGAGGAGAAACAGCATTTCACCCAGCCTGCGCCGCATTATACGGAGGCTTCCCTGGTGCGGTCCATGGAGGAACTGGGAATCGGACGGCCCAGTACCTATGCGCCTACGATTACGACCATACTGGCCAGAAGATATATTGTCAAGGAGAACAGGAACCTTTATGTAACGGAACTTGGCGAAGTGGTGAACAATATGATGAAAGAAGCGTTTCCGTCTATTGTCGACGTGAATTTTACGGCGACAATGGAGGCGCTTTTGGACGGCGTGGAAGAGGGAAGCGTGAAGTGGAAGACCGTGGTGTCCAATTTCTACCCTGATCTGGAGGCGGCCGTGGATAAAGCGGAGAAGGAGCTGGACCAGGTGGAGATCGCAGACGAGCTTTCGGATGAATTCTGTGATAACTGCGGCAGACAGATGGTCATTAAATACGGCCCCCACGGCAGGTTCCTGGCCTGTCCCGGATTCCCGGAATGCCGCAGCACGAAGCCTTATTTCGAGAAGATCGGTGTGGCATGTCCGAAGTGCGGCAAGGACATTGTGTTGAAGAAGACAAAGAAGGGCCGGAAGTATTATGGCTGTATCGACAATCCGGAGTGTGATTTCATGGTATGGCAAAAACCGGTAGAGGACAGATGTGACCGCTGTGGGTCTATTATGCTGCAGAAAGGGAATAAGTTAGTGTGTGCCGATGAGAAATGCGGATTCGTTAAGGATGCGCAGAAACAGGAGGCATAATATAATTTTTGCGAATGTCTGAAAATTCAATATAATTTATATAAATTGTGAAGCAAACGATGCGAAATGTGCTCGATAGACATTGATTATACTCGAATGTTGTGCTAGAATCATTTTAGATAGAATTGTGTAATTATTTAGGATATTCAGTCTGTCCGTTTTGGGACAGAGTATAAGGAGAGGGCTCATGAGCAGTGTTCAACTATTGGATAAGACAAGAAAGATAGGCAAGCTTCTGCACAACAATAATTCGGGCAAGGTCGTGTTCAATGATATCTGTGATGTGCTTAAGGAGATTCTTGGTTCCAATGTGCTGGTGATCAGCAGGAAGGGGAAGGTACTCGGGATCGGAGATCTGGACATGGTGGAATCCATCATGGAACTGATCGTAGACCATGTGGGCGGCTTCATCGATCCCATGTTGAACGAGAGGCTACTCTCGGTTCTGTCTACGAAAGAGAATGTGAATCTGGAGACATTAGGGTTTGAGAGCATTGACACGAAGAAGTACAGGGCCGTGATCACGCCCATAGAGATCTCGGGAGAGCGGCTTGGGACGCTGTTTCTCTATAAATGCAATGAGCAGTATGATATCGATGATATCATTTTATGCGAATACGGCACGACAGTGGTGGGATTGGAGATGCTGCGCGCGGTAAGCGAGGAGAATGCGGAGGAGAACCGTAAGCTTGCGGTTGTGAAGTCGGCCATCAGCACCCTGTCGTTTTCCGAGATGGAAGCGATCACGCATATATTTGACGAGCTGGGAGGCATGGAGGGAATTCTTGTGGCCAGTAAGATCGCAGACAAAGTGGGGATCACGCGTTCCGTGATCGTCAACGCACTCCGCAAATTCGAGAGTGCAGGCGTAATCGAATCCCGTTCTTCCGGCATGAAGGGAACCTACATCAAGGTATTGAATGACGTGGTCTTCGAGGAAGTGGAGAAGCTGAAAGAGCAGGGCAGGTTCTGACAAAGAGGTAAGAAGAATAGAAAGCATACAGGAAATTACTAATGTAAAAGGATTTACAATTGGGCGGTTATGGCTATGTGAATCCTTTTTTCCGGTTTTGCTTCCATATATTACTGCTAATTATTTGTGAAAAATGACTCGAAAAACCTTGTTTTTTTTCTCAATATCTTTATAATGGATTATGGATTCTATTATTATAGGAGGGCTATGATTATGAGTACCTTAGCAAATACGAATGCTTTTGATTATATCAATGTGCTGGATAAGGCAGCAGATGCGTCATGGCTTCGGCATAACGTTATTTCCAACAATCTTTCCAATGCGGATACGCCCGGTTTTAAGAGGAGCGACGTGAATTTCGAGACACAGCTTGCGAAAGCGCTCGGGCAGTCCAGATACACATCCATGGATGCCAAGATGTCCGGACTCAATCGTTGTCTTGGCCGTTTGAAGCCTGTCACATTCAGTGATTATTCAGGGTACTCCTATCGTATAGATGGCAATAACGTAGATCCGGATACGGAAGGCGTATATCTGGCCAAGAATCAGGTGGTGTATCAGGGATTGACAGCATCGATCAGACAGGAGTTTAAGAATCTGCAGATGGTTATGAAGTAAAGTAAGGTTTGCCGCTGCAGAGCAGGGACAGGTCGGTTTGGAATCTTGTTGTATATTTGTGTAAGAAGGGATAAGGAGAAGAACTATGGGA
Organism: uncultured Lachnospiraceae bacterium; assembly: GCA_947644545.1. Taxonomy (GTDB): domain Bacteria; phylum Bacillota; class Clostridia; order Lachnospirales; family Lachnospiraceae; genus UBA3282. The sequence goes on from CANRZW010000011.1 coordinate 64,514, forward strand.
ATGTTTACAGCTTTTGACATTAATGCGACAGGTATGACCGCTGAGCGTTACCGCATGGACATTATTTCCCAGAACGTAGCGAATGCGAATACGACACGCACGGAGGATGGGACCCCTTACCGCAGGAAAGTGGTAGTATTTGAAGAGAAGAACTCTCAGGCGCCTTTTCATCAGGTATTGAGTAAGGCGCGGGGCCGCTATAACGGAACCGGTGTTAAGGTGACGGGTGTATACGAAGATACATGGACAGAGGGGAATATGGTATATGATCCTTCTCATCCGGATGCGGATGAGAATGGTTATGTAATGTATCCCAATGTCAGCACGATCACAGAGATGACGAACCTGATCGATGCAAGCCGCGCTTATCAGGCGAACGCCACTGCGTTTAATGCCAGCAAGAGCATTGCGACTTCGGGTCTGAATCTGATGAACGGCCAGTAAGATAGATGTGACAGTATATAATTTGGAGGAAGAGAGATGGCTTTGGATATTACAGCGCTTCATAATGTGTCTTCGGAAGCAATCAAGGAGGCTGCCAGGACTGCGACGACCAATAAACCGGACACATATAAGGAAACAGGGTTTGAGAAGTTATTACATACAGCGATCGACAATCTGAATACGACGAATAACTATCTGTCGGATGCGGAGAATGAAGAGGTTAAGTGGATGCTCGGGGAGACCGAGAATACGCATGATCTCAGTATTGCTCTGCAGAAGGCTTCTACAGCGCTGCAGTATACAGTTGCGATCAGAGACAGAGTTCTGGATGCATACAAAGAGCTTCTTCAGATGCAGGTTTAGTTTGACATGAATAAGGGGAAGGCTGAAGGAGATAAGTAGCTGTGGATAAATTAGTGGTTAGATTAAGAGAATTAGGCAATCGAATATTGGAATGGTGGAACCGTTTTACGGTAAAGCAGAAGACCCTGCTGATCTGCGGCATGGCGGTGGTGATTGTGGCGATCGTTGCTGTTGTGACGATGGTAACCAAACCGCAGTATGTTCTGCTCCGGGAATGTGAGACGGCGGCGGAAGCGTCGGAGGTCAAGGAACTGTTAGATGATGAGGGAATGAAGTATATCGTTTCGGATGATGCGCTGACCTTCCGCATCTTAAAGGATCAGCAGTCCGACGCGCGTATGCTTCTTGGATCCAATAATATCCAGGCGGCCAGTTACGGAATCGATAATGTAACGGACGGCAGTTTCTCCACTACGGAATCGGATAAGCAGAGGAAGAATGTGGTATATCTGGAGAAATATCTGGCGCATGATATGTTGGAAACCTTTTCTGCCATCAAGACGGCCAGAGTCAAGTTGAGTATTCCGGAGAATGACGGCACGCTGCTTGCCACGGAGGAGGAGTCTTACGCCTGGATCCAGCTGGAGCTGAAGGATGAATTTACGACCGAGAATGCGGCGGCGCTGGCGCGTGCCGTGGCGACGGGGATCGGCAACGAGACGACGGAACATATCGTGATTCTGGATACCAACGGCAACATGCTCTTTACCGGAGATCAGGAGTACAGCGTATCCGGTGCGGCCAATGCACAGCTGTCTGTTAAGGCGGAGGCCGAGAAGTTAGTCAAGAATGAAGTGCGCAGGGTGCTGCTTGGCACGAATGAGTTCGACAATGTGGAAGTGGCGACCAATCTGGTCCTGGATTTCTCGACGACGGAATCGACGATACATAAATATTCCGCACCGGAAGGGCGGACGGAGGGCATGATCGCCCATGAAGATATCTTCAATTCCGAGAACGAAAGTACCATAGCCGGTATTCCCGGCACGGATTCCAACAATGATGATGACAGTACTTATGTATTGCCGGATAACGGCGGCGGCAATGCTTCTCAGTCTGAGGAGTCCCGGGATTATCTGCCGGACGAAGAGATCACGAACAGGAGTACGCCGGGCGGGGCGATTGATTACGGAAGGTCTTCGCTGATGGCGTCCATGATCCAGTATAATGTGATCCGGGAAGAAGATGCGCGGACCCGTGGAGAGCTGGAAGGACTCAGCTGGGAAGAGTATAAGCTGGCCAATGCAGAGCGCACGAAGCTGGAAGTGGATGAGGAGCTTGTCACGGCGGTAGCCAATGCCACCGGTATTTCGGCGGAGAGCATCTCGCTTGTCGCTTATAGAGAGAATATTTTCTTTGATGCGGAAGGTTCGGCCATTACCGCAACAGATATTATACAGATCGTGTTGATCATTGTGATCCTGGCATTACTTGCATTCGTTATACTCAGAAGTATGCGCGGAGAGAAACACGAGGAGGAAGAAGAAGAGATTTCTGTGGAGACGCTGCTCCAGTCTAATCCTGAAATGCAGTTGGAGGATATCACTGTAGAGAATGAGTCTGAGGAGAGAAAACTGATCAATAAATTCGTAGATGAGAATCCGGAGGCAGCGGCAAATCTGCTGCGCAACTGGTTAAATGAGGACTGGGGGTAAGATAAATGGCTAAGGAGAGTGACAACATAGGCGGATTGCAAAAGGCAGCTATTTTGTTGATCGCTTTAGGACCTGAGAGATCTGCCAATGTTTTTAAACATCTGAAAGAGGATGAGATTGAGGAACTGACGTTAGAGATTGCCAATACGAGGAATATTACGCCGAAGGTGAAGGATGATGTAATCTCCGAATTTTATCAGGTGTGTCTGGCGCAGCAGTATATTGCGGAAGGCGGTATCAACTACGCCAAGGAGGTTCTGGAGAAGTCCTTTGGTGCAGATAAGGCTTTGGACGTAATCGGCAAGCTGACGGCATCTTTGCAGGTGAAGCCGTTCGAGTTTATCAGGAAGACGGATGCATCGCAGCTGCTTAACTTTATTCAGGATGAGCATCCGCAGACGATCGCTTTGATTCTGTCTTATCTGTCCGCGGCACAGTCGGCGCTTATCTTATCGGCTCTTCCGCCTGACAGGCAGGCTGACGTGGCAAAGCGTATTGCGATCATGGACAGAACGAGTCCGGAGGTGATCAAGGAAGTGGAGAAAGTGCTGGAATCCAAATTATCATCCCTGGTCAACCAGGACTACACGATTATCGGTGGTGTGGATGCTGTCGTAGAGATCCTGAATACGGTAGATCGTGGTACAGAGAAACATATTATGGAAACATTGGAGATCGAGGAGCCGGAATTGGCGGACGAGATCAGGAAGAAGATGTTCGTGTTCGAGGATATCCTGCTTCTGGACGACAGGGCGATTCAGCGTGTGCTGCGTGATGTGGATAACGGAGATCTGGCAACTGCATTGAAGGGTTCCAACGAAGAAGTGCAGAATGCAATCTTCAACAACCTGTCCAAGCGTCTTGCGGCTATGATCAAGGAAGACATGGAATTCATGGGTCCTGTACGTATGAAGGATGTAGAAGAAGCACAGCAGAAGATCGTCAATGTGATCAGAAAGCTGGAGGATTCCGCTGAGATCGTTATCTCCAGAGGTGGAGGTGACGAGATCGTTGTCTAGGAATTTGTATAAAGCAAGCTGGGTTGTTGTATCCGGGGAGGAGAAGCATGTCATTGATTCAAATCCTCTGATTGAGAAAAGGATCGGCGAGCTGGAGGCTGTCAGAAGAGCCAAGGCTCGGATGCAGGCAGAAGATGGTGACGAGGAGGCCGGATTCGTAAGCGGCCTCGGCGGAGAAGAGATAGATGTCCTGCTGCGGGACGCCGGCGATGATCCCGGCAATATCATCAAAGCGGTAGAAGAGGAGGTTCCTGATCTGGAAGAGGTCAGGGCCGAGGCTCAGAGAATACTCGATGAGGCCCGGATGCAGGCCGATGAGATCGTCGATGCGGCGCAGGGAGAGATAGAAGCCAAGCGGCGCTGGGCGGTCGAAGAGGGAAAGAGAGAAGGGCATGAGGAAGGTTATCGGCAGGGGGTTCTGGAAGCAGATGAGATGAAGCGCCAGCTGATGGCTGAGAGACGGCGGCTGAAAGCGGAATATGAGCAGCTGCTGGAGGAATTGGAACCGAAATTTATCGATGCGATCACCGAGATTTACAGTCATATCTTCGGGGTCGAATTGGCAGACAATAGAGATATCCTGGTGCATTTGATAGACTCCACGCTACGGCAGGTGGAGAGCAGCAGGACTTTTATTGTACATGTATCCAAGGTGGATTATCCTTTCGTCAATATGCAGAAGCAGGCGTTTGCGGAGGGAGCTGCAGCGGGAAGAGGTACGGTTGAGATTATAGAAGATATTGCCCTGGCACAGGGGGAATGCATGATCGAAACCGATGGCGGTATTTTTGACTGCGGTGTGGATACCCAGCTTGCGGAGCTGAACAGTAAATTGCGCCTGTTATCTTATGAAAAAGTCGGAAAGAGTGAATGATAGCGGTTGATGAATACAGCGATTGATTTCCATAAATACAGCAGAATAATGGAGGAGACTTTTTTCAAGAAAAAGGGAAGAGTCGAGAACGTGGTCGGACTGACGATTGAGTCCGCCGGACCGGAAGCGAAGTTAGGTGACCTGTGCAGGATCTATCCGGCCCAGGAGGAGTATAAACCGATCATGGCGGAAGTGGTAGGCTTTAAGGACCGCAAGACGCTGCTGATGCCATGTGATAAGACGGATGGCATAGGGCTTGGATGTATTGTGGAGAACGTGGGAAAGCCATTGACCGTACCGGTGAGTAACGAGCTTCTCGGCAAGGTGCTGGACGGTCTGGGCAGGATTGACGGCGATTATCTTGCGGGAACGCCTTACAGTGTGGAGGCGCAGCCGCCCGATCCCATGGATCGCAAGATCATTGCGGAGGTGCTGCCTCTGGGTGTTAAAGCGATAGACGGCCTGATGACGGTGGGGAAGGGACAGCGTATCGGCATTTTCGCCGGTTCCGGTGTAGGTAAGTCCACGTTGATGGGAATGTTTGCGCGTAATACCAAGGCGGATATCAATGTGATTGCCCTGATCGGAGAGCGTGGCAGGGAAGTGCGCGAATTTGTGGAACGAGACCTGGGCGAAGAGGGAATGCGGCGTTCCGTGGTAGTGGTAGCTACTTCTGACAAGTCGGCGCTTGAGAGAAATAAGGCGGCTAAGACGGCTACGGCGATTGCGGAATATTTCCGGGATCAGGGGAAGGATGTCCTTCTTATGATGGATTCGCTGACACGATTTTCCATGGCCCAGAGAGAAATCGGTCTGGCCAGCGGGGAACCGCCGGTATCCAGAGGATATCCGCCCAGCGTATATTCCGAGATGCCGAAACTGCTTGAACGGGCGGGCTGTGCGCAGACGGGTTCCATCACGGGACTCTATACGGTCCTGGTGGACGGTGATGATATGAATGAGCCGATCACGGATACGGCAAGAAGTATTCTGGATGGACATATTATGCTGAATCGTAAGCTGGCACACCAGAACCATTATCCGGCGATCGATGTTCTGCAGAGTATCTCCCGTTGTATGGCACAGATCGTAGATAAAGAGCATAAGATGCTGGCAGGTAAGTTGAAAAACGTGCTTGCGACCTATAACGAGGCGGAGGATCTGATCAATATCGGTGCGTATAAGAGCGGCAGCAATCCGAAGATCGATTATGCGATCGCCAAGATTGATGCGGTAAATGAATATCTGATGCAGGAAGTGGATGCGAAATTTGACTATGAACAGGCGGTTGGCAAGCTGCGGGAACTGTTTGCGGAGTAATTGCCGTGCCGGCTGTTTCCATAGCGGGGAGTGACCGGTATGGCAAAATTTGTATATAGAATGCAGAGTCTTTTGAACATTCAGTACCAGCTGGAGAATCAGGCCAAGATGGAACTTGGCAGAGCACAGATGCGTCTGAATCAGGAGGAAGAGAAGCTGCAGGCCCTGATTGACAGGAAGGCTTTTTATCTGGAAGAGGGGCGCAGGATGCGCAATGACAGACTGCATATTATGGATCTGAAAGATAACAGGAATGCCATGTTGATCATGGATGATATGATAGAGGCACAGCGTGTCCAGGTGGAGATCGCCGAGGAGCATGTGGAAGAGGCCAGAATGAAATTGCAGGAAGTCATGCAGAACAGGAAGATGCACGAGAGACTGCGCGAGAAAGCATTCGTGGAGTTTGTGCGTGAAGAAAATGCCGCGGAGCATAAGGCGGTGGACGAACTCACCAGTTATACTTACGGACAGCGCGGCAAAATAAAAGGGGAGCAGTAATGGCAGAAGAACTTGTAAACGCAAATATCGGAGCGGACGGCGAGGTAGATAAGAAAAAGTTAAAAGAAGAGCGCAAAAGGCTGAAAGAGGAACAGAAGGCGCAGAAAAAAGAAGCAAAACAGCGTGCCAGGGAACTGTCAGAACAGATTTCCGGGGATGATGAGCCGGGCGGTATCTCGGTATTTCTGGTAACGGTTGTTATTGTTGCCATATGGATTGCGATCCTGTGTCTTCTTGTGAAACTTGATGTGGGCGGGTTCGGTTCCGGTGTGCTGGCTCCGGTTTTGAAGGATGTGCCGGTGATCAATAAGATCCTTCCGGAGGAGGCGGTATCCGAGCTGGAGGAAGAATCCTATGGCGGTTATACCAGTCTGCGGGAGGCGGTCGACTATATTACGGAGCTGGAGCTGGAGTTAGAGCGGGCGCAGTCCGCCAGCAACAGCGATTCCGAGGAGATGGATCAGCTGCGCGCAGAGATTGAGAGATTACAGACGTTTGAGGACGCCCAGATCGATTTCGACAGGATCAGAACCGAGTTCTATAATGAGGTTGTGTACGCGGAGAAGGGACCGGGGGCGGAAGAATATCAGAAGTATTATGAGTCGATGGATCCGACAACTGCGGAATATTTGTATAAGCAGGTAGTGGAGCAGGTGCAGGAAGATAAGGAAGCCAAGGAATACGCACAGACTTATGTGGACATGAAACCGAAGGAGGCTGCGGCCATCTTTGAGACGATGACAGATGACCTGGATCTGGTGGCAAGGATCTTAAGCCAGATGAGTTCTCAGGACCGCGGTAAAATATTGGGTGTTATGGATTCGGAAACAGCGGCAAGAATTACCAAGATTATGGATCCGGAATCCTGAGGAATCTCCTTATGGAAAGTTGAAATAGTGCCGATATATAATGTGAATTATGATATATACTGTGCCGGAAGGAGACGGCAGTTTTCTTCTGTGTACATTATATATAGATGCCGTAACAGGCAAGAACCTTGAAAATTAAAGAAAGGAGGAAGGAGTATGACTGTAAACAATGTGAATGCGCTGCTAAGTTATGCGAAGGGTCAGCCGGATCTTATGAGCGGCAGGACAGAAGAGACTGCGAAGGGCAGCTTTGAACAGGTCATGTCACAAGTGAACGGTAAGGCGGACACCGTGCAGACCAGGGCACCCGGGAGTAACGCTTCGGCAGCGCAGACGGTAGTTCCTGTCGATACGTCGAAGAACACGGTTACATCAGTCAAAGCAGGTCAGCAGGAAACCGGCAGTACAGATAAGAGTGAGAATACGGTCCGCAAGGAAACCGATGAGAATGTTACCGGTGATACCGGAGCAAGTTCGGAGACGAACGCCGGAGACACTGCCACAGAGAAGCTGGAGAAGTCCGGTGAGGAACTGGTTGAGGATATTGCCGAAGAGATGGATGTGACACGGGAAGATGTGGAAGCAGCCATGGCTATGTTAGGACTGACGGCGATCGAGCTATTCGACCCTGACAATTTAAGACAGCTTTTGCTGGCGATCTCAGGAAACCAGGATGAGCTTGCGCTTCTGACCGACGAGACGCTCTATGGAAACTTACAGGATCTGCTGGGAACCTTGGGAGAAAGCCTTGAGGATCTGCAGAAGGAGCTGGGGTTGAGTGAAGAAGAGCTAAGGGATCTTATGAACCGTGTGCTTTCGGAACAAGAGGGATCAGGCATGGCCGAAGGGGAAGCAGAGGCCGAAGTGGATCTGGAGGGTATGAAGGACTATACGGTGTCGGTTCAAAAAGACGGTGAGACAGTGAAGATGAAAGTGACCGTCGATGATGCCAGCGGCAACAAAAGCGTGCAGGAATCCGTGACGAGTACGTCTAAAGCCGAGGTGCAGCCGGAACAGAAGATGCAGCAGGACGCATCGGCGGATAGCGGCAAGGAGGGTAATTCTGCAGGCAATGCCATGTTACAGGCGCCGGAGATGCCGGTACAGGTGAATGAAGCGCCGGAGGCGGCTGCGATGGAATATCGGTCGCTGCAGACGGAGCAGATCATGAACCAGATCGTGGAGTACATGAAGATCAATCTGAAAGCGGATACGCAGACGATGGAGCTGCAGCTGCATCCTGCGAGCTTAGGCACGGTCAATGTACAGCTTATGGCAAAAGAAGGCGGATTGACAGCGCATTTCACGACACAGAATGAGGCAGTGCGTGCGGTGATCGAGACACAGCTGATCCAGCTTAAGATCCAGTTTGAAGAGCAGGGGATCAAGGTGGACGCGGTGGAAGTTACGGTTGCCAACCATGCTTACGGACAGCAGTTCTCGCAGGATAATGAGAATGCGGGACAGGAACAGTCGAAAGCCGGCAAGGGCCGCAGAAGCATTAATCTGGATCAGATCGAAAGCGAAGAAGAGTTAGAGGAAATGGAAGACTCTGAGCGCATTGCAGTGGAGATGATGCAGGCGAGCGGCAGTACGGTAGATTATACGGCATAAGAAAGGAGTGGAAACATGGGTGTAGTACAGGAAGTTAAAGACGGTAAGTTTGTGGAAAACAGTTCGGTGCAGTCTCTGGCCAAGGAGAAGGCAAAGAAGAAGATGGGCAATTCCAATCTGGATAAGGATGCGTTTCTGCAGCTTCTGGTAGCACAGATGAAATACCAGGATCCCCTGGAGCCTACTTCAAACACGGAGTATATTTCACAGTTTGCGACTTTCTCCGAACTGGAACAGATGCAGAATATGAGTGCCACACTGGAGCTTTCCAGAGCATCTGCCCTGGTAGGTCAGACAGTACTGATGAAGGTGACCGACAGTTCCGGCAATCAGAAGACGGTACAGGGAAATGTGGACTATGTGATTTATGAAGGCGGTAAGGCATATTTGTCGATCGGCGGAGAACCTTATTCTCTGGATGATCTTGATACCGTAGCGGATAAGAAATATCTGGACGCTTACAAAGTGGCGGTAGACTTCATGAATATCTATAAGAAGCTTCCGAAGTTAGAGTTACTGTCGCTGGCTGATCAGGAGAATGTGGAGAAGCTTGAAGAGATCCTGAACGGCATGAATGAGTATCAGAAGTCCATGCTGACAGACGAGGATCTGGAGAACGCAGAGAAGTATATTAAAGAGATGAAAAAAATCCTTGCGGAACAGGAAGGCGGTAAAGATCCGGAGCCGACTGAGCCCGATGCGGATGAGGATGACAAGTAAGATTCCGTCTGGTATCGCGTAGAAGGCAGACGGAGCTGCCGGTAAAGCACAGCCGGAAGGGCGGCGGTCATCTCAAGGAGGAGAGAATATGAAGATTCAGGGCAATCAATTCCTTTCCATAGAGCGGCTGCAGGATCAGTATTTGAATGCGGGCAGGCAGGCAGAAGGGGCAAAACAGAACGGACTGAGCTTTCAGGATATCCTTTCAGGAAAGACTGAGGGAATCCGGTCAGAGAGTGAAGTCAGATTCTCCAAGCATGCGGCAAACCGCCTGATTGACAGAAACATCGAGCTGACCAAGGAGCAGGTGGAGCGTTTGAATATGGGAGCGGCCAAGGCAGGCGCGAAAGGGATCAACGAATCGTTGGTCATTGTCGATTCCCTGGCGTTTATTGTGAATGTACCGAATCAGACGGTCATCACGGCGATGGATCAGACAGAGACGAACGAAAATGTATTTACCAATATTGACGGAGCCGTTATTATGTAACAGCCGGACCTTTATGGAGGCTTGTGTCCATGACTGACAGAATGGACAGACGGTTTCGCAACAGATATTAAGGAGGTCATTTTACTATGATGAGATCATTGTTCTCTGGTGTGGCAGGTCTTAGAACACATCAGACGAGAATGGACGTTATCGGTAACAATATCGCTAACGTTAATACAACAGCATATAAGTCACAGAATATGGTATTCAGCGATCTGCTGTACCAGACAACGCAGGCGGCATCCGGAGCCAACGGCAATACCGGACGCGGCGGCATTAACCCCAGACAGATCGGTCTGGGTTCCAAGACAGGAGCAATCTCTACGGCGATTACGCAGCAGGGTTCTGCGCAGTCCACGAACAATCCCTGGGATATCATGATCGAAGGTTCCTCCTTCTTTGTAGTAAGCGACGGATCCCAGAACTTTTTTACGAGAGACGGTTCCTTCACGGTGGACGGTGCGGGTAATCTGGTTATGGCAAATACCGGTTATACGGTTATGGGCTGGCAGGTGGATCCGGAGACCGGTGATATCAGACAGGATATCGTATCCGCATTGCGTGTCATGCACCCTGATAACCTGAATTCCGAACCGGAAGCGACGACCAAGGGTTATGTGTCCGGTATTCTGGATGCGAATGATCCGAAGATCAACAGTACGGCCGGCTGTATCCGTACGATGACGATCTTCGATGCAAAGGGATATGCGTATACCTGTAAGTTCAGTTTCCACGGTATCGGCAGTGAGAATCAGTATCGCGTGCAGCTGGATGATATCCAGGATGAAGACGGCGTATCGCTTGTGAAGAAGTATGGCCTGAATAACATCGACCAGATTGCATCCTTTGGTTCCACTGAGAATAAGGTAACAACCAGCAAATATAATATGGCTGAGAATGCCAAGTATGATGCGGCAACCGATAGCTTTTCGATTAACATGGCAATGTCTGAGATCCTGGAAGGGTATAAGAATAATGCCATGGTAGTTGCGGCGGGTACTGATGTCAAAATCACAACGCCGGCAGCGGCGGGACCGGTCACCGCAGGATCGGATGTTACCGTACAGGGAACTGTGACGTTGACGAAAGCGCAGCTGGAAGCAGAGCCTTATAACCTGATCTACGATAACGGTAAATATTATATGAAGGGTGACGATGGTAAGCCGGTTGAGGTGACTGACTGGGAAGCAGCGTTGAAGGATATGAAAGGTCTGGAAAGCGTGACAAATGTCACTGCGACACCCGGGAATCCGCCGGAGAATATCGAGATCAGCTTTGAGGCTACCTTTAAGACTACCTCGGATGCCGAATATGACGGTAACGGCAACTTTGGTTTGACGTTAGAGAATACCGAGGCCAATGAGAAGGAGATCCTGGAGAAGATCTATCAGATCAAAGATGGCGACGGCAAGACCTATACCATTGATTTTGTCGGCCCGGACGGTACGGCACAGATCAATATGACGGAGAGCAACAGAGGCTTTATCATTTCCTTTGATCAGGAATTTGGTAAGTTTGAGTACATTGGAACACAGGGCAATGATTCGGCTATGCTGACCTTCAACAGTTCGGCGTCTTCTCTGGATGGTGAGACGGTCGATCTGTCACAGTTCAGCAATGTGGATATCGATTTCTCGTCCGTGAATAACTATGGTAACGGTGGCAAATGTACCTTGGATATGCTGAACGGTTCCAAGGATGAGAGCACCATCGGCGCCGGCAGGAAGCAGGGTGAACTGATCGGTATCGAGGTAGGGCAGGACGGTAAGATCACGGCAGCATACGACAACGGATTGACGAAGCTGTTAGGACAGATTGCGGTGGCAGAGTTTGCAAATCCTTCCGGTCTGGCGAAGGCAGGTAACAACCTGTATTCCGCTACCCAGAACTCCGGTGAGTTTAACGGCGTCGGTGTGGATATCACAGCGAACCAGGGTTCCATGACATCGGGCGTTCTGGAGATGAGTAATGTGGATCTGTCATCCGAATTCACGACAATGATTACCACGCAGCGTGGATTCCAGGCTAACAGCCGTATTATCACAACTTCCGATACGCTTCTCGAGGAGCTTGTTAATCTGAAGAGATAATCGTAGATGACAAATTGAAAGAAGTACCCTTTGGAGGGATTTTCTGTAAATGGAAAATCCCTCTTGCTATATCTAAGAATTTACTTTGCAGTTTCACAAGATATGTGGTAAAATTGATGAGTTGAATAGTAATGTCAGACAGGGGGAGGCGTGGGAGCGGGAAGATGATAGAAGTCACGAAGATCAACGGGGTAAAAGTGCTGATCAATCCGGATCTGCTGGAACTGGCGGAGGAGACACCGGATACGGTTTTGTCCTTTACCACGGGGCGGAAATTAATTGTAAAAGAAAGTAGACAAGAGATAAAAAATTTAGTAAAATCGTATAGAAAGGATATTTTTGCAGATTAGTGTAAAGACGGGTGAATACAGATGGATATAGCTTCAGTTATTGGATTGGTTCTATGTTTTGTATTGATGGTATTTGGTATGTTGGTTGGTCAGGATATCTCGGTGGTTATCGGTTTCCTGCACGCACCCTCGGCTCTTATTACATATGGCGGTGCTTTGGGTTGTATGATGGCGAGCTGTACCATGCCGGATTTTATTGCGAATCTGAAGAGTATCGGCCTTATCTTCAAGATGTCATCGATGAATGTTCCCGAGATTATTCAGAAGATTATAGATCTTTCGAATGTAGCCCGGAAAGAAGGACTTCTCTCTCTGGAGGAAGCTGCGGGTGAGATCGAAGATGAATTTTTAAAGAAAGGGATCATGCTGGTAGTGGACGGCACGGATCCTGAGCTGGTGCGCGCGATTATGGAGACAGAGCTTGCCAGCGTGGAAGACAGACACAAGAGCAAGATTGATTTCTGGGATGGACTTGGCGCCATGGGACCTGCCTGGGGTATGATCGGTACGTTGATCGGTCTGATCAACATGTTGCGTGACCTGTCGGATTTCGCATCCATTGGTCCTAACATGTCAACAGCCTTGATTACCACATTCTACGGTTCCGTGCTTGCCAACTGGATCTGCGCACCGGTAGCCAGCAAGCTGAAGAGCAAGAACGCCGAGGAAATGATGGTGAAGGAGATAGAGATTGAAGGACTTCTTTCCATTCAGGCAGGTGAGAACCCGCGTGTTATTGAGGAGAAACTGAAATCCTTCCTTGCGCCGAAGGACAGAAGTTCGTTGGGCGATGATGGAGGTGAGGCATAAATGGCTAAGAAGAAGCAGGAAGAAGCGCCGAAAGGTTCCCCCGCGTGGATGGCCACGTTTTCGGATCTGATGAACTTGCTGTTGTGTTTCTTCGTTTTGCTGTTTTCCATGTCATCGATCGATGCGGCAAAATTTGAACAGGTAGTGGCGTCTTTCAATGAGACTTTCTCTGTATTTACCGGCGGCGCCACGGCGATCGGAGACGGCATCCTGATCAGTAACGGTGTCAGCCAGCTGAATGAACTGGATGAGTATATCAACAGTACCGGTAAGATGGATGACGGGCAGATTGTTGATGATGATGTCGCTTCTGTGAAGGAGAAGATGGAAGAGGCGCAGCTGGAAGAATCAGAGCAGCTTGCCGAACAGATTCAGGAAGCGGTAGACGAGAAGGAAATGGGTAGTGAGATCGATATCGAGTTCACAAGCCAGTATGTGCAGCTGACTCTTAAGGGAGCGTTGCTTTTTGATTCGGGAAGCACGCTTTTGAAGGAAGAAGCAAAGCCGGTTCTGGACCAGGTTGGTCTTGTGCTGGAGCGGTATGCAGGCGGTACGATAGAGATTGAGGGACATACGGATAATGTGCCTATGTCCGGAGCGAAGTATTCCAATAATGATGAGCTGAGTTCGGGGCGTGCGTTGTCGGTGTTTGATTATTTGCTTTCGGTGACGAATTTGGATCCGGCCACTGTCAAACATGCGGGAAGAGGAGAGTATGTTCCGATTGCGGATAACTCTACGCCGGAGGGGCGGACCAGAAACCGACGCGTTGAAATCAAGATCTACAATTCGCTCAGTTCCTATTAGAGATTGGAAAATTAGAGATTAGAAAACCAGGAAATTTCTTATATAAATATAATGTAAAAGGAGAACAATACAGTTATGAAAAAGAATCTGATTTCCATTATTATACTGGCGTTAGTGATCGTGAATATTGTATTGACGGCGATCATGATGTTCAGTGTAACGGGCACTGCCAGAAAGACTTCGGCATTGGTAGACAATATTACGAGGTCGTTGAATCTGGAGCTTACGTCCAAAGGTGATGCCGGCGCAGCAGCAGTACCGATGTCAGATATTGCAACTTATGATATTGAGAAGATGACGATTGAACTGAAACGTGGAGAGGGTGAAGAGGGCGAACCGCATTTCTTCGTGGGAGCGATCACATTATCCATGAATACGAAGCATGAAGATTATAAGACCTACGGCGAGGAGATGGAAGCCAAGCAGAGTCTGATCAAGAGTGAAATAGCAGATGTGATTTCGAGCTATACGGCAGAGGATGCAAGAAATAATCAGGACAGGATGAAAGAGGATATTCTGGAACGGATCCAGACGATGTTTAATTCCGAGTTTATCTTTAATGTGGCGTTTAGTGACATTATCATTCAGTAACTTTTATTAAATCGTGCCACAGGAGGTGAACTTTCGTGGGAGAGGTACTGTCTCAAAATGAGATTGATAGTCTGCTGGCCGCACTGAACAGCGGTGAGATCGATGCAGAAGAAATGAGTGATGCCAGTGACAAGCAGGTTAAGAATTATGATTTTAAGCGGCCTACTAAGTTCTCAAAAGAACATCTGCGGACACTGGAGATCATATACGAGCATTACGGACGGTTATTATCTACCAGCCTTCCGGTATACCTTAGAAAAAATGTACAGATTTCCGTGGTGAGTTCCGAGGCGATCGTATTTTCAGAGTTTACCAATGCACTTTTCAATCCCGTTATTCTGGGAATTGTGAATTTCCAGCCGCTGGGCGGAAATATCATGGTGGAAATGGCGACCAGACTTGGATATGCCATGATCGACAGGATGCTGGGCGGGGAGGGAGAGCCGCTCAATAAGACCAGAGAGTTTACGGAGATCGAGCTGACGATCGTTGAGAAGATGCTGGTGACGTTTATACAGCTTATGCGTGAACCGTGGAAGAATGTAGTGGATATTAATCCGGTTCTGGAGAGAATAGAGACGAATTCACAGTTTGCACAGATTATCTCTCCTAACGACATGATCGCGATCGTGACCTTAAATATGAAGATAGGGGATGTGGAGGGATTCATGAACATATGCCTTCCTTTCTTTACACTGGAGTCGGTCATGGAAAGATTGAATACCAAGTACTGGTATTCAAATATGCAGGAACAGAAGGAAGATGAGCTTGAAGAATATCTCGAGTCTCTGATCAAGAGAGTGGATGTTCCGGTGAAGGCATTGCTGGGCAGGACAGAGATCGCCATTACAGATTTTATTAATATACAGGTAGGAGATATTATACGTTTAAATACCGATGTAGAACAGGATTTGAAAGTGTATGTCGGGAATATAGAGAAATTTACCGCTTTACCGGGTTCGAGCAAAGATAAATATGCTGTGCGTGTAACGTCGGTATTAAGAGAGGAGGAATAGAAGCATGGACGGAATGTTATCACAAGATGAAATAAATGCACTCTTGAGCGGTATGGATGCGCCGGCTGGCGGTGAAAGCGCAGCGGCCGAATCAGAGGCTCCTGTCCCGGCGTCGGATGCGGATACGGATCAATATGATTCCCTTTTGACGGCGATGGAGAAGGATGCCATAGGCGAAGTGGCTAATATCAGCATGGGATCTTCGGCAACCACACTGTCTTCGCTTGTCAATCGCAGGGTTAACATTACCACACCGGTGGTGACACTGGCTAAGTGGGAGAATGTGCTGAAAGATTATGAGAAGCCGTGTGTGTTTATTCAGATCAAGTATACGGTCGGACTGGACGGCTCCAATATTCTTGTCTTAAAAGAGCATGACGTCAAAGTTATCACGGATCTGATGATGGGTGGTGACGGAAGCAATATAGACGGTGAACTGGGAGAGCTGCATCTGAGCGCGATCTCGGAAGCCATGAACCAGATGATGGGTTCCTCGGCGACTTCCCTTTCGACGATGCTTGATAAGATGATTGATATCAGCCCGCCGGAGGCAAGTTTTGTGGATCTGTCAGTGTTTAAGTCCGGTGGAGATATAGCGCCATTTCTGGCAGATATTTTTGTGAAAATCGCATTTCGTATGCAGATTGATGATCTGGTCGATTCCACGATCATGCAACTATATCCGATAGACTTTGCGAAAGAGTTATGTAGCACTTTCTTAAAGAATCAGCTGGGAGATAATACAGCATCTGAACCCGCACCACAGGCAGCAGCACCGCAGGCTGCTCCGGTTCCCCAGATGGATATGAGCCAGATGGGAATGAATATGAACCAGATGGGAATGGGAATGCCGCAGATGCAGATGGGAATGGGAATGCCGCAAATGGATATGAATCAAATGGGAATGAACCAGATGCAGATGGGAATGCCGCAGATGCAGATGGGAATGGGAATGCCACAAATGATGCCGCAGATGCAGATGATGCCTAACATGAATATTCAGCCTGCACAATTCCAGAGCTTTTCCAGGGACAGCGGGGCAGTACCGGGCCAGGAGAACATAGGATTGATCAAAGATGTTCCGCTTGAGGTTACGGTAGAACTGGGCAGAACATCCAAGTCCATAGCGGAAATTCTGGACTTCACGCCGGGGACGATTATAGAGCTTGATAAGATTGCCGGCGAACCGATAGATATCCTTGTGAACGGTAAGCTTGTAGCGAAGGGTGAAGTTGTTGTAATTGAAGAGAGTTTCGGGGTTCGTGTAACTGAGATTATCAAATAAAGTATGATAGGAGAAAAGAAATGGCAAAGAATATTTTGATATGTGATGATGCAGCGTTTATGCGCATGATGATTAAGGATATCCTGACAAAGAACGGATATAATGTAGCCGGTGAGGCTGAGAATGGTGCGAAGGCTGTTGAACAGTATAATGCACTGAAACCTGACCTTGTATTGATGGATATCACGATGCCTGAGATGGATGGTATTCAGGCGTTAAAGAAGATCAAAGAGGCGGATCCCGGAGCGATGGTTATTATGTGTTCGGCTATGGGCCAGCAGGCTATGGTAATCGAATCGATCCAGTCCGGCGCCAAGGATTTCATTGTTAAGCCGTTCCAGGCGGACCGTGTTCTTGAGGCAGTCAAAAAGGTAGTGGGATAATGCTGCTCACAATCTCCGGGGAAGCGGATTCTTATATACAGTTTATGACTGTGCTGATTCTTTTTCTGTTGGTATTGGCAGTCACTTATTTCGTTACGAAGTGGATGGCAGGCTATCAGAAGAGCAGAATTTCTAATGCTAATCTGGAAATTGTAGAGACGATTGGTCTGTCTAACAACAAATATGTACAGATCATCCGTGTCGGGCAGAAATATTTGGCAGTAGCAATCTGTAAAGATACTGTTACAATGTTAACAGAGGTTTCAGAACAGGAGTTGATTCTTTCGGATGGGAGCGTGCCTAAGACTATGGGTTTTAAGGATATTTTAGATAAAGTACAAAGAAAGACTATTCTGGAAAAAGAAGATGGGCGAGACGAATGAGTAAACATTTTTCCGGATATCGTTTGGTTAAGTTTGTATGCCTGCTGTTTCTGGCAGGCATACTGTATCTTGGCTGTGGAACTACGTCCAGAGCTTCTCTTGATACCCCGTATCGGGACTCCAATCTGACCGGCACGGAGCAGGATGAGCGGACGAATGTGCGTGAGCCGGGGACTTCACAGGATGCCGATGAACTGGCAGAATTGAATATAGCAAATACGGTGACGGTTAGGTATGACAATGGGAACGGCAGTGTGAACGGGGCCCTGCGAATTCTGATCATTTTGACATTGATCGCGATAGCACCGTCATTGATTATAATGCTGACCTCGTTTACCAGAATCATTATCGTTCTGCATTTTACGAGGCAGGCACTGAATACACAGACGGCGCCGCCTAACACAGTTTTGATAGGTATTGCGCTCTTTTTGACGTTCTTTATTATGCAGCCTACATTGACCAGTGTCTATAATGAAGCGGTAGTGCCTTATGAAGCCGGGGAACTGACGAATGAGGAAGCGCTCACCAAGGCGGCGGAGCCTTTACGGACCTTTATGTACCGCCAGACGCTGAAGAAGGACGTCAGTCTTTTTATGGATATCAGCCGTTTAGAGTGGAGTGGTGAACTGGATGATATTCCGATGAGTGTATTGATTCCCAGTTTTATCGTCAGCGAATTGCGGACTGCATTTATCATTGGGTTTCTGATTTACATACCGTTTATTGTGATCGATATGGTAGTGGCTTCGACCCTGATGAGTATGGGTATGATGATGCTGCCGCCGACAACGATCTCCATGCCGTTTAAGATCCTGCTGTTTGTGATGGCTGACGGCTGGCACCTGATTATAACCAATCTGGTGAAGAGCTTTTATTAGCGGGATCGGGATAAGGGAAAGGAGGACTGCTAATGGGAATAGATGACGTTACAGCGATCGCCTCAACGGCAATATATACGATCATTAAGTGTGCAGCTCCGCTTCTGCTTGTATCTTTGTGTGTAGGTCTGCTGATCAGTATTTTCCAGACGGTTACTTCTATTCAGGAGCAGACACTGACATTTGTTCCGAAGATACTGGCTATCTTTCTTGGTTTGATGGTCATGGGGCATTGGATCATGAATAATATGGTAGAGTTTATGACAAATTTGTGGTCTGATTTCAGCGTTTACATCAGGTAAAGCGGGTTGCAGCATGATAGATATTACTTTTACTTATGCGGATTTAGAATACTTTTTGCTTGTTCTGGTGAGGATCTCCTGTTTTGTTTATGCGGCGCCGTTCTTTTCGATGAGCAATACGCCCAGGGTGATCCGGGTTGGTTTCAGTATTTTTTTCAGTTATCTGGTCTACATGGTAGTGGACCGCAACGAAGTTGTGTATCAGACACTTTTGGGGTACGCCGTGATTGTGATGAAAGAAGCCCTGACGGGCTTTCTGATCGGCTGGGGGGCGCAGATCTGTACTACAGTGACGTCGCTGGCCGGAAGCGTGGCGGATATGGAGATCGGCATCTCCATGGTTTCGCTGATGGATCCGACGACCAGACAGCAGGCTACCTTCACAGGTGTGTTCTATCAATATATTTTTACGCTGTTTTTTATGATTACTGGCCTGTACCAGTATCTGCTGCGTGCTTTGGTTGACAGTTTTACTTTAATACCTGTTAACGGGGCGGTGTTCCGGACAGAAGCGCTGACGGAATCGGTGATTACTTTCATGGGGAACTACCTGACAATGGGATTTCGGATCATTCTTCCGATCTTCTGTACCATGATTCTTCTGAATTGTATTCTTGGTATTCTCGCCAAGGTGTCGCCGCAGCTTAACATGTTTGCGGTCGGTATGCAGCTTAAGGTTCTGGTAGGGCTTGGCATATTGTTCCTGACGGTCAGAATGCTTCCGAGTGCGTCAGATTATATAGTCGATGGGATGAAGAAAATGATCGTATCCTTTGTGGAGGGGATGACGTGATACTACAATATGATCTTCAGTTCTTTGCCAAGGATGGACCGGGCGGAGAGAAGACAGAGCAGCCTACATCCAAGAAACTGCAGGATGCCAGAAATGAGGGCCAGGTTGCCAAGAGTAAGGAAGTGACCAATGCGTTTGAACTGCTGACTTTCTTCCTTCTGCTTATGGTCTGGATGGAGTTCATGGGAACTTTTTTTACAGGCAATATGTATGATATCTATTCCCAGATCCCGGAGTACATCAAAATGTATGATGGTTATATACAGGAGAAGACTTTCACCACGCTTTTTGTGAAGTCCATGCTTCGGGTCGTGCTTATCATGGCTCCCTTTTTGCTGTGTGGGTTTCTGGTGGCATTTTTGACGAACCTGCTGCAGGTGAAGTGGCGTGTCACGACCAAACCGCTGCAGCCCAAATTCAACAAGTTAAATCCGGTCAATGGCTTCAAACGTTTCTTTTCCGTGAATTCGCTTATGGAACTGGTGAAGTCGCTCCTCAAGATCGGACTGATCGGATATGTCGTATATTCCTATCTGAAAAAGAACATGCCGCCGTTATATCTGTTTTATGATATGTCTCTGAACCAGGGACTTGAGCAGGTGGGCAGACTGGTGTTGGGGCTTGGGCTTCGGATCTCTCTCTTCTATATGCTTATTGCACTGCTTGACTTTATTTATCAGAAGGTAAAGTTCAAGAATGATATGAAGATGACAAAGCAGGAAGTAAAAGACGAATTCAAGAATCAGGAAGGTGACCCGCAGATCAAGAGCAAGCAGCGGCAGAGAATGCAGGAAGCATCCAGAAGGCGTATGATGCAGCAGCTTCCACAGGCGGATGTTGTCATTACGAATCCGACGCATTATGCGGTGGCGATCAAATATGATCCGCAGATCTATGACGCGCCGTATGTGATCGCAAAGGGCGCTGATTATCTGGCGCAGAAGATCAAGGAGTCTGCCAGAGAGAATCATATCGAAATTGTTGAGAATAAACCGCTGGCCCGTATGCTTTATGCGAATGTGGATGTGGGCAGTGTAGTGCCCCCGGAGTTATATCAGGCAGTGGCGGAAGTGCTTGCCTTTGTATATCATCTGCAGGGAAAAGTCTAGTTTACGATAGGTACAGGGTATTATAGATAGATCGAAAGGAGAAAAGAGCAGTCATGGGAAAACTGAGGAAGGCCGATCTGGGCGTAACCTTATATGTGCTTTCTGCGTTTATCATGTTGATCGTGCCTGTTCCGGCGGGGCTTCTCGATGTCCTGTTAGGATGTAATATCGCAGTTGCATTTACGGTTTTGTTCGGATGTATGTTTGCCAATGAAGTGTTAAGTATGTCGTACTTCCCGACGATTCTGCTTTTTACGACGATATTCAGGATTGCGTTGAATGTTTCTTCGACCAAGCTGATCCTGACCACCGGAGATCCCGGTAATGTTGTGCGTACCTTTGGCAGTTATGTAGGCGGCAACAATCTTGTAGTAGGTACGATCGTATTTATTATTCTGATCATCGTACAGTTTATGATCATCAATAAAGGTTCCGAGCGTGTGGCTGAGGTTACGGCAAGATTTACGCTGGATGCGATGCCCGGTAAGCAGATGGCGATCGATGCCGATCTGAATACGGGCGCGATCACCGATGAGGAAGCGAAGAGACGGCGTGAGAAGATTCAGGAGGAATCCAGCTTCTTCGGTTCCATGGACGGTGCCGTGAAGTATGTTAAGGGAGATGCGACCGCCGGTCTGCTCATTACCATGATCAATATTGTCGGCGGAATTACCATGGGTATGCTGAGCCAGGGAATGGAGATTGGTGAGGCGCTGTCAACCTTTACGATCCTGACGATCGGTGACGGACTGGTGAGCCAGATCCCGTCTCTGCTGATCTCTCTGTCCACAGGTATTCTGGTGACCAAGGGGTCCAAGGATGCCGATTTTGGTACGGTTCTGGTGGGACAGCTGTTCGGCGTGCCGAAGGTTCTGTATCTGGTAGGTGCGGTCATGGCAGCTCTGGGCATTATTACGCCTCTTAACTCAGTGGTCTTTGTCGGCTTGGGAATGTTGTTCATCGTATCCGGACGGATCGTGGCAGGTACGATCGAGACTGCGGAGATCGAGCATGAGGCGGATGAAGAAGAGGCTGTTGCCGAGGAGATCAGGCAGCCGGAAAATGTTACATCGCTTCTGCAGGTGGATCCTATTGAACTGGAGTTCGGATATGGTATCATTCCGCTGGCCGATGTGAATCAGGGTGGTGACTTGCTTGACCGCGTTGTCATGATCAGACGACAGATCGCGCTGGAGCTTGGAACGGTAGTGCCGATTATCCGGCTGCGTGATAACATACAGCTGAATCCGAATCAGTATATTATTAAGATCAAAGGTGTCCAGGTCAGTGAAGGGGAGATCCTTTTTGACCATTATATGGCGATGAATCCCGGATATGTGGAAGAGGAGATTACGGGTATCCCGACCTTCGAGCCTTCGTTCCATCTGCCGGCGATCTGGATCACGGAAGGACAGCGGGAGCGGGCCGAGAGCATGGGCTACACGGTAGTCGATCCGCCGTCCATCATAGCGACGCATCTGACCGAGATCATCAGGCAGTACATAGCGGAGCTGCTGACCAGACAGGACGTTCAGAATCTTGTCAACAATCTGCGGGAGTCCAATCCTTCTCTGGTAGAAGAATTGGTGCCGAAGCTGCTTGGGCTTGGTGAGATCCAGAAGGTATTGCAGAATCTGCTGCGGGAAGGGATTTCAATCAGGGATCTGCTTACCATATTTGAAACCCTTGCCGATTATGCGGCGACTACCAGAGACACGGATATTCTCACGGAGTATGCGCGGCAGAGCCTCAAGAGGGCTATATCCAATAAGTTCTTCCCGTCCAATGAGACGACCAGCGTGGTAACGCTGGATCCGAAACTGGAGCAGGAGATCATGGCCAGCGTGAAGCAGACCGAGCAGGGAGCTTATCTGACTCTGGATCCGGGCAAGACAAGGGCCATTATGGATTCTGTCGGGATAGAGACGAAGAAACTGGAAGACCTGGGCAAGATGCCGGTCGTTATCACTTCGCCTATCGTGAGAGTATACTTTAAGAAATTAACGGAAGATTATTTTAAGGATCTGGTCGTTGTATCTTACAATGAAGTGGAGTCTAACATTGAATTACAGTCTGTTGGGATGGTGACAGCATAATGATAATCAAGAAATTTACGGCAAAAACAGAGAATGAGGCAATCGCCAATGCCAAGAAAGAACTGGGCGAAGGCGTAGTGGTCATGAATGTGAAGGACATCAAGCCTAAAGGCCTGTTTGCCTTTCTGCGGCCGCATACGGTGGAAGTGACGGTAGCGCTCGAAGAGGAAAGCGAGAAATATACGGCGGCGGTATCGGCGATCAATAATGTGGTTGTCTCCAGCCAGTCGAAAGAGACGCCGGTGATACCTGAGCCGGTGGAACCGCCTGCGGAGGAGAATACAAGAAAAGAAAGCAGTGCGATCGAGGAGAAGCTGGACAGCCTGCAGTCGCTGCTGGAGCAGCAGCTGCAGAAGCCGGACGAAGAGAAGGAGAAAGAGAAAGAAGAGAAGGAAGTAGAGCAGGAGAAGCCGAAAGAGGAGACGGAAATTGACAAGTTCATGAAGCTGCTCCAGGATACGATGCTGGATAATGAGGTAGACGAGAAGTATGCGAAAGAGATCATTGAGGAGATCGGGCAGATCAACAAGCCCAATATGCCCTTTGACTATGCGCTTGCCAATATCTATCAGAAGATGATTCTTAAGTTCGGCAAACCGGACTGTATCACACCGGCAGAGAACGGCATCAAGATCGTCTTCTTTATCGGACCGACGGGCGTCGGCAAGACGACTACGATCGCCAAGCTTGCGTCGATTTTCAGAGTGGATCAGAAGAAAAAGGTGGCGCTGCTGACTGCGGACACATATCGGATCGCGGCGGCAGAGCAGTTACGTATCTATGCCAATATTCTGGAAGTGCCTTTCCGCATCATCTATACGGTAGAAGAAGTGGGAAAGGCAATGGAGGATTTTAAGGATTATGACTATATTCTGGTAGATACGGCAGGCCATTCCCACCAGAATACGACGCAGAAAGAGAGTATGGGCAACTTTATTCATTCTGTAGACGGCAAGGTGGACCGGGAAGTTTATCTTGTCTTAAGTGCTACGACCAAATATCGAGACCTGATCAGCATTGCAGACTCCTATAAAGAGATAGCGGACTATAAACTGATCTTCACGAAGCTGGATGAGACTACTACGCTTGGTAATCTGTTAAATCTGAAATTATATACGGGAGCCTCTTTGTCGTACGTGACATATGGGCAGAACGTTCCGGATGATATTGAAGAGTTTAATCCGCAGAGTACAGTTAAGAAGCTGCTGGGAGGAAAGAACTAAGGAGGAAGGCTGATGGATCAGGCTGAACAATTAAGAAATATAATAAAGGCGAACGGCCAGTCACAGCGCCCCTTAGCAAGAGTGATCACGGTTACGAGCGGCAAAGGCGGCGTAGGGAAATCCAATACGGCAATCAATCTGGCAATACAGTTCCGAAAGATGGGGCAGAGGGTTATTATACTGGATGCAGATTTTGGTTTGGCAAATATAGAAATTATGTTTGGGGCAGTGCCCAAACATAACTTATGTGATTTAATCTATCAAGGGAAAAATATCAAGGATATTATTACCTGGGGACCGATGGAGGTTGGCTTTATCTCAGGGGGATCCGGTATTGCGGGGATGTCTAATCTAAGCAGGGACTACCTCAACTATATCGTACAAAATCTGGTACAGTTGGATGAAATGGCAGATGTTATTATTGTAGATACCGGCGCCGGGATCTCGGATGCGGTACTGGAATTTCTGGTGGCGAGCGGGGAGATCCTGTTAGTGACGACGCCTGAGCCGACGTCTATTACCGATTCCTACTCATTGCTCAAGGCATTAAACCGACATCCGCGGTATTCTAACGAAACAACTTCGGTTAAGGTGATTGCGAATAAGGTGGCAAATGAGGCGGAAGGGGAGGCGTTGTTCTCCAAGCTGAAATCGGTCGTGGTGCGTTATTTGAGAGTGCCGATCACCTATCTTGGAATGATACCACAGGATCAGCTGCTTGCGAAAGCGGTTATGCAGCAGATGCCGGTATCCCTGGATAATCCACGGGCCAAGGCGACGATCGCCTATGAAGCCCTGGCGGCGAAGCTTATGAACAAAGAGGCGAGCAGTAATCTGACAAAGCGTGGTATGGCTGCATTTTTCTCTCATATTATAGGTAAGAGATAGAGAGAAGATAAGTGATATAGAATAGGATCTGTGGCAGTTGAAGATGCCCAGAGAGGAGGAGAGTATGGCAAATCTTTTGTCTAAATATGTGTTTCCGGGTTGTCGTGTGGACCTGCAGGAAATAGTGCATTCAGAGACGGATGAGACGGATGATCGCGACGAGATCAAAACAGGAACCAGAGGGTATCAGAGTAAGGTGATCGATATTATTTCCGAGGACAGGATAGAGATCACGATGCCAATGGAAAAGTCTAAGGTTGTTCCGCTGCCGGTGGACGGTGAATATGATCTGTATTTCTTTACGGAGAGCGGGCTGTATCAGTGCTATGCCAGGATCGTTGACCGCTATAAGGACAATAATGTCTTTGTATTGGCAATGGATTTGATCAGTAATCTGCGGAAATACCAGCGACGGGAGTACTATCGGTTAAGCTGTGCCCTGGAGATGAATTCGAGACCGCTGCAGAAGGAAGAGGTGAGAATGGCCGAAGCCGGAAGAAAGGAAGTACGGATTCAGGACCTGCCGCTTAAGGGATGTGTGATCGTGGATATCAGCGGAGGTGGGCTGCGGTTTATCGCTGATTACGCGTATGAGGCAGACAGCCTGATCATGTGTAAGTATCGCCTGGTGAACGGCAAGGAAGATAAGGAGTATAGTCTGGTCGGCAAGGTATTGTCCGTAAAGGAAGTGGAAAATCGTCCGGGTACTTTTGAACACAGAGTACAATATCTTAATATGGATATGGAAGAAAGAGAAGAGATCATAAAATATATTTTTGATGAAGAACGGAGAACGCTCAGGAATCAGAAAAGAAGCTGGTAGGCAGGGAGGAAAGTTTGATCGCAGAGCGGAGATGCTGCTCGCTTCCTCAATGCAATACGCTTCAGAATGGAGGAAAAGATGAAAAAAATACTGGTTGTTGATGACTCTGCACTCATGAGAAGAGTTCTTTGTGATATAATAAACAGCGACAGCGGGTTCCATGTGGAAGACAGAGCAGTCAACGGCCTGGAAGCGTTGGATCTGTTGAGCAGGAAGACATATGACGCGGTGGTGTTGGATGTCAACATGCCACAGATGAACGGTCTGGAGCTGTTAAAAGAATTACATGACCGCAAGATCGCGGCCAGAGTTATGATGGCCAGTACCGATACCAGGGAAGGCGCTAAGATTACATTAGATGCGTTGGAGCTGGGGGCACTGGATTTTATTCACAAACCAAATAATGCAATGGACTGCAGAGGCGACGAGTTCAAGACGAAGATGCTGAGCATTCTCACGACAGTGGCAGAGTCCAGAGTTCCTTCTTTCAGGAGCAAGGTGTATACGGCAGAGGATGTTAAGGCTTCCAAGAAGATGCTGGAACTGGTAGGGAAACATACTTCCACCGTGATGGGAAACAAGGTGGTCGCGATTGCCAGTTCGACAGGTGGTCCTAAGGCATTGCAGTCGGTGATCCCAAGACTGCCCAGGAATCTGAATGCACCGGTCGTGATCGTACAGCATATGCCGGCCGGGTTTACGGCATCTTTGGCGGAGCGGTTGAATACGCTCAGTGAGATTGAGGTCAAGGAAGCGGCGGAAGGCGACGCAGTGGAAAGCGGCAAGGTGTACATAGCCAAAGGCGGCAAACATCTGAATGTGGTGTGTTCCGGCGGGAGACATGTCATTCATTATTCGGATGAACCTTCCAGAGAAGGGGTAAAGCCCTGTGCCAATTATATGTATGAATCCTTAAGAGACAGCCGATATGATCAGGTCGTCTGTGTTGTCATGACAGGCATGGGAGCCGACGGTACGCAGGGTATCCGCAATCTCAAGCTGAAGAAGAAGATTCAGGTGATTGCGCAGGAAGAGAGTACCTGTGCGGTGTACGGGATGCCGAAGAGTGTTGTGAAGGCCGGTGTAGCAGATCAGATTATACCACTTGAACAAGTTGCGCAGGAAATAATAATGAACGTGGGGGTAAAATAATATGGACGTTAGTCAATATCTTGAGATTTTCCTTGATGAAACAGATGAGCACTTGCAGAACCTGAATACGCAGATTCTCCTGTTAGAGCAGGAACCTGACAATATGGATACGATCAATGAGATTTTCCGTGCTGCGCATTCCCTGAAGGGTATGGCGGGTACGATGGGTTATAAGAGAATGCAGAATCTGACCCATGACATGGAAAACGTATTCTCGGAAGTACGTAACGGCAACATCAAAGTGAAGGCGGAAATGATCGACGTACTGTTCCAGTGTCTGGACGCACTGGATGAATATAATGCCAATATCCGTGAAAGCGCCGATGAAGGAACCAACGATAATGAACCGTTGATCAAACAGCTCAATGACATCATGAATGATGGTAAGGAAGGAGCCGAGACGGCGGCGCCGGCGGCAGCACCGACGTCCGAGCAGCCGGCAGGTGAGTCGGGCGGTAAGAAGTGGCTGGAGATCAAACTGGGTGAGAGTGAGCGGTCCGTTCTGAAAGAAGCGGTGAAGCAGGGTAAGAACGTATACGGCCTTACAGTCAGTATACAGGAAGCATGTATCCTGAAAGCTGCAAGAGCTTTTCTTGTCTTTAAGGCGATTGAGGAAGACGGAGAGATCATTGTATCCGATCCGCCCACACAGGAGATTGAGGACGAAAAGTTCGGATTTGATTTCAGCCTGATCGTAATATCCGGGAGTCCGTTAGATAAAGTGATTGCTGCAGCCAGCAATGTATCCGAGATTCAGGAAGTGCTTGGAGACGTTTTGGATCTGGATCATGAAGAGAAGACAGAAGCAGCGGTGCAGGAGACACAGGAGAAGCCGGAGGCAGTAGAACCGGCAGCAGTTCCTGCGGCGCCGGCAGCGGTTCCTGCAGCGCCGGCCAAGGGAAATAAGAAAGTAGAAGAGAAGAAACCGGCAGCAAGTAAACCGGTGGTAAACAGGACCGTCAGAGTAGATATCGAGAAGCTGGATACGCTGATGAATCTCGTGAGTGAGTTGATTATTGCCAAGAATTCTCTTGTTTCGGCCTCTGCCGTATCCGGGACATCCAGCACGGCAGTGAATGAGCAGATCGAGTATCTGGAGAGTGTGACGACATCGCTGCATGAATCCGTGATGAAGGTGCGAATGGTGCCTATTGAGAGTACGGTCAGCAAGTTCCCGCGTATGGTACGTGACCTGCAGAAGAAGCTGGGCAAGAAGATGGAACTGTATATGACAGGTGAGGAGACGGAGCTTGACCGTACCGTGGTAGACGAGATCGGCGATCCGCTGATGCACCTTCTGCGTAATTCGGCTGACCATGGTCTGGAGTCTGCGGAAGTACGTAAGGAGAGAGGAAAGCCGGAAGTGGGTTCTATCTTCCTGGATGCTTATCAGGATGGTAACAACGTAGTGATCGAGGTGCGTGACGACGGTAACGGTATCGATACACAGGCTGTCAGGAATAAAGCAATCGAGCGCGGGGTAATCACGCCGGAGCAGGCTGAGAACATGAACGAGAAAGACAGTATTGAACTGCTGTTCAATGCAGGTTTCTCTACGGCGCAGGTTGTTTCTGACGTATCAGGCCGAGGCGTAGGACTTGACGTTGTGAAGTCCAAGATCGAGGCGCTGAGCGGTGAAGTGGAAGTGAAGTCCAAGCTGGGTGAAGGCAGCTCATGGATCATCAGACTGCCGCTTACACTGGCGATCATCCAGGCTCTCATGGTGGATATCGGTAATGAGAAGTATGCGGTTTCTCTTGGCGCTATTCAGACGATAGAAGATATTCCGCCGCAGGATGTCAAACTCGTACAGGCCAAGGAAGTGATCCAGCTGCGTGATCTGGTCATTCCGCTTATTCGTCTGAATGAAATTCTGGATATCGAGAGTAAGAAAGATCCGGATGAAAATTTGGTTGTTGTCATCGTGAAGAAGGGTGATAAGCTTGCGGGTCTGGTCGTGGATGAACTGATCGGACAGCAGGAGATCGTAATCAAACCGCTGGGCAAGTATGTCAGCAAATGTAAGGTGATCAGCGGCGCAACCGTTCTGGGTGATGGTGAAGTAGCCCTGATCCTGGATGCCAATACATTGATTTAAGCAGAGGGAGGAACGATGACATGGAAGAATTAAAAGCAACCGGGGATTATAAACAGTTTATCGTGATCAAACTGGGGGAAGAGCAGTACGGTATTGATATCAAATATATTGAAAACATTGTCAGAATGCAGCATATTACCAGAGTGCCGAAGGTAGATTCCTATCTGAAAGGTGTGATTAACCTGCGTGGAGAAGTCATTCCGGTAATGAGCATTCGGATCAAGATGGGATTGGAGCCGGATCAGGAAACGAAGTCCAGCCGTATCATCATTTTGAAGCTGGGAATGAACGGTTTGATCGGTATTATAGTAGATGAGGTAAAAGAGGTCGTTACGCTGGAGAGTGACCAGATCGAAAAGATCGCATATGATTCCAAAGATGATAAAGACAGTTTCCTGTGCGGTGTCGGTAAGTGCGCAGGCGGATTGATCTCCTTGCTTGATCTGAATTCGGTCGTTCTCGAAAACTTATAGGAGGATGTATAGTGGGCGGGATTACATTAGAAAAAATGTCAGATGAATATTTTGATGTTTTGAAGGAACTGGGGAATATCGGAGCCGGCAATGCCACTACGGCATTGTCGCAGATGATGCAGTGCAAAGTGGATATGTCGGTTCCGCAGGTTAAATTAATGGAGTTTAAAGAGCTTGGCCAGCTTATGGGCGGCGAGGAGATTATTATGGCCGGAATCTACCTCGGCATCGAGGGAGACATTGCCGGAAGCATCATGTTTCTTCTGGAGAAACAGGCAGCCAGACATCTCGTGAATAAGTTGATGGGTACTTCCGTGGAGGGGGAAGAGTTTTCGGAGATGGAATTTTCCGCTCTGAAAGAGGTCGGCAACATTATTACGGCGGCCTATTTGAATTCGCTCTCCAGTCTGACGAATCTGAAGATTCATCCGTCGGTTCCGGATCTGACAGTGGATATGGCAGGAGCAATCTTAAGCGTTCCCGCGATCGAGTTCGGGACGCTCGGCGATAAGATGTTATTGATCCAGACGCAGTTTTTTGATGAGGTCGTTCTGGACGGATATTTTATTCTGGTGCCGAATCTGGATTCTTATGGCAAGATCTTATCGGCGTTAGGACTTGTATAGGTTGGGACTGAACCGGCAGTCAGGGCAGCTGAATTGTTACTGATAATGATAAATGTAATTTGAGAAATGAAAACAGGAGATGTCATATTATGGGCAATGTGATAAAGGTCGGTATGGCTGATTTGAATGTGTGTGTCAGTCCTGACAGCATTACCACGTTGGGACTGGGATCCTGTGTCGGAATAGCGCTTCGCGATCCGGTTACCAAGATCGGCGGATTGGCGCATGTAATGCTTCCGGATAGCACGATTATCCGAAACAATACGAATATCCCGAAATTTGCGGATACTGGAATAGAGGAACTTGTCAGGCAGGTAGTAGCCAGGGGGGCAAACAGAGGGCGTTTGGTTGCCAAGATTGCAGGAGGAGCACAGATGTTTGCTTTCCAGAGCAAGAATGATATGGTCCGCGTAGGGGAGAGGAATGTAGAAGCAAGCAAGAAGAAGCTGGCACAGCTCAGAATACCTGTTATCGCGCAGGATACAGGTAAGAACTATGGAAGAACCGTTATTTTCTACCCAGAGACCGGAGACTTCGTCATACGTGCAGTAGGGAAGCCGGAAAGCGTGATCTAGGAAAGCGGATAGAAGATGTGAGAGGATTATAAGTTGGAGAACGAAACTGTAAATACCGTTGAAGAAATTGAAAATGAGCAGGAAATCCAACCCGATGCGGAGAGCGCCAAGGAGCGGGAGGCACGGGAAAAAAGAGAAGCAAAGGAGCGGGCTTTCAGAGCTAAGCAGCGTAAACTGATACCACCCTTTGTGATGCTGCTTGCCGGAGCTGTTACCAGCATTACGCTTCGTATCCAACATTATGATACGAAGTCTATGCTGATCATTTTGCTATGTGTGTTGATCGTATTTTATATAGCAGGATGTGTTTATAAGGGGATGCTGGACAGATTTGAGCGTCAACTGGAAGAGGCCAACATGGAAGAAGGCGAAGTCATCGAGAAGGAACTCGCGGAAGAAGGTAAGACAAGATAGTTTCAGAAGCGGTCATATAAGCCTGGAAGCAGTAGTTCAGGTGTATATTCAGGGATATTGCAGATATGATGGCAGTATTCACGAAGAAATAAGGATGAATAGAGCATAGATGGATGAGGCAGGCAAGAAGAAACTTTGGGAGGAGTATGCAAAGGCAAAATCTCCTGAGATCAGAGAAAAAATCATATTGGAGTATGCTCCGCTTGTAAAGGTCGTGGCAGGACGCTTGAGCATGTATCTCGGATATAACGTAGAGTATGAAGATCTGGTCAGCTATGGTATATTCGGACTCATTGACGCCATAGACAAATTTGATTTCTTGAAGGATGTCAAATTTGAGACCTATGCAAGTCTGCGGATCAGGGGTTCAATCCTGGATCAGATCCGTAAGATGGACTGGATCCCGCGTACGATCAGACAGAAGCAGAAGAAGATCGATGCAGTGATCAGGGATATCGAGACGAAATACGGCAGGAGCGCTACCGACGAGGAGATCTCGGCCGGTCTTGGTATCAGCGGGGACGAGTATCTGGACTGGCAGTCTCAGATGAAGATCACGAATGTGGTCTCGCTGAACGAGTTTCTGGAACAGGGCAGTGAAGTTCCTAATGAAGCAGGACAGAGCAGGAGTACGCAGTTCGACAGTCCGGAAGAAGTACTGGAGAGGGATGAGTTGAAGAAGATGCTGACGGAGTCCCTGGAAATTCTGACCGAGAAGGAGCGTAAAGTCATTGTTCTGTATTATTATGAGGATTTGACGTTGAAAGAGATCAGCAATATTCTGGGCGTATCAGAGTCCAGAATATCGCAGCTTCATACGAGGGCATTGCAGAAGATGCGTGGAAGAATGGGGAATTATATCGGAATATTAACAGAGACAGGCGTGAAGAAGCGTTGATGAGCTGGTGAGTTGGGAATAAATTTTATAGGGTGTGCAGAGAGTAAGGTAGAGGGCGGAAAAGATGGCAATAGGATTCGTAGAGATGCAGGGGCAGATCACAAGAGCCCAGGATTATACGACGATCAAACATAACGACGATACCAAGGGTATGGTAGAGCAGGCGAATTTCGGCCAGCAGATGACCAAGCAGGTTGAGAAGCAGCTCAAGAGAGTCAATGAGGGAAAACAACCGGAGTACCATGAGCGTAAATTTGATGCCAAGGATAAGGGGAGCAATGAATACCGCGGTGACGGCGGCCGCTCCAGGAATCGAAAACAGACGAAGGACCCCGACGGCAAAGTGATCATGAAGAAGGTAGATATCAAGATATAGATCACAGAAGGGAATGGATATAAACATGAGTGCAGCAGAGATCATTCTGATCATAATCGGAGCAGCAGTATTTCTGTTGGGATATTTTATGCCCGCAAGGAAGAAGGATATTGATGAGGAAGTAAAACTGATCAGTGAAGATGAGATCAGAAAGCTGATCGCTGGAGAGATAGAACATATTAAAGATAAGGTTGCCGATATCGTAGAGGAGACTGTCAGCTATTCGGTAGAAAAGACAGAGCGATCCATGGAAAGATTGACCAATGAGAAGATCATGGCGATCAACGAGTATTCGGATACCGTGTTGGAGGAGATCCATAAGAACCATAAGGAAGTTGTTTTTTTGTATGATATGCTGAATGATAAGCACGATACCCTGATGGCGACGATCGGCGAGGCGACCCAGGTATCAGACGGCGTGAAACAGACGCTGAAAGATGCCGAAGAGACGGTGCATGAGGCTATGGCCAAGGCAGATGACGTATTGAAGGCGGTCGACGAAGCGTCGGCCAGGATCAATGATGTACTGCGGGCTGCAGATGATGCGGTCAAGGGAGTATGGGACGCGCAGAATGCGGCGAGAGTGGCCAGGGAAGCGGCCCAGGAGGCGATCCGTATCGCTTCCGACCTGACGGAGACGAGAAGAATCGAAGACGGTGTGCAGGCTGTGAAGCAGCTGCCGGATCAGGAGGAGATAGCGGAGACGACGGATGACTGGATCACATCTGCCGATCTGGAAATCGAAGAGGAACCTAAGGAAATTTCCTTTGAACAGGAATTTAAGCCGATCATGCCCAAAAGGGTGGAGATCATTCATGAGCCGGATGACGATCTTGTTCCGGAGGATGCCGGAGATATGCCTGCCGGCGCTGTTTTTGCAGAAAAAGAGCGTGCCGTGCCACAGACCGGTATGGAGCGGGCAGCCATCAAAAGGCTGGGGATTCGGAGAGAGGCTGCAGCCGAGGGCATGGAAGCCGGAGGAGAATACGCGGCGGATAAGAGAGCATCGGATACGGTATCAACAGTGGATATTCAGTTTGCGAAGGATAATGGAAGAAACAGCAATGAGCGGATCCTGGATCTGCACAAAGCCGGTAAGTCCAATATGGCTATCGCGAAAGAACTGGGATTGGGACTAGGAGAAGTGAAGCTTGTGATCGATCTGTTTGAAGGGGTGTAGTGTTGATCGATACGAAGCTCATAAGATAAGAAGGGATATTATGGAGCGAAAGTACTATTTACGTGGTCTTGGAGTCGGCATCGTTGTGACTGCGGTCATTATGGGAATGATAGCGTCTCGTAACAAAACGATGACAGATCAGGAGATCATAGCCAGAGCGAAGGAACTTGGTATGGTGGAGAATACGGTTCTTTCGGATATGGATGAGGAGGAACAGGAACAGGAGCAAGAGCTGGAAAGAGCGGATCTGTTAGAAGATGTCACGGAGACAATATCCAGACAGGATGCCGGCAGGGAGCCGGCGGAAGAGGCATCCGCGCGGGAGAACGATCCGGAGCCGGCGGAAGAGGAAACCCAGCCAGATGTTTCGGCGGATGACGGGCAGGTTGAGGAGGCGGTTTCCGGGGATATCGAGCCGGCGGACGATTCTGTATCAGAGGATGAAGATAAAGATCCGGAAGAAGATATAGAGGAAACGGGAACAGAGGAAGGCAGAGTACAAGGGGATAACGCGGAGGAAGAAGAGGATGGCACAAAGAATGCTGCAGGCAAGGCGGCTTCCCCGGCAGTTAAGACGATAACCATTAACAGCGGTGACGGTTCCCATACTGTAGCCAGGAAGCTGGCGGATGCGGGGATAGTCACATCTGCGGATACTTTTGATGAGTTTTTGTGTCAGAACGGATACGATAAAAAGCTCAGAACCGGTACGTTTTCGATTCCGGTGGATGCCAGCGATGAGCAGATCGCCAGGATCGTGACGGGTGCTGAATAGGAGTTGTAACGGTTTGATTCGGTAGTTTTACAAAGGTTTTACAAATTTTACGGAAGCTCTTGCAAAAGAGCTTCTTTTATGTTATTTTAATTAGGTGTGTGCGAATATATGCGCCATACAGGAACAAGTAATCACATAGACCTGGAGGCTGTCGGTGCTTCTTGACGCAGGGGTGGCAGCAGGTGTGGGATCTATGGAAGACAAACCAAATGGAGGTAGAACAATGAGCGTTATTTCAATGAAACAGTTATTAGAAGCCGGTGTGCATTTCGGACATCAGACGAGAAGATGGAACCCTAAGATGGCTCCTTATATTTTCACAGAGAGAAATGGTATTCATATCATTGATCTGCAGAAGTCCGTAGGCAAGGTGGATGAGGCTTACAGAGCAGTATTTGACGTGGCTTCCCAGGGCGGAACAATTCTGTTTGTCGGCACTAAGAAACAGGCACAGGATGCTGTCAGGACAGAGGCAGAGCGCTGCGGCATGTATTATGTTAATGAGAGATGGCTGGGTGGTATGCTTACCAACTTTAAGACGATCCAGTCCAGAATAGACAGATTGAAAGCGATCGAGGTTATGTCCGAGGACGGTACTTTTGATGTACTGCCGAAGAAGGAAGTGATCAAGATCAAGAAGGAATGGGAGAAGTTAGAGAAGAATCTGGGCGGTATCAAGAATATGACCAGAATTCCCGACTGTATCTTCGTAGTAGATCCCAAGAAGGAGAGAATCTGTGTGCAGGAAGCTCATACACTGGGCATCACATTGATCGGTATCGGTGATACGAACTGCGATCCTGAAGAACTGGATTACATCATTCCGGGTAATGATGATGCGATCAGAGCCGTGAAGCTGATTGTGTCCAAGATGGCGGATGCTGTTGTGGAGGCGAATCAGGGTGCGGAAGAGTATGTTGACGAGGCAGAAGCGCAGAAGGTAGAAGAGGCTGACGAAGAGAACGAATAATTGGTGACGATAACAGAATAGTTTGGAGGACAGATAGATGGCTATTACAGCAGCAATGGTAAAAGAGTTAAGAGAGATGACCGGTGCAGGCATGATGGACTGCAAGAAGGCGCTTGGCGAGACAGATGGTGACATGGATGCAGCGGTTGAGTATTTGAGAAAGAACGGACAGGCTAAGGCTGAGAAGAAGGCAGGCAGAATCGCAGCAGAAGGTCTCTGCCGTGTATCGATCAAGGATGATAAGACGGTAGCGGTAGTGGAAGTGAATTCCGAGACGGACTTTGTGGCGAAGAATGCTGATTTCCAAGCATATGTGGAAGCGGTAGCGAAGCAGGCAGTTGAGTCTGATGCAGCAGATATGGCTGCTTTCCTGGCAGAGCCCTGGCATCTGGATGCCGCTAAGACGGTGAAAGATGCTCTGGTTGACAAGATCGCCGTGATCGGTGAGAACCTGACGATCAGAAGATTCGAGAAGGTGGTAGCAAATGACGGTTGTGCTGTGTCTTATGTACACGGCGGCGGCAGGATCGGTGTTATCGTGGAAGCGGTAACAGATGTTGTCAATGATGCAGTCAAGGAAGCGCTGACCAATATCGCAATGCAGGTTGCGGCATTATATCCCAAGTATGTGTCTACTTCTGAGGTGTCAGAGGAGTATAAGGCTCACGAGAAAGAGATCCTCACGGAGCAGATCAAGAATGATCCTAAGATGGCAGGTAAGCCGGAGAAGGTGATCGAGGGCGCAGTGATCGGCCGTCTCAACAAGGAGCTGAAAGAAGTGTGCCTGTTAGAGCAGGTATATGTTAAGGCCGAGGACGGTAAGCAGACGGTAGCGAAGTATATTGAACAGGTTGCCAAGGAGAATGGCGCAAACCTTTCCGTTAAGAGATTTGTCCGCTTCGAGACAGGCGAAGGCCTTGAGAAGAAGGAAGAGAATTTCGCTGAGGAAGTTGCAAAGCAGATGGGAATGTAATTCCAATTTCATAAGATTAAGCAAAACGCTGGAAACCCGCATGGTTCCAGCGTTTTTTGCGTTTCCGGGGTGTCATTTTGGGATGATGGAAATTAGAGGATTTTGCGGAAAAGTTGGTAAAAAACTGGTACGGGAATTGGTAAAATCTTTTACCAACTTTTAAGGGACGAAGTTTGCGTGGTTTTTATAGTGTGGGGAAGGGTGGATTTTTTTACCAACAAAGAATTATACCTGTTCCGCATGCCACCCGTTTTA
Organism: uncultured Lachnospiraceae bacterium; assembly: GCA_947644545.1. Taxonomy (GTDB): domain Bacteria; phylum Bacillota; class Clostridia; order Lachnospirales; family Lachnospiraceae; genus UBA3282. Next base: position 100,975 of record CANRZW010000011.1, read on the forward strand.
TGGGTGGTATTGACTTTAATAATGTATTCCATTGTATAGGAAGAAATTGTATAATAAAGTCTGCAAATAAAAAGTCAAGCAGAAATTTGTGAACTTTGAAAATTTTA